>JBBISO010000288.1:0-3679 GCA_037441325.1 Acidobacteriota bacterium | reverse complement strand
TATCAATCGAAAAAAGTATATTCTGCATCTGATTCCCTCGGGGATCCTGCACCCCGGGAAGCTGTGCGTTATCGGCAATGGAGTCGTTGTTGATCCCATCGCGTTGAAAAAAGAGATAGAAGATCTGGCTCTTGCCGGAATCGATTGCAAGGGGAGGCTCATCGTCAGTAATCGCGCGCACGTTATATTCGAATACCACCGGCTGATTGAAAAGGGAGACGAGGAGCGCAGGGGAGAAGCCCGGATTGGCACTACGAGCCGCGGCATCGGTCCCGCCTATGAAGATAAAATGGGACGCCGGGGGCTGCGCATCGGCGACCTGTTGAACCCGGAAATTCTGCGGCGCCGGCTGGAAGAAAACAAAAAAACCAAGGAGCCGCTGATCCCCTCGATTGGAGAGGACCTGAATATCGATGCGGTCTGTGAACACGCGCGAACCTTGGGCGAAGAATTATCGGAATATTTTGCCGACGCGGCGGAGTTTCTGAATCGAAGCATGGATGCAGGAATGAGTGTGTTATTCGAAGGTGCGCAAGGCACGCTGCTCGATGTCGATCATGGGACCTATCCGTTTGTTACGTCATCCAATTCCACCGCGGGAGGCGCGTGCACCGGCACGGGGGTGGGGCCGACGCGAATTGACGGGGTGATCGGAATCTCGAAAGCCTATACGACCCGAGTGGGCTCGGGACCGTTTCCTACCGAGCTGTTGGACTCCGTCGGCGAAAAAATGCGCCGGCGAGGCCAGGAATACGGTGCTTCCACCGGAAGGCCCCGGCGCTGCGGATGGTTCGACGCCGTCGCGGTGCGCTATTCGTGCCTGATCAACAATCTCGACTCGCTGATCATCACAAAAATGGATGTTCTGGACGAATTGCCGGAGATTAAAATCTGCCATGGCTATCGGTACAAAGGACAGGTGCTTCAATCTTTGCCGCCTGAGATAACGGTACTGGAACAATGCCGCCCGGAGTACATTGCCGTCAGGGGCTGGAACCAGAAGACGGAGGGTATTAAAAATTTCGATGAATTGCCGGCTCGGGCGCAGGATTACGTGCAGCTCCTTTCGGATCTGGTTAAAGCGGAAATCTCGATTGTGTCAACCGGATCGGATCGCGATGAGATCGCGATCGCCCCCCCGCACTCCAGTATTGAATCTTGGATGGTGCGTTTCCTGAGCGGCATCTGTGGTTCAAAGTGATTTTTTGAATTCATTTGTAGTCCCCGACCGGGTGTGAAAAAATTACCGGCATAGAAGCGGCAGGAATATCGCGCGGACAGGAAGAGATGCTTCGAGCATTGGTTCCCAATCACCGGCATCAAATTGAAAAGCCAAAACACTTGCTTGTAATTGAGAGTTTTTGAAAGCATTATTGCAGGGACGGTTGGTCGGAGATGAGGCGCGGGATCATAGTATCAATTGCATTGGCGTTCAGCCTTCAATTAGGAATTGCGCAGGACTTTCGGAAAAGCTACGCCCTCGCACCCGGAGGGCAGATCGTGATCGGCAACATTCTGGGTGATATCAAAATCGAGGGCCACAAGGGGACCGTCATTGAAGTCGTTGCGAACAAGAAAGGGATCGGCCACGATCAGGTCGAGATTCGCGACCAAAGCATCGGAGACCGGATAGAACTGCATGTTGTGTCCCCCAAGTTTGACATCGGCCGCGCCGGCGCTGATTTTCAAGTAAAAGTGCCGAGCACGGCCGGGTACAATTTCAGCCGCATATCCACATACGACGGCAATGTGGAAATCTCCGACGTCACTGGAAGATTAAGGGCCGAAAGCGTTAGGGGCAATGTTGAAATCAAAGGCGTCTCCGGCCTGGTAAGCGCTTCCTCGCACAGCGGCCACGTCAGTGTTGAAATCAATCAGGCTCATGGCCGGAACCATATGCGGTTTTCCTCCATCAGCGGCAATGTTACGGCTCGGGCGCCGGCGGGCCTGAATGCCCTGATTGATATGTCCAGCATGAGCGGCCAACTCAAGACGGATTTTCCCATCGAAATTCAGGAACGGCGCCACGGTCCCGGCAAGTCTGCGCGCGGGCGGCTGGGCGGCGGAAAGCAGCTATTATTCATGACTTCGGTCTCCGGCACCGTCAGCCTGTATCAAAAATGATAGCAAGCGGTCCCGCCTGGTTTTTCATAACAAAACTGCGATAGTTTGTCATAACCGGCTTTGAAAGCGCCCGCCGGCGTGCTAATCTTCCGTCACCATGGAAGTGGGCCGTTAGCTCAGGCGGTAGAGCATCTGCCTTTTAAGCAGAGGGTCGCTGGTTCGAGTCCAGCACGGCTCACCAATTAATCCCAAGAAAATCAAATACATAGGGGAACAGGGGTTGTAGCGAGCCGGAATGATGCGGCTTTCAGTTGCGGATAGGTTGCGGATTTCGGCCTGGGTTGCGGAGTTCATTATGCGTTTTCACCTGCCGCTTTTCGAGCGGTGGTTGATGAATTAAGAGAGGGCAGGGAATTCATTGCCTGCCGGTTTGCACCCGGTACAAGATGGCCGTAAACGTCGGCAGTCATCTTGATACTGGAATGACCTAGTGCTTAGTTGCGTAAATTAACGATAGTATTTTTAAGCTGAGATCCCTTTACTTCTCGCTTTCGCCATATGCAAGGTTTCGCCTTTGGGCCGTATGCCGCAACAAACGCTTCAATAGCCGGTCGCAATTCAGTTACATCGCGGAAGCTTGCTCCTCGGAGCGCTTTCCGCGACATTATTCCAAACCAAATCTCTACCTGATTCAACCAGCTGGCGGAGGTTGGGGTGAAATGAAAAAAGACATTTGGGTGTGCCGTCAACCAAGCGTCATTTTTCTTGTGAATGCAGTAGTTGTCCAGGACGACGTGAATATCTCCGTTTGCCGGAAGTTCAGTCAGAACGCGATTCATGAATTCGAGAAACTCTACGCGTCTCTTTTTCTCTGTGGTTTCTGTGTGAATCGTTCCCGTGGCAATCTCCAGAGCCGCAAACAAATTCAGCGTGCCGTGACGTTTGTATGTGCTTTTGAATCCGCGGACAATTTTGCCGTTGTTGGTTTCCACATAGCCTGTTTTGCGCTCAAGGGCCTGAATGCTCGGTTTCTCGTCGACCGAAATCACAAAGGCATTCTCGGGAGGGTTGAGATAGAGCCCAACGATATCCGCGGCTTTAGCAGTAAATTCGGGATCTGTGCTTACGCACCAACTCCTCTGGCGGCTCAGGCAAATGCCTTCTTTTCGCAGGACACGCCAAACCGCGTGAGTAGAGGTTTTCAAGCGCTCTGCGACAGCTGCGCCGTCCCAGCGTGCCTGACTTTTAGGTGGTGGCTGTTCCAGCAATTCCAGTACTTGTTTGCGAAAATCCCCGCCATATTGAACTGGTTTGCCGGGACGAGAACGATCCAGCAATCTTCAGAAACAGGGTGTCGGCGTCGCCAGTCCGGCCACCGTGGATTCCCCACACCCTCGCCTCACTATTTGCCATTCCGATCCAGTCCTCGATTGCCCTGCGTGGCTAACGGCAGGCGCTTCAGCCGCACGCGGTCACAGGCAAGGCGCGCTAACCAACAGGCACGACGCACCAGCCAAGTACCTCTGTTCGCGGCGCGTGTAGCGTGTCGGCTGCAAGCGCGGGTTAGGCGGTTTGATTACTTGTATTGGAGATGGTCTCAGATAATTTCAATAAC
>JBBISO010000287.1:0-3685 GCA_037441325.1 Acidobacteriota bacterium | reverse complement strand
CGACGGGACCGTCCTCAATCAACCCGAAAACCGGCACCCCTTATGCCCTGGATTTTCCCATGATCACTGTGGCCGACATGGTGCACGCCCAGAGGCATCTCATCGATCATCTTGGCATCAAAAGACTTTTGTGCGTCGCCGGGGGTTCTATGGGAGGGATGCAGGCCTTGGAGTGGGTTGCTGCTTATCCGGAAAGGGTGCAAGCAGCCATCCCCATTGCCACAACGCTGAAGCATTCAGCTCAGCAGATTGCATTCAATGAGGTGGTGCGGCAGTGCATCATGGCCGATCCGGAATGGCGGCAGGGGAACTACTATGAATACGGCCAGCCGGCCCGGGGCCTCGCGATATCACGCATGATCGGTCATATCACGTTTATGAGCGACCGCTCCATGGAGGAGAAATTTTCGCGCCGGCTTAAGAACGGAGACTACAGCTTCAAATTTATCGCCGATTTCGAGGTTGAGGGCTACCTGCGTTACCGCGGCGATTCCTTTGTGAAGCGTTTTGACGCAAATTCCTATCTTTATATTACGAAGGCCATCGATTATTTTGACCTTTCCGGCGGGAGACTGGCGCGGAAGGGCAGGCCTATCGACACGCGCTTCCTGGTGATTTCTTTTAAATCCGACTGGCTGTATCCCTCCTATCAATCCCAGGAGATCATCCGTCAGTTGAAGGCAAACCGCGTCGAGGCGACAAGCTGCGACATCCCGTCCACATACGGCCACGACGCTTTTCTGGTGGAAGTCGAACTGCAGACGCACTTGATCCGGCACTTTCTCGAAAAAATTTACGCGGATAGAGGCGCGCGGTGACATGGAATCCGAGAATATTCGTCTTGATCACCGCGTCATCTTCGAGCTGATTGAATTCAACTCGAAAGTGCTCGACCTGGGATGCGGCGACGGGGATCTGATGTACCTGCTCACCCGCAAAAAGAAGGTGCGCGTGCAGGGCATCGAGGTGGATGATGCGGCCATCGCCAAATGCGTGAAGAAGGGTCTCAGCGTCTTTCACAGCGACCTGGAGACGGGGCTGATCGAATTTCCGGACCGGTCGTTCGATTACGTGATTCTGAACCAGAGCCTGCAAGAGGTGCGGAAAGCTGAATACATCATCAACGAATCCCTGCGCGTAGCCGGGCGCGTGATTGTCGGATTTCCTAACTTCGCGTGTCTCCGGTCGCGCCTCGCGCTATTTTTCCGGGGCCGTGCTCCCGTCACGCTGTCGCTTCCTTGTCACTGGTATGACACACCCAATCTGCGTTTCTTGAGTATCCGCGATTTCTGGGATTTCATCCGGGAAAAGGGCTACAAGGCAATGGCAGCCCGATATCTGCAAGGAGACCGCGAGATTCGATTGCTGCCCAATCTCCGGGCCTGGAATGCGATTTTCATGATTGCCAAATGCGAATCTCAGCCTCAAAGCGGATTGAGATCAGCGGCTAGCTGAGCGGTATTTGTTTCCCGGCGCCGGCTTGATCGTGGCAGGCCTTTGCGGTCTTTGCATTCGAGACTGCTGCGAGCATCCGCTCGATAGCCCGCCGCGCGCGCAAGGCGACCGTTTCATCAACTTTAATTTCGCCCGATAAATCTTCCAGACACCATAGAATCTTCTCGGCAGTGGCGAGTTTCATGTTCGGACACGTCATGTACGGGCTCGCTTCGAGGAAGCTCTTGTGGGGGTTCTCACCGCGCAGACGGTGCAGCAGCCCTTGCTCGGTCGCAATGATGAATTCGAGGCGATCTGACCGCCGACAGAAGGACAGCATTCCAGATGTGCTTGCTATATGATCCGCTGACAAGCGTATCGGTTCCGGACATTCCGGGTGCGCCACGACGAGTGCCTCCGGGTGGAGCGCACGCACCCTCTGGATGAACTCGGGAAGAATACGCTGGTGCGTCGGGCAGTAACCGTTCCAGAGGATCAGATTCCTGCCGGATACCCGGCCTGCCCACGAACCCAGATTTCGATCAGGCAAAAACAAAATCGGCTGTTCCGCCGGAATCCCGGAGATAATGGCAGGCGCATTGGCGCTGGTGCAGCAGATATCCGATTCAGCTTTCACTGCCGCCGTCGTGTTGACATAGCTGACAACCACGCAGCCGGGATGCTCAACCTTTGTCCGGCGCAATTCCTCCACCTTCGCCATGTCCGCCATGGGGCAGCCAGCCCAGAGATCAGGCATGAGGACCAGCGCGCGCGGGTTCAGTATCTTTGCCGTTTCGGCCATGAAATGAACGCCGCAAAATACGATAACATCGGCACTTGTCTCAGAGGCTCGAAACGACAGCTCCAGCGAATCTCCGACAAAGTCCGCAAGATCCTGAACCTCCGGGAGCGTGTAGTTATGCGCCAGGATAACGGCGTTGCGGCGCCGGCACAGGTTACGGATGCGTTCCCCAATCGACAGCATCATTCGTCGGCTCCCAAAAGCGGAGGTATGTTTTGCATAGGGTTTCCTATTTGGCTTCTTCAAAGAGCGCCGTGCTCAGGTAGCGCTCGCCCGAATCCGGCAGAATGGCCACAATTAGCTTACCCTCGCTTTGCGGCCGGGCAGCCAGCCGGCAGGCCACAGCTGCAGCCGCTCCGCTGGAAATGCCGCCGGTGATTCCCTCCTCGCGATGGAGGCGGCGAGCATATTCCATGGCTTCTTCGTTGGACACGGTGGCGATCTCGTCGACCAGATCAAGATCCAGAACATCGGGCTTGAAGCCGGCGCCGATTCCCTGGATCTTGTGCGGACCGGGCTTAGGTTCCTGGCCGTTTCGTATGGCCGTGAGGACCGGAGAATGAATCGGCTCCACGGCAACAGACCATATGGATTTTCTCTGAACTTGCTTGATGTAACGGCTGACGCCGGTAATGGTACCCCCGGTGCCGACGCCGGATATTAAAATGTCGATTTTGCCGACGGTGTCATTCCAGATTTCCGGCGCCGTGGTCAGGAAGTGGATCTCAGGATTGGCCGGGTTTTTGAACTGCTGCGGCATAAAATATTTAGCCGGGTCTGAGGCGAGGATTTCTTCGGCTGCAGCAACGGCCCCGATCATGCCCTTGGACCCCTCGGTCAAAACCAGTTGCGCCCCGAAAGCCGCAAGCATTTTGCGGCGCTCGATCGACATTGTTTCCGGCATAGTCAAAACCAAAGGGTAGCCCCTGGCTGCGCAAACGAATGCCAGCGCAATGCCCGTATTTCCGCTTGTGGGTTCAAGCACCGTGATGTCGCGAGATCCCGGCTTGAGCTCACCTTCACGTTCCGCCGCCCAGATCATTGAGGCGCCGATTCGGCACTTGACCGAATATGCCGGATTGCGGCCCTCAATCTTGGCAACAATCGTCGCGGGTAGTCCCCTGGAAATCCGATTGAGACGCACTAGCGGTGTCTTGCCGATGCTATGGCTGTTGTCCTCGAAGATCGCTGCCATCAGTTAACCTCTCTTTCTAAATGGAATAGCTTATCGGTTCGCAGGCCATGGCGCGTTGCCGGGCTGACAGCTGCTCCAGCGTAAGTCCGGACAGGACGCCGTCCACGGCCGAGGCGACCTTGCACCAGACGTCGCGGGCCGCACAGTAATCCGAGCGCCGGCAAGCTGAGGCGTCGATGACGCACTCGGCCGGCGCGCTTTTGCCCTCCAGAGCCGAAACCACATCGAGGGCCGTGATTGAAGATGGGCTTCTG
>JBBISO010000286.1:0-3695 GCA_037441325.1 Acidobacteriota bacterium | reverse complement strand
TCTCTAAACGCCCCTCCGGGGCTTGCTTAAAAAACCGGTTTCGCGACAGAAACTACTTAGCTCTTGCTTCCGCTCGCCGCCAGCCGTAATAAGCGTCGAATGCTTTCAGCTTCTCCATATTCGGCAGCGGCTCGGCGCCGGGAGACGATTTAAGGATCATGGCTATCTGCGCGTCTTCTGTGAATGCAGGCCACACCGGCAAGCCTGCGTTGTTCGGGTTGCCCGATTTTGCGAAATTGACCCAATAGGAACTCATCAGGTCCGAAAGGGCGATGTCTTCCGGTCCGGACGGCCCGCCGGGACCGCCTAGGTTGCCGAATACATAGGGAATCTCGGCGCCATGGTTTGCGCCGTCCGGCGAAGCCGGCGTGCGGTGGTCGAAGTAATATACAAAGGCTTTGTTTTTGCCTTTCTGCGATTGCAGCCGCGCCCAGATCCAAGTGTGCCAGGCAAAGGCGGATTCCCGGAATATGTCTTTGGAAGACCGGCCTGCCTCTTCATCGGTGGCGTAAGGATAAGCTTTCAGAAGTGCGGCCGCGTGCGGCCCGTAGCCGTCTCGAATCTGTTTTTCTAACGCGGCCGCTGTGACGGCGCGCCGCGCAAACATCGCTCCCTCATCGGAATTGGTGCCGATCAGCACTGGAGTGTCGTTGAAACGCTTTTGCAGATAGAGTTCATATTGGTCGCCTGGAAGCACGTGGCCGTCCGCAACCGGCCAAAATAAGCCCATTCCGCCCGCTGCGAGGCCCTTCTGGATCTGCGCGGCGCTCAATTCGCGTGCTGCCTTGATGTCGCGCGCGCCCAATTTCTCCAAAAAGCTTTTGCCTGAATCTTCAGCCAGCTTTAGGGTGGGGACATTCTGGCCGGCTTCATTGCCGAAGCGCGGCGGGGCAAAAGAACCGCCGCTCTGGGAGATCGCGCGGTGGAAAAGGCCCTTGGCTGCGGGCGAAGCGGCGAGCATGCTGACGGCGATTCCCCCTGCCGATGCGCCGAAAATGGTTACTCGCGAAGGATCGCCGCCGAATTGGGCGATGTTTTTCTTCACCCACCGCAATGCGGCGATCATGTCCTGCAGGCCATAAGTTCCGGAGCCCTTGCGGCTTTCACGGCTGAGGTCCGGGTGCGCCAGGAATCCGAAAGGCCCGACGCGATAGGCCGTGCTTACCAGCACCACGCCTCTTTGCGCGAGTTTTGTCCCGTCGTACATCGAAATGCTGGTCATTCCGCCGATGAAGGCGCCGCCGTAAATCCATACCATGACAGCGCGCTTTTCACCCCGCTTCTTAGCGGCCGTCCACACATTAAGATAAAGGCAATCCTCGCCGACTCTGGCGGGCGCGCCCATCATTTTGGCCATGCCGGTATCCTGCATGCAAGCAGGGGCCAAAGCATCGGCTTTCAAGATTCCGGCCCAGGCCTTCACCGGCTGCGGGGCCTTCCATCGGAACTCTCCGGTCGGAGGAGCGGCAAAGGGAATACCCTTGAAAGAAGCTACGCCGTCGGCAATGACACCTTGCACTTCTCCGCCGTTAACTTTTGCAGTCTGAATCTGCGATCGTGCGGGCTGCGCCGCGGCTGAAATCGCGACGATCAGCAAAATACCCAGCAAAATGTTTTTCTGCATGCGATTGCCTCCAATCGAGATAAAACTACTCCTTAGAAACGACGGCGCTGATTATATAGTTGAATGCAGGCAAAGATCGAGTGCCGCCGTGAGGCCTTTGCTTGCCGCTCCTTATGTACCGAGGAGATGCCGGCCCGTGCCGCGCCATACTCCGGCCACTGAAATAGGAAAAAACGGAACATTTCTTATCCCCATGCGCGCCGATAATTGATACTCTGCTCGGCAGCGAAATCGATATCAGCGTCGAGGTCGAAATACCGATATTGATTCCGATGTGAGGGATGCGCGCGCATGTCATACTTGATCATAGTTTCGATTATATGGGGTTTTTCCTTTGTTATCATCAAGGGCTCTCTGGTCTCCCTAGATTCGAATTTTGTTTCCTTCGTGAGGCTGCTGCTTTCTTTTGCGGTCTTTCTTCTGTTTATGCGGCCGGCCGGCATTGCATTAGCGGACAAGCTGCGGTTCATGTTCATCGGCGGGGTGCAATTCGGCCTAATGTATGTTGCCTACGTCGCCTCATACCGCTACCTTCCTGCGCACGTGATCGCCCTGATGACCACGACCACTCCGCTGTTCGTAACGGTTTTCAACGATACTGCCCGCAAAAGGTTCCACGGGGTATTTCTCATGGCCGCGCTGCTTGCCGTTGCGGGTGGAGCCGTCATCGAATTTCCCGATCAGCCTTCCGCGCTAAGCGCGCGCGGCATTCTGCTGGTCCAATTGTCAAACGCCGCCTTCGCTTTCGGCCAGATGGCTTACCGGCAGCTGATGGCGGCAAGAGCGGCGCTGAGCGATAAAAACGTTTTTGGGTTCCTGTATGGCGGGGCTGTCATCGTCGCCGGGCTTTTTTCTTTGATGACAACGGATTTTCATCGGCTCACGGTTCATCCTGGTCAATGGTTTGCGCTCCTTTACCTCGGCTTGGCGGCTTCGGGCCTAGGGTTTTTTTTATGGAACCTGGGCGCGCGCAAGGTGAATGAAGGCATTCTGGCGGTCATGAACAACCTCAAAATACCCGTTGCCGTGGTCGCGAGCTTGCTGATTCTAAAGGAATCCGCGAATCATATGCGGTTGATTTTCGGCTGCGCTCTATTCGCCGCGGCATTGTGGGTCAACGAGCGTCGTGGAAGAGCGGGGTAGCGGATGCATGTTCGCATTCGGAAAGCGGGTGCATTGTTGGTCCACTGCATGATGCAAGACTTCTTTGAAGCATATGGTGATTATTCCCTTGACGAAATCGGAGCAAATCATTAAATATTCGGCTTGTGACTAATCAAATATATCTGCCGTTTTGTCAATGCGCGTTAGTCTATTGATGACAGTCGGTGGAGGCGATTGCAGACCGACGCAGGAGTTCAATCCATGCTAGCGGCAACCGCAAAGCAATCACGCGCTGGTTATGGTAAAAAAGCAATAGCCGTAATTTCGTGCGCGGTCATTCTGCTGTCCAGTTTCGGCGCCGCCGCAGATGCCCACCTGGCAAATGATATTCACTGCGTACTGTGCCAGTTAAGCGCTTTTACCCCGGCGGTCGAAACCTGCTCGCTGGCCATTCCCACTCCGGATATTGTCGGTGTTTTTACTCTTCCGGACACCGTTTCACCTTTCCTCGAGGTGTTCGCGTCCGCCGACGCAGCCCGAAGCCCCCCTTACCCCTTCCTGTAATCACGCCCTGAAGAGCCCTGAAAAGCACTGGCGCGCAGCCCGCATTTCTGAAATCCGCCTGCCCCAGTTTTCAGCCAAAGCTCTCACGAGAAAAATCAGAGACAAATTGATTCATATGTCTCTCTTCATATAGCCGGCATCCTGTGATTCTGCATAGAGGACAGCCGGAAATGGAAGGATCCCTGACAATGAAATTGTTTCAATGCATTATTTTAATAATATTAATCCCATTTTCCGGGCGCTCGTCGCCCCCTGCGCAATCTATTAACTCCACCCCCTGCGCCATTCAGGGAGTCATTTTGGATGTGCAGGGCCTGCCCGTGCCCGGTGCAACCATAAGCATCAACCCGGGCAAAAATACTTCCATTACCGACCAGGAAGGAAGGTTTTGCTTTCCCCATGG
>JBBISO010000285.1:0-3714 GCA_037441325.1 Acidobacteriota bacterium | reverse complement strand
ACGGACAACGCCGGTGGGCAGCCTGAAGGTCATAGGAAACGAGAAAATAGCCTTCCACGTCGACCAGTACGGAACCATAGATTTCCTTGAAGTTGAACTTAACCCGACCGGTGCCGCCAGCGACCGCTACTCTCCGGTAGCCACCTGGGATGTGACCCTCACGCGGCCGGCAGCGGCGGAGAAGCTGCGCGCGTTGGCCGGCGACATCGGAGAACTGAGGGACCTGAAGCCGGCACGGATAGGAAATTCAGGGAGAGTCGTCCAGATTCAGGTCATCGGCAGCCGGAAATCCGTCGCCTTGAATGGATACAGAGTCCGAAACGCTTTAGGGCTCAGAGATACGCTTTTTACGCTGACACGGGAGCATAATCCGGACGGAAGCGTCGCCTCTTTCAGATTTCACGGGCGCGGGTGGGGCCACGGCGTCGGATTATGCCAGGTCGGAGCTTTCGGCATGGCCCGCGCCGGACGCAGTTACGAGGATATACTCAAAACCTATTACCAAGGCGTGCAGATCCGCAAAGCATATTAGAGATCTGAAATTCGAGATACGAAATGAAACATGGCCGGCCGATTTCAAATCCCCCGATCTGAGGGCCCCGAATCCATTTCCATGGACCGCCGCCGTTCGCAAGTATTAGGAATCATTGTTCTCGCCGCGATTATTCTGGTGCTTGCCTGTATCCGCTATTACTTCAGGCTCGGATAGATACGTGCCCAACGAGTATCCTGGAATCATCATTCTTGGGCCCACGGCTTCCGGGAAAACCCTGCTGGCCATCACTCTGGCCCGGTTGTTTCACGGAGAAATCGTAAGTTGTGACGCGCTTCAAGTCTACCGCCACATGAATATCGGCACGGCCAAAGCATCCCCAGCCCAGCAGGCGCTTGTCCGGCACCATTTGCTGGACGTCCGGAATCCCGGCGAGGATTTCTCCGCCGGCGATTACCAGCGGGCGGCAAGACTAGCCATCAGCGAGATAAGCGCGCGCGGGAATATTCCTTTTGTCGTCGGAGGCTCGGGCTTTTATCTGCGCGCTCTGATCGACGGACTTTTCGAAGGGCCAGCGCGCGCGGAGCAGTTGAGGGCGCGAATGCGAAGGATCATAAAACGCAAGTCAGCCAAAATCCTTCATCGGGCGCTGCAGCGGGTCGACCCGGAATGCGCCCGCCGTCTGGCCGAACGGGACGCGGAGCGGATCATCCGCGCATACGAGGTCTATCTTGTCAGCGGAAAATCCATGAGCTGGTGGCAACAACAACCAAGGGATGCGCTCAAGGGCTATCGGTGGCTGAAGATCGGGATAGAAATTTCACGCGAACAGCTTTATCGGAGGATCGAACAGCGGGTGGAGGAGATGTTTCACAGCGGCTTTCTGGAGGAAGTTAGCAGCCTGCGGGAAAAATTCCCGAGAGAGTCGAAGGCATTTAAAGCAATCGGATACCGTCAGATCGCCGAGTACATCGACGGGAAGCTTTCGTATCAACAGGCGATCGACTCCACCAAAACGGAGAGCCGGCACTTTGCCAAACGGCAGCGGACCTGGTTTCGCGCGGACCGGAGTATCATCTGGCTGGACGGCCAAGCCGATTTCCCTGACCTTAAAGACAGAGCGTCGGCTCTGATAAGCGCTTTCCTCAATGCTTAACCCGCATAGCTCACAAGCTTTGGCCGCGAGGCGTCGCCAGACGGGTGTGGATACAAGGCGCGCGCCATGTGGGGCGGGTCTCCAGACCCGCCCAGGACGGCTCTGGAGAGCCGTCCTCACGGGGAGCGCAACGCAATAAACTTCCCCGGCTGTGCACTGCAAAACCCTGGTGAGAAATGGGGGCGAAGTTAACACCTATAGTCCGCAGTCCCCTTACTCCTGCCCTATGTACTCACTGAGCTCCTTTTCTTGTCGGTCCGCCTGTATTGACGGCCGTTTGGCGGGCCAGTACGCGGTTGAAAGCGCTTCGGAATCCTTGTTCTGGTCCCACAGCTTGCCATCCGGCTGCTTCACATCGCTTAAAAATCCCGCCTAGCCGAAAATCTGGGATGGTAGGCCGCAGGAAAACCGCCGGCAAAAGGCAAAACAGCAGAGCGCTGCCGCCGATCACGAACCGGAAATCCCTCGAATTAGACGCCCCAGTTCCGGCGGGATCAAAAGCAGCGCTCCCATAGGCCTATAGCAGCATTCCGTGTGCCAATGGACAGTTCGAACCGGCGCCGCTTGTCAATTGTTTGCTGAAACAACACTTCGGGCTGCCCTCACAAGGCCGCAAAAAAATTTGAAAAGGCAAAATGATGCGTGGGACTCATTTATAGGGCGAAATGCTTCAATTTTTACGGCCGGTAACAGCAACAAAGGCTCGGAGGCCCGGAGGCTTCCGTTTTATAATATGTGCATGAAATTTGAGCCTGTAATCGGACTCGAAGTGCACGCGCAACTGCTCACCCGCAGCAAATTGTTTTGCAGCTGCAGCACCCAATTCGGGGCTCCCCCCAATTCAAACACCTGCCCCGTTTGCCTGGGCCTTCCGGGAGCGCTTCCCGTGCTGAACCGCGAAGCGGTCGCGATGGCCGTCAAGGCGGCCTTGGCTCTGAGTTGCCTGATCAATCCGGTATCCATTTTTGCGCGCAAAAACTATTTCTATCCGGATTTGCCCAAGGGATATCAGATTTCACAATTCGATCGGCCACTGGGAGAGCATGGGCGCGTGACACTGTTTTCCGGCCAAAGAACCGACACCGGAAAATCGTGGATCGGCGGGAGAAATCTTTCGGCATCAGGCGCCTTCATATGGAAGATGATGCAGGAAAATCCATCCATGACGGAGACGCGGATGCCGCCGCAAAATCCTATGTAAACCTAAACCGCAGCGGCGTTCCTTTGGTGGAAATCGTCAGCGAGCCGGACTTTCGCAGCAGCCAGGAAGCTTATGACTACTTGACGCATTTGCGCAAAATCCTTCTCTACTTGGGGGTGTGCGACGGCAACATGGAAGAAGGCAGCTTGCGCTGCGACGCCAATGTTTCGGTCCGCGCGGCGGGCTCCGAAAAGTATGGGACCAAGGTTGAAATCAAAAATCTGAATTCCTTCCGGTTCCTGCAGCGTGCCTTGGATTACGAAATCGAGCGCCAGGCGCGCGTTCTCTCGGAAGGGGGAGAGGTCGTTCAGGAAACCCGCCTATGGGATGAGCCGGAAGGGCGGACGATGCCCATGCGCAGTAAAGAAGAGGCCCATGACTACCGCTATTTCCCCGAACCGGACCTCTTGCCACTGAAGCTGGAGCCCGAGTGGATTGAGCGCTTGCGGAACGAGCTTCCCGAACTTCCGACCGCAAGAATGAAGCGGTCCATGGAGGAATACGGCCTTTCGGCAGAGGACGCCCTGCTCCTTACCGCAACCCCGGCTCTGGCCAACTATTTCGAAGAATGCGCGATAAAATCCGGGAATCCGCGTTCATCCGCCAATTGGATCATGGGCGGCCTCGCCTATATTCTCAAAAACTCCGGCAAAGACATGGAAAATTGTCCCATCCCGGCAGGATATCTTGCGGCTCTGATTCGAACCATAGACTCCGGCGAGATTTCGGGGAAAATCGCGAAAGCGGTCTTCGAGGAAATGTGCCGCACCGCCGAGGAGCCGGCAGCCGTCATCAAACGCCTGGGACTGGTTCAGATGAGCGACGAATCCACGTTGAGCTCCGTGATCGACAGGATCGTGGCCT
>JBBISO010000284.1:0-3716 GCA_037441325.1 Acidobacteriota bacterium | reverse complement strand
GCTGGTTTCTGTCGCAAAATGCATCCTAAATCTTAACCATGCTATCTATAAGGCAAAGCCCTTGGAGTGCGCGAGCTTGCTTGCGCCTTTGGCAATGTGAAGATTAGCAAGTACTTGAAGGCGGCAGCAAGCTGCCGCAGTCCAAGGCAGCCTGCGGATTCCAATTATTTATCTGTACCCGATAAATGAATTTTGCGAATTAATTTGTATTTCCAAAAAAAGGTTTCCGCAACGGTATCGCGGCCGAGTGCGCGAGCGTGAACCCGGCCGGGTTTGGTGAGGGGGCAAAAATCCTTTTATCCCTTGTTCAGCGAATTGAGAAACTCGGAGTTGCCTTCCGATTTCCGGAGTTTGTCCAGAAGGAGATCCATGGCTTCGTCAATCGAAAGCGGACTGAGCACCTTTCTAAGGATCCAGATCTTGTTCAGGTCGGCTTGGTCCACCAGGAGTTCCTCTTTGCGGGTTCCCGAACGATTGATGTCGATCGCCGGAAATATGCGCTTGTCCACTAATTTCCGGTCCAGGATGATCTCCATGTTGCCGGTCCCCTTAAATTCTTCGAAAATCACGTCGTCCATGCGGCTTCCCGTGTCGATTAAGGCCGTGGCCATGATGGTCAGGCTGCCTCCTTCTTCGATCTTACGGGCTGCGCCGAAGAAGCGTTTCGGTTTCTCGAGGGCGTTTGCGTCCACGCCGCCGGACAGCACTTTGCCGCTGGAGGGCACCACGGTGTTGTATGCACGGGCGAGGCGAGTGATGCTGTCAAGCAGAATCACGACATCCTTCTTGTGCTCCACGAGGCGCTTGGCCTTTTCCATCACGATTTCGGCAACCTGAACGTGGCGTGAAGCCGGCTCGTCGAAGGTGGAGCTGATGACTTCTCCTTTGACCGATCGCTCCATATCGGTGACTTCCTCGGGACGTTCGTCGATGAGAAGGACGATCAAATAAATCTCGGGATGATTCGCGCTGATCGAGTTGGCGATGTTTTGCAGCAGCATGGTCTTTCCGGTCCTCGGCGGGGACACGATCAGGCCGCGCTGGCCTTTCCCGATCGGAGTGAAAATGTCCATCACGCGCGCCGAGAGATTCTCTTTGGCCGTTTCCAGCTGGATTCTCTCGTGGGGATAGAGAGGCGTCAGGTTATCGTAAAAAATGCGATGTCGCGCCTCTTCCGGCGGTTCGAAATTGACTGCATCCACTTTTACCAGGGCCAGATACCGTTCTCCCTCATTCGGCATTCGAATCTGGCCGGAAACGATATCCCCCGTGCGCAGATCGAATTTCCGGATCTGCGATGGGGAGATATAGATATCGTCCGGTCCCGGCAAGTAGCTGTAATCGGGCGACCGCAAAAAACCATAGCCTTCGGGCAGTACTTCCAGCACCCCTTCGGAGAAGATAAGCCCGTGCTTTTCGGCCTGGGCCTGAAGGACGGCGAAGATTAGATCCTGCTTGCTCATCTTTCCGGCTTCGGCGATCTTGTACTTTTTTGCGATCTTGGCCAGGTCTTTGATGTTGAGAGCCTGCAATTCGCTGATATGAAGCTGCTCCCCCTCCTTGTCCAAGGCTTCCTGAATGGAGATTTTCTTGTCGCCTGAGGCGCTATTCAGCCGGGTTTCCTTTTCTGTCATGTTGCTCCTATTCGGAATGAGATCTGAGCCAGCGCACGCGCGGTTTTTATTGGGTTCAACTTCAAATTTTAAATCCAAATGTTGAAGATTACCAGCTCATTTTGAAAAATGTGCATCCCCGCATTTGATTAACTCGTTCGCCTTGCCGATGTCCAAAATCGGCAAGCCCAAAGATCGCGGCCTCACGCCATGTGCCGGCGGATCTACGGAGGTTGTCTCAAAACCGCAATTTCCTAGGAATTGCGAATCTGGTTTCCTTTGGAGCGCGGCAGCTTGCTGCCGCCTTCACAAGCATGCTAAATATATATTCCATAAAGACTTATGAAAAAGGCGCAAGCAAGCCTGCGCATTCCATGGGGTTCGCCTTGCCATCCGGTTTTAATCGAAAACCGGCAAATCTGCAAGTTTTGAGACAACCTCTACAGAGCCGCCTGAGGATGGCTCCGGGAAGCCGTCCTCACAGGTGCGTCGGCGAGGAGCCTGAGGGAGCGCAACGCCGTAAGCATGTCCGAAGATGCCGCCGCCGCAAAAATCTCGCGAGAAATGCGGGCTAGTTGACCCCCAATTCCGATTTTGCTTTGGACAAAACCTGATCCAGCCCGTCCAGGGAGTCGTTGTGACGCGCTTTGTAAAGGTCCTCCAAGTACTTCTTTGCCCGTTCGGAATACGCCTTGTTTAAGACTACGCTCCTGGCGAAAGCTTCAATGGCTCCTTCCGGGTCCTTATTCTGCCACTTGCACATGCCGATGAAATAATGGGCATCATCTCTTTTGGAATCGTATTTTGCAACCTTTTCGTAAAGCTCCAGAGCCTTTCCATAATCCTTGGCCGCGTATATTCCCGAAGCGATTACGCCATAGGCAAAAGCTCGGGTAGGGTTCCATGCGGCTTCCTGAAGATTCGGCGGAACCTTGTCTCCGTAAACGTCCATGACTTTGGTAAGGAGTTCTATGGCGGCCTTTACATCTTGCTTCTGAATGTAAACCTGAGCCATCTGCAAGGCGGTGGAATAGGCTTGTTCCATGGGGTATCCGGCCAGGATTTTTTGCCCCACGCCCAGGTACTTATCCACGTTGGGCAGTTTTAGGTAAATGTCGGCCAGCACGGGGAGCAGCGACTTGTCCGGGGCGATTTCATAAACTTTTTCAGCTGCCTCGGCGGCCTTCGGCATATTATTGGACTGATAGTAAGTCCCTATAAGAGATCTGAGGAGCAATATCTGGGTCGGCCGCAACTGGTCCTTAATAAATTCCTCGGCGCCAACCGGAATACCGGCCTCCTGTACCGTTTTCTCATTCGGCACTGCGGCCAAAAACGCCTCCTGCATAGCAGCCGCTTTAGCCCAATCCTTTTTATCAATATGTGGCTTTACGCATTCTATATAGTCCGTCGCCGTGTAAAGAAGAATCCTTGAAATCGGGCGTTCCTTCACAAAGGCCATCAGAAGCGAGGCCCGTTTCTGGGCGTCGGTCTCTTTTTGATTGCCTCATATTGCGTGAAGTCCCGCTTGTATTGATAGTCGGAGAGCGGCGAGATTTTTTCCTGAAAGGCGAAGGCACCGATTCCGCACATCATAACCAATATGGCGATGATTGAACTGAAAAGCTTTAAGCCCCGAGGATAAGGATTAGCGGTCATAAGCATTACTCCTGGGAAAGGTCCTGTAAACAACACACCGGGTTGAAATATTATTCATGGCGTCAGAGTTCCCGAGAAACGCTTCGGAAACACACCCGCCCAGTTTTTGGGTAAAGGTTCTTATGGACAGGCCCATTCTGTCAAGAGCCAAATAAGACGCGGCTCCTGCCGGCCAAAATCCCAGAGATGATCCCAATTCTAAGAGGGTTTTAACATCGCGGAGTTGCATTATCTGAAACTTAGCTCGATTCTGTCCCGAAATGCATCTTAAATCTCAACCATGCTATCTATTGGGCGATGCGCAAGCTTGCTTGCGCCTTGTGCAATGTGCAGATGGGCAAGCACTTTAAGGCGGCAGCAATCTGCCTCACTGCGGGTTAATTAGTTTCTGTCGCGAAACCATTCAAATTGGCGGCCAGTCCAACCCCGAAGGGGTGCCGGAGA
>JBBISO010000283.1:0-3722 GCA_037441325.1 Acidobacteriota bacterium | reverse complement strand
GCGCGGGCGAGAGGTTGCGGGATGCGAAACAACGCGCGGGCCGTATGGAGCTGCGCGTCCGCTACGCCGATTACCGGGAAGAAGGGCGCGCGCTGAAGCTTACGCCTCCTTTACAATCTTCGGCGATCCTCTATGCGCGCGCCCGGGCGCTCTTGGACCTGGTTTTAACGCGGCGCACGCGTGTTCGCAGCATGCATCTGCTACTCACGGAACTCTCTTTCGGCTTGGTTCAGCTGGAACTGTTCGCCGATCCCAAATTGGAACGCCGCTTGAAACTGGAGTTTGCCATCGATGCCTTGCGTCACCGTTATGGCGAATCCGCCATCGTCAATAGTCGGGATGCAAGTTGCAGGTTCCAGGTTGCAGGTTGCAAGTCAAAAACCTGCAACCTGCAACCTGCAACCTGAAATTGGTATGTTCGTTCATTTGCACGTTCATTCGAATTACTCATTCTGCCGCGGGGCCGGCACAATCGAGGAGTTGGTGGATGCAGCGCTGTCTCGCGGCATGTCCGCGATGGCTCTGACCGATATCAACGGTGTCTATGGACTGGTCCGCTTTCTTCAGTATGCGGCGGAACGCGGCTTGCGTCCGATCGTCGGTTGCGAGTTGCGGACGGACACGGAACGTGCGACTCTGCTGGCACGCAATCGGGAAGGATACGAAACCCTCTGCCGTATCGTATCCCGGCGCTGGCTGGAGCCGGGCTTTTGCCTGAGCAGCGCTTTGATCGAGGGATGCGAAAACCTGATCGTTTTCAGCGATCAGATCCCGTTGTTGAAAGCCCTTGCCCGCCGCCATGGGATTTCCCGGGTTTATGTGGAGCTGAACGATCCCCGTACCGACTCCCTGCTTCTGGATCTTTCCCGTGCCAGCGGAATTCCGCCGGTCGCGACCAACGATGTTTATTTCGTCGACCCGTCTGATTACGCGCTGCACCGGCTGCTGCGGGCGATTGATCTGAATACCTGCTGGTCACGTGTCCCGCCCGAGCAGGTAGTGAGCGGCGACCGCTGGCTGAAACCGGAGGAGGCGATGGCGCGCCGGTACCCTCAGGTTGAGAGGGCTCTGGAGAACACGCAACGCATCGCAGCGGAGTGCGCCGCAGATCTGGACATAGGCAAACTCGTGTTTCCGCCCGCTGATGTCCCTGAGGGAACGGATTCCTTCGCGTACCTCAGAGAAGAGTGTTACCGCGGCGCGGAGCAACGTTACGGCGAGCTTTCGGATTCCGTCCGGAAGCGTCTGGAACACGAGCTGCAGATCATCCGGGACAAAGGCTTCGCGCCATATTTTTTGATTGTGCGGGATATTGTCCGGCAATCGGCCCGAACCTGCGGCCGCGGATCCGCAGCCGCGAGCCTGGTGTCTTACTGCCTTGGGATCACGCATGTCGAGCCGATCACCCACAATCTGTTCTTTGAACGCTTTCTCAACGAAGGCCGCGTCGATCCTCCTGATATTGACATCGATTTCCCCTGGGATGAACGCGACGGGGTTTTAGATTACGTTTTCCGCAAGTATGGCGCGTCCCGGGCCGCCATGGTTTCCAATCACGTAGGGTTTCGCGCGCGCGCCGCCTTGAGGGAAGTGGCCAAGGTATACGGTCTTCCCGAACAGGAGATCACGGCGGTCACGCAGCGCATGGAGAATTACTGGTCGGTTCACCGCCTGGATGATTTCATCAAACATCATCCCCGCTACAAAAATATGGAGCTGAAGGAGCCCTGGCCCGAGATTGTGCGCCTGGCCGTGAAGCTTGAGGGTTACCCTCGCCACATGTCCGTGCACTGCGGCGGAATTGTCATCGTTCCCGACCGGATCGACCGGTACGTCCCGGTTGAGCGCGCGCCCAAAGGCGTCCCGATCATTCAATGGGAGAAGGACCAGGCGGAAGACGCAGGGTTGATAAAAATCGATCTTCTGGGAAACCGGTCTCTGGCCGTGATTCGGGACGCCCTGGCGGCGATCAAGGAGAATTATGGGGTCGAAATCGATTATGAGCGATGGAATCCCATGACGGATCCCAAGACCCGGGACTTGATATGCAGGGGGGACACAGTGGGCGTGTTCTATGTGGAGTCACCCGCCATGCGACAGCTGCTGCGGAAGTGCCGGACGGGAGATTTCGACCATCTTGTTATCCACAGCTCAATCATACGTCCCGCCGCCAACAAGTATATCCGCGAATATGTGCGCCGCCTGCGGGGCGGCGCTTACCGTTCGCTCCACCCGATCCTGGATGAAGTGTTGGGGGAAACGTATGGAATCATGGTGTACCAGGAAGACGTCTCCCGGATAGCTATGGCCATGGCGGGATTCGACGCCTCGGATGCGGACCTGCTGCGGAAGATCCTTTCGAAGAAACGTGCGGGTAAAAAGCTGGAGGACTACCGGGAAATGTTCTATGCGGGCGCTGCCGCCCGGGGTGTGGCCCGCGATGTCATCGATGAAATCTGGGCGATGGTCATGAGTTTTTCAGGCTACTCGTTCTGCAAGCCGCACTCCGCGTCTTATGCGCTCGTCTCTTACAAATCGTGTTATTTGCGCGCGCATTACCCGGCCGAATTCATGGCGGCGGTGCTGACGAACCAGGGCGGATATTACGCTCCCTTCGCTTACATCTCGGAGGCCCGCCGGATGGGGCTGCGGGTGCTCCTTCCGGATGTCAACCGGAGCCGCAAGGCCTACTGGGGCCGCAACCAGACCCTCCGGGTCGGGTTGATGCAGCTGAAAGGGCTGCGCGAATCCGCGCTGCAGGCGATTCTGGAGGAGCGCGCGAAAAAACCTTTTGCTTCCCTGGAAGATTTTCTCTGGCGGGTCGATTTGGATCTTGGGGATGTGAAGATACTCATCAAGGCCGGTGCGATGGACAGCATTGCCGGCGGGGCGACGCGGCCCGAAATGACCTGGAAAGCGCTGGCATGGCACGCCGCGCGCGCAACGCGCCGTCCTCTGACGCGTTCGCTTTTTCAGGATGCGCCGCCGACACCGCCGCCGCAAACTCCGCAGTACAGTTCCCGTATGGTTCTGGAGCATGAGTTGGAGACCCTGGACTTTCTGATCAGCCGGCATCCGTTGTCTCTGTATGCCGGTCCGCTATCGAAAATCAAGCATGTCAGGGCCGCGGATCTTCCCAAGCATGTCGGGAAGCGGGTAACAACCGTGGGCTGGTGGGTGACGGGGAAAGTCGTCACCACCAGGGATGATGAACCGATGGAGTTCATCAGTTTTGAGGATACCAGCGCGCTTTATGAAACGACTTTTTTCCCTCAAACGTATGCGCGCTTTTGCCACATGCTGAACCGCTCCCGGCCGTATGTGCTCTCCGGCGTAGTCGAAGAAGAGTTCGGCGCCGTCAGCCTGACGGTCGATTCCGTCCGCTTTTTGTGAGGGACAGTATAACCTGAGGGACAGTATAACCAGGTACCGTTATCGAGGGACAGTATAACCAGGTACCGTTATCAACCAGGTACCGTTATCATCGGGCTGCCGCCAGATCCTCTCTCAAAGTTCTCGCGGCCAGAAAGAAATGGATCGCCGACCACAAAAATGTCACCACAACAATGACCAAAAGAGCATAGCGGAGCGATTCGTGGCCGAATCGGGGCTGAAAGTAGTCGCTGGCGATCCCGACAAGCAGCGGGCCGACCCCCATGGAGACCAGGTTGGCGAAGAACAGATAGAATGCGGCGGCAACCGCGCGCCTTCTAAGACCGGCC
>JBBISO010000282.1:0-3741 GCA_037441325.1 Acidobacteriota bacterium | reverse complement strand
CAGGATGGGATCGAGAGGCTCCTCGGGCTTTCCGGAAACAGCGCCGACAAAAGTGCCTTTCCTCAGAACCTCGGGTCTTGCCGACTCCACCCAGCGCACGAGCAGGGAAAGCGCGTCAAGCCGGCGCATCGGCGCCTCCGGGCGCGCGGCATTATCCGAATAGGGATGCCATAAACCGCGCTGCATCAGGTAGGCAAGCGCAAAGCGCGCAGACTCGGGCACGGCATCGCCGTCGTGGAGATTGCTCATGTAATAGGCCGCGTCGCTGGACGATATTCTCCGCTTGATTTCGTCGGCACCGAAGAACGAGGTGGCTGCATATTGGAGGAAACCCGCCCTGGTGCCCACCTCCACTCGCGCGGGTTCGTCGGCGGCCGGGACGCTTTGGGTGATCCTCTTGGCGTTCCGGATCCACCGATCCGCTTCTACTTTTCCGATTGCGCCTTCAAGGAATTCCAGAGAAATTTCGGAGGCGGATTCAACAATGCCCAGGACGCGCGCGAACTCAAGATTGCGGTTGGCGATCATTCCGTCACTGGACAGGATCACCTGGTTGATTTCATGCTTTCCTTCGAGAACAGTCCCGTCGTTCTCCTGGCCGCCTTCAACCGCGCAAAAAACGCTTTGCAGGTAAGGCTGCGGCGATGCATCAAAGACATTGGAAAAATCCTCGGTTCGGCCGCCGCAGGTGGACATATACATCGCATCGATCAGCTTGTCTTGGTAATAAATCGCAAGACCGGACGTCCGGAGCACGGCTTCATTGGTGGCGGCTTTTTCCTCGGAGGCGCCGTTGTAAACCTGCGTCCTGGTGTCAGCGCTTAGATCATAGCCTTCGGAGCGGAATCTGCCCATGTTTTTGAGCGCATAGGTTCTGGCTGCTATCGCCTGCGCTGCCAGCGCGGCAAATTCGGGATATTGCGTCGGGCTGATTTCGGCCGGGACGACTCCCAAAAGGTACTCCTCCATTCCCAACTGGTTGATCACGGTCATTCGCCCGCCTTGGTTCAGGACGACATCCAAGACGCCGCGATAAAGCTTGCCGTTTAAGACAAGCAGATTCTCGGAGGAAGCTGGCGCGAAAAGAAATCCCGCCCGGCTTGCGCGAAAGAGATTTTGATTTCCGCGCAATGCCAGAACGGCCTTGCCGCCGCCTTCCGAAACAGTTTCTCTTACCACGAAAGCGTCCGAATAGCCCGCCTCCGTAAGAAGCCCTAAAAAGGTCTGAGCCTCTTCCCTCGTCGGGAACTCGCCGATTCTTACCTGATGAGTGCCGACCGCAGGGTTTTTCCGGATTCTTGCCGGGGCCGAAAACTGGCTCTCCAGCTTTTTCCCCAAGTCTTCAGCCGCTTCCTGTCTGGCAAAGGAGCCCGCTTGCACCCGGAATACAACCGCTGTTCCTTCTACTTCCTGTTCCACGCGCAACCGGATTTCTCCCCGCAGAATCTGCGGTGTGGCTTCCGATCCCTTTTCCGAAAGATAGTAATCGCCGGAGCTTGATAGGCGGATTTCCGCTGCCGCCGTGTTGAGGCCGATTCTGACTAATGGACCTGCCGATGTTCCCGGCGGCAGAGTTTCAGCCGCTTGGGGTAGGGTGGACGGTCTCCCCGAGTCGTCCTTAATGGGCGGTCTGGATGGGACTTGCGGAGTCTGCCTTTTGGGAGGCTGTGCGCCTTTGGCCGTGGCGGCGGGCGGTGATGGAGGTTGAGGCGGTTTAGCCGGAGCTTTATGTTTTCCGCATCCGAAAGATGAGGCCAGAAGGAAAAAGAGTATTACGGAAGGCAGGGCAAAGCGTCCCGCAATCAATAGGCATCGGGACCGTAACGCATTTCCGCTCGGGAGCATGCCGGAACAAGTTTTCGGGGCTTGAACCTTCGAAAAATTCACGCGCAAACTCACTCAGCCCCTCGCCTGTTATTGCGGCTCGTTATAGGAAAAAATAAACTTGGCGCCGATATGGTCTCCGGGAAAACCTTTAGGCAGCGGCGGGAAAGGAGTGGACGACATGATTGCATTCAAAGCAGCGAGGTCAAGGGAATCGCTGCCTGACGATGCAACGATGCGGGCATCGGTCGACTGACCCTCTCGGTTTATAAAAAAGATGATGGTAGTGTGTCCCTGCGCGTTCCGGAGATTCGAAGGGATAAACCATTTTCCCTTGATGCGCTCGATAATGAAACTGGCATATTCCCCGAGGGGGAATCCTTTGGTATCGAACAAGCCGCCTTCCGGACTGCGCAGCGCCTGCTGCTCGTTGTCAAAAACTCTGGCAACCATGTCTTTGCCGCCCTGGTTCTGTTGCAGGTTCGGCACGCCGGCCCCTGGTTTTACGGACGGAATGGAGCTGGGGGCATTATTGTCGGCTGCCTCAAGCTTTTGTGTCGAATCCCGCACGGGAGGCGGCAGATAGATGCCTCCTTTGCTGTTTGCATCGACCCGGCCGGAAATCGGGGAAGATGCCGATGCCGTGGGTGCCGCCGCAATTTGTTCGGGAAAATCCCGCTCGGGGAAGGCAGACGGAGTATCGCCGGCCGGAAGAGGCGGCATTGGCTGCTGCCGTTCCCTGCTGGTTCTGGGTATCGGAACCGCCGCGGCTTTCAAAGCTGTCTCTTGCTCATCACCCCATCGGACCCTCACCGGCGGGCTCCCCGCTTTGTTCTTTTCCCAATCGTAAACATATTTTCTAAGGGTGGCGGCCGAAGGGGCCGTCATCGGCAGATCTCTCAAAACTGCCACGGTGCGCCATTCTCTGTCGTCTTCCTCGGCGGCGGGTGCCGGCAAACCCCGGAATCCGGTCAGACCTCGAAATTGATGATACATTCCGCCTTGCAGCAATTGAGGGAATTGGATAAGCATCCCGAGCATTGCGAAATGCCAAAGGCAGCTCGCAATCCAAGCGAAAATGAGGCGTCTGCTGAGCCTCCTTCTCCGAGTTTTAGATAGCACATAATCCAGCATCAGGTCGCTCCGCCGGTTGCGTTGCCTTAAGTATAAAAAACGCCGCTAAGCTCTGTCAATTTCAACTGCTTGAGCTCTTTCGGCTTGAGCCAAAATCTGAAGGGCCAGCGCCAAAGCTTGCCGTCCCTCTTCCCCGCTGCATTCCACCGGGCTCAATCCCCTCACTGCATCCAGAAATGCGCGTAATTCTTCCCGGAGCGGTTCCTTTTTTTCCGGTGTCAATTTCCGTCTTACAATATCCGGAATTCTTTCGCCGGCCTTGCGGTTCAGACTGAAAACCTCCATGTCCTGCCTTGCGTAATCCAACGAGATATATTCCTGTTGCTGGAAAAGGCGAAGCTTGCGAATCTTTTCCATCGATACGCGGCTGGCGGTGATATTAGCTACACATCCGTCCTCGAACTGGATTCTGGCATTTGCAATATCTATGCGGTTGGTCAAAATGGCGATGCCCACCGCGGTCAAGCTTGCCACGGGAGATGGTACCAGCAGGCCGATAATATCGAGATCATGGATCATAAGGTCCAGGATGACATCGATATCCAGGCTCCGGGGAGAGAAAAGGCCCATGCGGTGCGCTTCGAAAAATCGCGGTTTCCTTACGATTTGGCGAAGTTGCATTACCGCCGGATTGAAACGCTCGAGATGTCCGACCTGCAAGATCCGGCCGTTCTCTCGCGCCACGCGAATCAGGCGTTCCGCGTCTTCGAGAGTATGGGCGATCGGTTTTTCGACCAGGACATGGATGCCCTGCTTTAAAAACTGTTCCCCGATCTCCGCATG
>JBBISO010000281.1:0-3820 GCA_037441325.1 Acidobacteriota bacterium | reverse complement strand
GCCTCCCCTTGAGCTTTCAGAACGGCCGCAAAATCGCCGAGCTGGTCCCGCTGCTGGGATCCGATTTTCCGCAGTTGCTCCAGAACCCTTTTCTGTGCCAGCACGCTCCACTGGCGGGGAACCGGTATGCGAAACCCCTCGCAGAGAACCTGCAGGTCGTGAAGCTGATTCAAATTGAGCGCCCTGCCGGGAAGGATCTTGTCATACTGCAGCGGAAAGATCAGGGTCTCATAAGTCTCGCGGTATGAACGATCTCCTTTGACAATATCGATTTCTCCCTGGATCAACAAAGTAATCAGCAAAAGATGAATCTGGTCCGCGGTAAGTCCGTATACGGGAGCGCTGAGGTGCTGATAGACGCGTTCCGGTGTCGGATGGTGGTCGAGCATGGGCGTAAGCAGGCGAACAAGGTCGTGGTTATCCAGCTTCTGGTTAACAAAGTACTCCGATCCTCTCCTATGCATGAGCCCCATTGGAACCAGGTAAGCTTCACGGATCAACTTGACATAATCGGGCGCTTCTTCGGCACTGAGGTCATGTTCGGAGGCGAATTTCATGAATTGGCGATATGCTTCCTTCGGGAGCGGGCCATGCCGCGGAGCGAATTGCTCGAACAGAGGATATGTCTGGCGCAGGATCCATTCGCCGCCGGCATTGAGCCAGCCCGCGTGATGGCTTTGAAGCGAATTCAGCGGCGGGATGGCCTTGGCTTCGCCGGGATCAAAGAAGCTTGCGTTGTTGTAAGCATTACGGATCAGGGAGTGAAACCAGGAACTCCTTGAAGCAATACGCTCTTGAATCCTGGTCAAAACCCTCGCGGGCAGCGGGCGATCCCTCAAGTCCACCAGGGCCGAAAGCTCAATGATCTCCGAATTGAGCTCGATTGATCTGGGAATGATCTTAAAACATCGAGTCCCGGCCGCGGGAGCCCCCCAGGGAATACCGATTTGAAGCGCCACTCCTTTGGGCGGTTCTTGGGGGACGCCCTCGCCAAGGTAAATCTGCAAATCCCAATCGTGAAAGTGCCAGCGCACTTTGCGCGGGAACCAGCGATCCCGGGGGAGCGTGAAGGGATTGAAATCTGAACGTTCCAGCAAAGAAACCAGATTTTCAAAGACGAACTTGCCCCGATGCTTGAGCTCTTCCATCGTCCTGGATAGGAGCTGTTCGAGCTGTTCCTTGCTGTCGTCCTCCAAATCCAAACGATAGCGAGAGTCCTGCTGTTTGATAAATGCGCCCTGCCCGCACAGGACTTCCAATATCTTGCCTATGATTTCGCGGTTCTTTGCCGGATCGATGCTGGATACTTTGAAAAGCAGCCACTGAGCCGCTTCATCCGCGCTCAGCGAGGTTCGCCGGGGAGACAAATGAACCAAAATGAGCAACTTGAGTAGCCGCCACGCCAGCTCTTGCCGCAGCTTGTTTGGAAACATCTCGGGAATGTGTTTCCGGAAGTAGGGGAGCACCTTTTGCGCGATTGCCAGGAACTCGGACTGTACTTCGAAAATATCCGCAAAGTGATCGACGATGGCGTCGGGCGTGATCAGATCGCCCCACGGCTGGTCAATGAAAGGCGGAATATCGCGCGCCTCGTTTCCGAGAAGCTGGGTCAGCGTGAAATCGACGATTCCGCGCGCTTGGGAAAATCGATCCCGAACCTCCTCCAGCAATTCCAGAGTTGCCGGATGGATCGGGTAGATCTCGCAGAAGATCCCGTAGTCGATGGACTTCTTAGGATAAATTTTGCTCAGTTCCGCAGCGAGCTTCTCAACCGCCGGGCCGTAGGACGGTTTTTTGCCGAGAATGCGCTCCGCAATCAGGTCCTTAACATGCGCAGGGGTCAGGAGGAAACGGACAGGATAACGGTCTTTGATTTTCCGGAAAAGGTCATATTCGATCTCTCCGGTATGCTCGATCTGCTCCTGCAGAGCCGCGAGCACCCACAGCGGATGGTCCTGCGCCCATTCGCCCAGAAATTGAAGAAACCGCAGATCTTCATTGAAGCTCTGAGAATTTGGCTTGGAACGCAAAAATTCCGACAGCTCATCCAGAATTAGAACCAGGCCTTTGGGATGTCTCTCCTTTATCCGCCGCCATTTCTGTCTGCGGTCGCGCTGATCGGGAAGAACGGGCATCTGTTCATCCAGGATGTCCTCCAACGACTGTAAGGCTCGGTAATTCAGCAGAGATACCGGCAAAACATCCAAGCCGCGATGCCCGAAGGTTCCGGCGCGAATCTGCTGGGTCAAGTATGCTAGGAAATGTGATTTCCCGGATCCGTAGTGGCCGATCAGAAAAGCTCCGCAGCCTGATTCCCTGGCAAGCAGCGTTTTCAGGGCCTTGAAATGCTTGCCGGATTCCTCGGTTGTGTAATAGCTGGCGCTGATCCAGTCCGCGCCTTCAGCCTGCAAATGATCCAGCCGCACCACCGTAGGCTGGGCGTTGACCTCAATATGATCCCTGATTTTCAAAGGAACAACTCCCCGCGTTCAGGCTAATATCCTACCACCTTTTAGGAAAAATCTGGGAGCTTCCAAAATCCCAGGCTGCTTCGCAATCATGGTTTGAATCGATATCACAATCGGTTTTTGCTCCCATGGCCCGTGGGCCTGCAAGCCTCCAAAAACCGATTCTGATATCGATTCCGAGGCCGATTCCGATAATATCAGGCGTTGCGGCAAGGTTGCGGCATGATTTTCCCGGAGGCCCGAGTTGACGAAAGCGCTCATTGAAACGCTGAAATACCACATGAAGCAGGCTCTCAACGGCGGACGCCTCGAGGAAGCCCAAGCCATCCTGGCGCGCCTTAAGAAGGAAGACCCTCTCAGTCCGGCCACCTGCGGATTTGAACTGGAATTTTATATTAATTCCAATAGGTTTTCCGAAGCGGAGGCGCTGGCGGAACAGCTCTGCCGCTTATTTCCGGAATCCGCGCGCATCATTTTCCTCGCCGGTAAACTCGCCTATCGCCTGAAGCGCTACGCGGAAGCGGAGGCTCATTTTCGGGAAAGCCAGCGCCTTTTCCCCAACCTGCAAACTCAGCACTGGCTGGGCAAAACGCTGACTCAAGCGGGCAAGTTTGACGAAGCCGAGTCCCTGCTGCATGCGGCGCTGGAACAGCGGCGGAATGTGCTGCTGGATCTTGCCTGGCTTTATGAGCGCAAGAACAATCTGGACGCGGCCCTGAAAGCCCTGGACGAATTCCTGGTTGAAAGTCCGGGCGACCGGTATGCGGTTGAACAACGGGCGCGCATCCGGGCGAAGATGCTGGAACCGGAGGAACTCGTAGACGAAGCAGGCAGTCTGGCCAGTTTGGGAGAGGATGTCCCCGCGGCATTCTTCCCGGAGTATATCCAGAGGTTGTTTGAAACGGGTCAAAGTTTGCGGGCGCGGGATGAGATCGCGGCCGGCATGCGCGGGATGGATATGAAAACCGCGGTTCGCGTTGCCTGGATTTGCTACCGGGTGCAGGCTTATGATCTTGCCTGCACGCTTTTCCTTGCCCAGGTGGGCGCCAACAAATCAAATTTCAAATACCTTGCAGCTCTGGAATCCGCGGCATCCAAATGCAGCCGGCTGTCGGAAGTAGCCGCGGCCTATCGCGTTCTTATTCCCGAGGCGCGCCAATTATATGGGCGTTTGCGATCCTTAAGAAGCAGGGGGAAAATCTGACGGCCCTTTATTCCCTCCAGGCCGACGATTTGCCCTTGAAATGCGTCCGGCAAGACCGCAAAATTATTTGCCTATTGTGCTGTTCCGCATGGAATGTGTGGCGACGTAGCTCAGTCGGTTAGAGCGTGGGATTCATAACCCCAAGGTC
>JBBISO010000280.1:0-3837 GCA_037441325.1 Acidobacteriota bacterium | reverse complement strand
GAATAGCAGTGAGCGAGGTCCCGGATGCACCCCGACTTCCGATCAAGATCAAGCGCGGGGTAATAATTATCCTGCGAGGCGAGCAGAAGATTGCGCCCCTTGGCCCCGGGCGCGCTTAAATACAATCTGCGCGCCTCCTCCGCCGCAGACGGCGACGCAATATCATAAAGATCCAATACCGTCCGGAGATCGGGCGCATCCACACGCCCGACCGAGGGATCGATGAGGTTGCCCCGCGCCAGCTCTCCCAGGATGGCCATGATCCCGCCGGCCCGGTTTACATCCTCCATGTGGTAGGCGGAACTCGGCGCAACTTTGCACAACACGGGGATTTTCCGCGACAGCCAATCGATATCCGCCAGCGTAAAATCAATTTCCGCCGCCTGCGCAATGGCAAGCAGATGCAAAACGGTATTGGTGGAACCGCCCATGGCGACATCCAAAGCCATGGCGTTCATGAAAGCTGGCCGCGCGGCTATCGACCGGGGCAGAACCGACTCATCATTCCGCTCGTAATAGCCAAACGCCATTTCGACAATCCGCTTGGCCGCCGTTTCAAATAAGCCCAGCCGATTCTGGTGCGTCGCCAGAAGCGTCCCGTTGCCCGGAAGTCCAAGGCCCAGTGCTTCCGTGAGGCAATTCATCGAGTTTGCCGTAAACATGCCCGAACAGGAGCCGCAGGTCGGGCAGGCGGCAATCTCCAGTTCCGCGATTACCTGGTCCGGCACCGAGGGATCGGCGGCCATTACCATCGCGTCGATCAGGTCGTAATGCTTGTTTCCCAATACTCCCGCTTCCATGGGGCCGCCGGAAACGAAGATCACGGGGATGTTCAGCCGCATGGCCGCCATCAGCATGCCGGGCGTTATTTTGTCGCAATTGGTAATGCAGATCATGGCATCGGCCAGGTGCGCGTTGATCATGTATTCCACGCTGTCGGCAATGAGTTCTCTTGAGGGGAGCGAGTAGAGCATCCCTTCATGGCCCATGGCAATCCCGTCGTCAATCGCAATGGTATTGAATTCGGCGGCGAAACACCCCTGCTCTTCTATCACCTGTTTGACATATTGCCCGATATCATGAAGGTGCACGTGGCCGGGAACGAATTGCGTGAATGAGTTGACAATCGCGATCACCGGCTTGCCAAATTGGTCCTCGCGCATCCCGTTGGCGCGCCATAGGCTGCGCGCTCCTGCCATCCGCCGCCCTTCGGTGGTCGTCGCGCTCCTGAGCTTCATCCGTATCGCACTCCTTTCGATTTCAGGCACACCCGATGGGGAAAATCATCATGCCTGAAAACAGACTTAAAATCGAGTTCTTTAACGCGCCTTGCTGCGCGGACCGCTGTGCAGAGGCTACCTGGTTTCTGGCGCGAAATGCATCTTAAATCCTAACCATGTTATCCATTAGGCGGAGCCCTTGGAGTGCCCAAAGCTTGCTTGCGCCTTTTGCACTGTGTAGATTATCAAGCGCTGGAAGGCGGCAGCAAGCTGCCGCACTTAAAGCACCCTGCGGGTTCCGACCATTTATCTGCACCCGATAAATGAATTTCGCGGCAGAAACTATCCAATAGCTGCTGCCCTAAAGGGCATAGGACCGGCCCGGACAGGCGGCACGGCAAATGGGAACATCCCCGCTTTCAAGTTCACCGTTCGGAGCGGTTTTTGGGAGATTTCTTATTCAGCACCGCAATCAGGGTTTGGGCGGCGGCCGGTGTCTTAACCGCCCGTTTGAGAATAATATCCTGTGCATCCAATCTCTTGCGATAGAGGTTTTCATTCGCGCCGCCGTCCGAGCGCAGCGTCGAACCCTCCAGGGACACTCCGGCGAAAAGCCCGCGGGAGCGCGAATAACTCAGTATTTCCGCTCTCATCACAACATCCGTGGCAGCAGAAGCGGTCCGTCCCTTGGGGCCGGCGGCGGCCGAAGCGTCGGCGCCCAATTTCACCTTGCTGGTGAGGACCGACCGCGCTCCCTTATTATTCATAACGAGCAAAACAAAATCGGTCGCTTGCGCCCCGAGCTGCAATCCGATATTCCCTCCTTCCAGGGCATACATGGCCGGCGGCCCCCAGGGACCGTCGTAATTGGCGCCGCCGCGGCATACCAGAGCCCCGCGTCCATAGCTGCCGCCGATCCCTATGGCAAACTTCTTGACGGACGGGAAAACCACTACGCATTCCGCCTTGTCCAGAAGCTCCTGCGGAACACTGTCGGGAATATTCAATATTTCGGTTATCACCTGCCCGCATTCTTTGAGACGTTCCTGCTCTTTCTTCTGTCCCCACGAACCCATCGGGAAAAGAATTGCCATCGCAACGAAAATGCATGGTGTTCGCATTTTGCACCCCCTTTGTCTTAGAGGCCAAAATCTCAAAAATTCCTGATATATGATAATGCATAGGGGGCCGGGCCCCAAAAACCAATATTGCCCGCGCGCAGGCTCCGGCATCGCGCCTCAAGAGTCCGGCTCCAAGCGGTCTACAACGGTTGCAGTCACCATGTCGCCGGTTACATTTACCACTGTGCGGCACATATCAAGAATCCGGTCGGCTCCCAGCACAATGCCGATTCCTTCAACCGGCACACGCACCATACTCAGAACCATCATGAGGAGCGGGATGGAACCGCCCGGTACCCCGGCCGTACCGATCGCAGTCACGACGGCCATCAGAATCACAATCAGCTGCTGCGCAAGCGTCAGGTGAACCCCAAAAACCTGAGCCAGGAAGAGAACCGTGATCCCTTCGAAAAGGGCCGTGCCGTTCATGTTCATCGTGGCGCCCAGCGGAATCACGAAACCGGCAATCTGCGGCCGCACTCCTAGATCCTCCTGCGTCACGCGCAGGGTAGTAGGAATCGTGGCATTGCTTGACGAGGTGGAGAAGGCCGTCAGCATCACGATGCGCGCTTTGCGGAAAAATTCCGACGGCGGACGCCGGGCCGCAAGGCGCAGGACAAGCGCATAAACCAGAAACTGGAAGGCCGCCAGCGAAAAGATTACGGTTAGAACATATTTGATCAGATTCAGCAGCACGTCGAATCCGAACCTTGCCGTCACGCTGAATATAAGCGCAAAAACGGCATAGGGCGCCAACTTCATAGCCAAGCCGATGATGGCCATCATGACGGCCGCAACGCTTTCCAGCAAGCCGATCAGCGGCCCCCCGCGCGCCGGGCCGATGGCGGTCAGGCCGATGCCGATCATCAGCGCAAAAACGATGACTGCCAGCATCTCGCCGCCGGCGGCGGCGGCGATCGGATTGCGCGGCACCATGCGGATAAACGTATCGATCCCGAATTCGCCGCCGGCAAGTCCCATCGCTTCCGAAGTACGCCCTTGATAGGTTTCCATCAAGCGCGCTGTCATATCCGGATCGAGCCCGGCGCCGGGTTTGGCGATTTGCACTGCCAGCAGGCCTAACGACGTCGCTATTGTCGTAAGCATCAGGAACACCAAAAGCGCCAACAAGCCGATTCGCCCCACTTTGGCGAGGTTCCCAAGTCCGGCGATACCGACGGCGAGGGTGGAAACGACGAGCGGAATGACCACCATGATCAACCCGTTCAGCCACACACGCCCGATAGGTTCAATCACCCGCACCAAAGGGTCGCTCTTGGCCGCAGCCAGGTTCACGGCCACTCCCGCCGCCGCGCCCAGCAGCAAGCCGATGACAATCTTTGATTGGAGGGTTGCACTCGCCGATCGAAAAAACCGCGCGCCGGACATTTTGGGCTCAAATTAAGAAAAATCTCACAATCTACATCCCAGCTAGCCCGCATTTCTCACAAGGTTTCGTAGCGAGGCGTCGCAGACGCCTGTGGATCCAAGGCGCG
>JBBISO010000279.1:0-3863 GCA_037441325.1 Acidobacteriota bacterium | reverse complement strand
CTCTAAACGCCCCTTGCGGGGCCTGGTCAAAAAACCGGTTTTGCGACAGAAACTACTTAGCAAGCAAATCCTTGCGCACCACTTCGAGGTCTTGAGCGGGAATTACCAGGCGGACCAGTCGGCCGTCTTTGTCGGCCGTTACGATTCCCGTATAGATGCCGACAAACTCAACCAGGAATATGCTTACCGGCAGCTTTTCTTTTCCCCGGTCCAGGGTGGCCGCTTCCTGCATAGTAAGAGCAACGGGGATGGCATCGCCGACCGGCGGCACAAAATCGAGGAAAAGCTGCCGCCCGCCTTTCCGGACATCATATTTCCGGATCAGATAATCGTAGTGATGGTATACGCTGAAATCCAGGATAACCATTTCCGGTTTAAAAGGCACCGTAACTTCACTAATGCGCCCGCCTCTGTTCAAAACGCGCGTCAACTGTGAATCTTTTACCACCACCTCGCAAAAGTCCCCGGCATCGCCGGCCGCGTATTTGTACAAATAGGAAATCGGCTTTAATGAGCCCTTGGCCAGGACCATTCTCGTTGAAAACGCCATGCGCTTTGTTTCCAAGCGGTCCGTGATCATGAGATCGTGCTCGGAGGTTACCACCAGATCGCCGTTCTCTGCGGTTTTTTCCATTACCGATTCATGCCCGGCAACCTCACCTTTGATAAGAATCGCGTATGTTTGCGAATAATTCCCGGCGATTCCGCCCGCATTCCCGCTTCCCAGCGCCAGAAGCGAACCAATCCATAGCGAAAGCAGCCCTCTCATGCGACTCATCGTTGCGTCCTGACGATTTTGGATGCGGGTACCCGGACCAGCCCGCCGCGCACAGAACCGGCCGGCGGCGGAGAAACATGCTCCCGGACAAACGCGATCATCTCCTCCACCTGTTGCTGCATCTTTTCCATTTTCTCCCGCATATTGAGGATGACCTCGACTCCCGCTAGATTGACGCCGAGCTCGCGGGTCAAGGTCAGAATGACTTCCAGTCGCTGGAGATCGCCGTCGGTGTATAGCCGGGTATTGCCGTCGGTGCGCGATGGCACAAGCAATCCTAAACGCTCATACAAGCGGAGAGTCTGAGGATGGATATCGTAGGATTCCGCAACTGAGCTTATCATGCAGCCCGCTTTTTTTCGCCGACTCACAGTTCGTTTTCCTCCGATCATATTTGCGTGAGGCCCGCCCGGGGATCTTCGGGATTCAGGCGAGCAAGCTCCCGCAAAAGTTCCTTGGAGCGTTCATCGGCTACCCTGGGCACTACCACCCGGACTTCGACAATCTGATTCCCGGCCACATCGCCTCGAATGGAAGGCGCGCCCTTGCCCCTCAGCCGGAATTTCTGTCCGCTTTGCGTGCCCGGTGGGATTCGCAGCAGCGTCTTTCCACCAATCGACGGGACAGCAATCTTGGTGCCCAGCGCCGCTTCCGTCACGGTGATCGGCACCGTGCAAACAATGTCATTCCCTTCCCGCCGGAAAAACTCGTGCGGCCGGACGGAAATGATCAAGTACAAATCGCCTGCCGGCCCGCCGGCGACGCCTGCATTCCCCTTGCTGGGAACGCGCATCCGAAACCCGTCCGCGACACCCGGCGGAATGCGCACGGTGATGGTTTCCTGGGCCGGCACCGTGCCGGAACCGCCGCATGCTCCGCAGCGGCCCCCAACCCGGCCCGTTCCGCCGCAAATTCGGCATGGACCCGAAAAACGCATGAATCCGTGCGCTTTTGTTTCCTGCCCCGTCCCCTGGCATCTCGAACAGACCTGCTGGCCCGCGGAACGGTCCCGGCCGGAGCCGCCGCAGGCGGAACACGGATTGCGCCGGTTGACCGTCAAACGCGTCGACAGGCCCTGGATGCCTTCCATGAACGAAATATTCAAGTGATGCTCCAGGTCTTCGCCTTTGGCCGGTCCGGCACTCCGGCTTCGGGCCGCTCCCCCTCCAAAAAGCTCGGAGAAAAGATCCCTGAAACTGGCCTGCCCCGCTTCGCTAAAATTCATTCCGGAAAAATCAAAACCCGAGCCGAAGCCTTCTCTAAACCCTCTGCCCTGGGCCCCGTGTTGTTCCTTGAAATTTTCCGAATAAAAACCGTATTGATCGTAGACAGCGCGCTTCTTGGGATCGCTCAGGACATCATAAGCCTGCTGGATCTTCTTAAAACGCTCCTCCGCGGACCTGTCGCCGGGATTCACATCCGGGTGATTCTTCCGCGCCAGGCGCCGGTAAGCTTTCTTTATCTCCGGCTCCTTGGCGTTTCGAGGCACCCCTAGGATTGCGTAATAGTCTTGTGGCTCTGCCATACGATGCCCGAAGTTGCGCGTTGAGCATGAAAAAATCGGCCGCCGCCCGCGGGCGTCCGTCAGCTTCGCGCCGGAAGCTCCCTCGCACGCAAAGGCCGGAACAAAATCGGTTCCGGCGGAAATTCCCTATTCGTTTTTGTCCATATCGACGTAATCGGCGTCGATCACTTCGTCTTCCTTTTTCCCGGGCTCCGCTTTCGCTCTGCCCTCCGAAGGACCGCCGGTTTCGCCGTGAGGAGCACGCTGCGAGGCTGTCTTCTGGTACATGATCTCAGCCAGGCGATGAGACGCGTGGCTTAGCTCCTCGAAGGCGGCGTTAAGCTCGGCCGCATCGGACGAACTCTCCAAAGTTTTTTTGGCTTTGGACAAAGCGGAATCCAGGCTGGACACATCCGAATCCGGAATTTTGCCCCGGTTTTCCCTCAGGATTTTTTCCGTGTTGTAAATGAGACTGTCAAGTTTGTTCTTGGCTTCAATCCGCTCGCGGTTTCTCTGGTCCTCATCCGCATGGGATTGCGCGTCCTGCTTCATCCGTTCGATTTCGTCTTTGCTGAGCCCGCTGGAAGCGGTGATGGTAATCTTCTGCTCTTTGTTGGTCGCCAGATCCTTGGCGGAAACATTCACGATGCCGTTGGCGTCAATATCAAAAGCCACTTCGATCTGAGGCACTCCCCGCGGCGCGGAAGGAATCCCCACCAGATGAAATTTTCCGAGCGTCCGATTGTCCTTAGCCATAGCCCGCTCGCCCTGCAGGACATGGATCTCCACCGAAGTCTGATTGTCCGCCGCCGTGGAAAAGATCTCAGACTTTCGGGTCGGGATCGTCGTGTTCCTCTCAATAAGCTTGGTGAAAACGCCGCCCAGCGTTTCGATTCCCAGCGAGAGCGGCGTCACGTCCAGGAGCAGAAGATCCTTGACATCGCCCGCGAGCACGCCCGCCTGGATAGCCGCGCCTACCGCCACAACTTCATCAGGATTGACGCCCTTATGGGGTTCCTTGCCGAAAAACTCCCGCACCATTTGCTGGACGCGCGGGATTCGCGTCGATCCGCCGACAAGCACCACTTCGTCGATTTCACCCGGCTTCAGTCCGGCATCCGCCAAGGCCTGTTTCAAAGGCTGCGCCGTGCGCTGCAGGATGTCTTCAACCATCTGTTCGAATTTGGCGCGCGACAGCTTCAGATTCAAATGCTTGGGCCCCGAGGCATCCGCGGTGATGAACGGCAGGTTGATCTCCGTCTCCATCACCGTTGACAGCTCCATCTTGGCCTTCTCGGCGGCCTCCCGCAAACGCTGCAAAGCCATCTTGTCCTTGGAAAGGTCAATCCCCTGGTCCTTTTTGAACTCGTCGATAATCCAGTCCATCAATCTCAAGTCGATGTTGTCGCCGCCCAAATGCGTGTCCCCATTGGTCGACTTGACTTCCACCACGCCTTCGCCGACTTCCAGAATCGAGATGTCGAATGTTCCACCGCCAAAATCGTACACCGCGATGGTTTCGTCCTTCTGTTTGTCAAGACCATATGCCAGGGCCGCCGCCGTCGGTTCGTTCACGATTCT
>JBBISO010000278.1:0-3881 GCA_037441325.1 Acidobacteriota bacterium | reverse complement strand
ATACTTTTTTCGATTGATAATGACCGTGTGGCCGGCATTATGTCCGCCCTGATAACGCGCAACGATATCGAAATGGCCCGAAAGCAGATCGACGATCTTTCCCTTGCCTTCGTCGCCCCACTGAGCGCCGACCACTATCAGATTCGCCATGAGAACAGGTTCCGGGAGGCAGGCGTATCGATTTTGCCGCAGTACTCCGCCCAAGCGCGCCGTAAACGGGCGCTCAAATCCGGCTTGGATAATCTAGCCGCGAGCAATGCCGATTTGGGTTTCCGCATAGCATAATAGGAAGGTGTCGGTGGATCCATCCGCCTGTTTACAGTTGGTTGTCAATCATCTTGGCGATCGCGCTTTTTGCGGCGTTGCCGACGATCTGCTCCTTAACGACACCATCCTTGAAAAGCAGCAGGGTTGGAATGCCTTTAATGTTGTATTTTCCGGCCGTCAAGGTGTTTTCATCAACATTCAGTTTCAGTACCCTCGCCCTACCCTTGTATTCCTCCGCAATCGCTTCCACGACCGGCGCGAGCATCCGGCAGGGCGCACACCAGGCGGCCCAAAAGTCAACGAGAACCGGCACCTTGGAGTTCAGGACTTCCGCTTCGAAAGTCTGATCCCCAACCTCTGCTACTTTTCCGCTCATTTTTCAAATTCTCCTAAACTATTGTTGTACGCGGCATTCCGCCCCGTTAAAATAGAGAGCAATTATGGGAGCGTGCCTGCGGGTTGTCAAGTGCTATGAACCGATTCCCCAAAAAGCGGCTTGGGCAACATTTTCTTAGAGATAAAGGAGTTATAGACCGCATTGTCCGCTGGATCCAGCCATCCGCCAATGACCTCATCCTCGAGGTCGGCGCGGGCGATGGAGCTCTGTCCTCGAGGCTCGCACCCATCACGTCCCGCTTAATCGCAGTCGAACTGGACGTTGACTGCATCCCTTCGCTTACAAAGGAGTTGGCGCCGTTTGAATCCGCCGTGGTGGTAACGGGCGACATTTTGCGGCTGGATCTGAAGAAATTAATTCTCAGTTTCTTGGAACCCGGCTTGCAATTGCGGATTGCGGGAAATCTTCCCTTTAACATTGCTTCCGCAATCATAGAAAAAATGCTCCACCTCGAGCTTCCAATAACAGATATGTTTTTCATGGTTCAGCTTGAGGTCGCACAACGCATCCTAGCGGAACCGGGGTCGCGCCAATATGGCTACTTATCCGTCGCTTGTCAGCACCGCGCGGACGTCCGGCTGGGATTCAAGGTTCCGCCATCCTGCTTTATGCCGCCCCCGGCGGTCGGTTCGGCAACCATCTCTTTTAAGCTCAAACCTTCCCCGCTGGAGGCCGAGCTTGAGCCTGATTTCGAATCGCTGGTCAAAGCCGCCTTCGGTTATAGGCGAAAAATCCTGGCCAATTCTCTTGCCAGGCATCCGAGATTCGGAAAAACTTTGGAGGCCCTGCTGAAACGCACCGGCATCGACGGATCAAGGCGCGCCGAATCCTTGTCGGTCCAGGAATACGAGCGGCTTTCACAAATCTTTCACGACTGCTTTTCCTCCCGCCGCGACCGGTGCTCCGATTAATGCAAAGTGTGGCCGAGGATTGCCCCGCGCGCAGTCCGGATGCCGGCATTCAGCCAGGCAAGTCACCTGCAATCCCAAACGGCAGAACTGCGATGGAGCCCTGTTGTTACGGGCCCATGTGAAAAACATCCCTCTAAAAACAAAAATTTTACATGTTTGCAGGTCAGAAACTTCCTATTCGTTTGCGGCCGCCTGCAGACTGGGCTATACTTCGCCGTTAAATCCAGGAAGCGTTGCGCGTGATGGACAATCGGATGGAAGTCATTCCCCTGGGCGGTCTGGGGGAATTCGGCATGAATACAATGGCGATCCGCTACGGCGATGATATCATCGTAGTAGATGCCGGATTGATGTTCCCGCGGGATGACATGCTGGGCGTTGATCTGGTCGTCCCGGATTTTTCCTATGTCCTCGAAAACAGAGACAAAGTGCATGCCCTGATTCTAACCCACGGCCATGAGGACCATATCGGTGCGCTCCCCTTTTTGCTGAAGGAGTTCCCGCTTCCCGTCTACGGCACGCGGCTTACTTTGGGATTCGCGCGTGGCCGTCTGGCAGAGCATGGCGTGCTGAATTCCGCGGAGCTGATCGATATCCGGCCCCGGGATAATCTGGATTTCGGCGGGCTGCATGTTGAAATCCTTAGCATGACGCACAGCATCGCCGACAGCATCGGCTTGGCGGTAACTACGCCGGTGGGAACCATTGTGCACACCGGCGATTTCAAGCTGGACCAAACTCCTCCCAACCGGTGTTTGCCGGACTATGCTCGGCTGGCCCATTTCGGAGAAAAGGGAGTCGCAGCCTTATTCAGCGACAGCACCAATAGCGAACGTCCCGGATTCACACCCTCGGAGAATTATGTACGCCGCAAAATTGAGCAGGTCTTTTACACCAGCCGCAGGAAGATCGTTGCCGCGTGCTTTGCTTCAAGCATTCATCGCATCCAGATCATTATGGAACTGGCGCGCGATTTCGGCCGGCGCGTCGTCGCCATAGGCCGAAGCATGAAGGAAAATATCTCAATCGCCTCCGATCTGGGTTATCTGAATATCCCCCCCGGGGTGCTGGCGGATATTTCGGAAGCCCAAAGCATCCCGGAAGAAATGTTGGTGATTCTATGCACAGGCAGCCAGGGCGAGCCGAAGGCCGCGCTGACCAAAATGGCCTTCGGCAAACATAAGGATTTCGCGGTGCGGCAGGATGACTCGGTGATCATCAGCGCGAGAATCATTCCCGGGAATGAAGGCCGCGTTTCCCGCCTTGTCAATCACTTTTGCCGCCGCGGCGCAAGAGTTTACGACGAAAGCCAATGGCCGATGCATGTGTCGGGCCATGCCAGCCAGGAAGAGCTTAAGCTCATGCTGAACCTGATCCGGCCGAGATTTTTTATTCCAATCCATGGAGAATACCGACAGCTCTACGCGCACGCGCTGCTGGCTCAGGAGGTAGGCATGCCCAGGGAGCGTGTTCTTATGGCGGAAACCGGGGATATCATTGTCATTGACCAGGAATCCGCGCATATCGGCGGAAAAGCCCCAGTGGGAAGGCGCCTGATTGACGAGGGCGGAGTCGCAGAACTTGATGAAATGGTGGTCAGCGACCGCCAGCATCTTTCCGAAGAAGGCGTAGTCCTGGCGGTGGTCGCGATCAACAAAGCCACCGGCCGGATTGAAAGCGCGCCCGAACTGGTAAGCCGCGGGCACGTGCAGGAAGATGAAAAAGCAAATTTCCTGGCGGAAGCCAGACAGATAGTCGCCAAAGCCATCGAGGAGTGCACGGACGAAGAGCGTGGCGATTCGCTGGTTCTCACGGAAGCGATTCGCGCCGAGTTGAAGAAATTTTTCCGCAAACGAACCGGAACACGGCCGATGATTGTGCCGGTAGTCTTTGAAATCTGACAAGACGGGCGGGAGCCGCATGGCCGGAGAAGTGCATCGAAAGAGACATGAATTTATCGGTTTTTTCCTGTTAATGGTTGCGGTGCTGCTGTTTCTTTGTCTGGTTTCTTACAATCCGCATGATCCCAGCTTTAACGCCTTGTCGCTGAAGGTTTCGGCGGACAACAAAATAGGAAAACTGGGAGCCTACACCAGCGATTTGCTGTTTCAGTTAATCGGGCTCTCGGCATTTTTGTTGCCGGCTCCAATCCTGATCTTGGGCTATAAGCTGATCTTCGGCCGCGAGATCCATACTCCCTGTCTCAGGGCTATGGGCTTTATCCTTCTAATCGCGGCAACCAGCGGCGTCCTGCAGCTTTTCTCCCTAAAGCCGGCCGGTACCGATTTCATGCCCGGAGGAGTTAC
>JBBISO010000277.1:0-3930 GCA_037441325.1 Acidobacteriota bacterium | reverse complement strand
AGCGAGCCTTGTACTCCTGCCATAAAAGAAACAACGTCACTCCCTTGCGCCGAAGGATCAGCCGCCGGGCCATCCACGGTCGCAACCCCTGAGCTAATCTCCTGACCGCGAACGTCTTTTTCTTGACAGACACAGGCGGCCAGCATAAAATACTATTAACCAATTAATTGGCCCAAAAATAGACCAACTGAGAGGGACCGATAATGAGCTATTCAGACACAGTTCCACTGAGTAAGGCCAAAGCTCTTCTTTCCGAGTACATCCGGAGGGTCAGGGAAGAGCACGAATCTTTTGCCATCACTCACCGGGGAAAAATCGAAGGAGTTCTCTTGAGCGTTGAGGAGTACGAAAGCTTGATCGAGACTCTGGAGATTTTGAGTGACAGGGACCTCATGGCTAACATCCGCCGGGGGCTCCGGGATGAGAAGGCCAGAAGGCTTCATCCATTAAGGGAAGTCTTTCCGGTTAAATGAAAGAGCCTCGCTACTCTGTTTTTTTTACAAGAGAAGCAAAGAGGACCATCGAGAAACTGGATCCCTCGATCAGGAAAATCATCAAGAAGGCGATAGAATCGTTGGCCGCCAATCCTGCCAAGGGAAAGCCGCTCGCCTATGACCTGGCCGGCCTGCATTCGCTGCGGACGTCAGATTACAGAATCATTTACCGGATAAGAGAGAAAGAGCTCATCATCATCGTCATCGCTGTCGGTCACCGCCGGGAGATCTACAAGAAACTCAAACAATTGTTAGCCCGTTAATAAAAGGCGGGGACACGTCAGCCGATTTTCTGGGCGCACTTGCAGGCGGCGTTGATGGCGCTCGGCACTCCGCCGATCTGGCAGGACCAGCAGGAGCCGATGAGGAGGTTCCGGACAGGGGTCGTGATCTGAACACCCATGATTTTCTTGTAGAACTTGTTCTTCGGGTTCCAGCTCCAGGCCGAGGTGGCGCCGTCGGTATTCCCGGTGTAGCGTTCGTAAGTGCGGGGCGTGGCCATGTCGGAGAATTCGATGCGGTCGGCCAAACCGGGGATCACGGCTGAGACCCTGGCGACGAGATGCTGTTTGACCGCCTCCTTGAGTTTCCGGTATTTCTGCCTGTCCGCTCCGCCCCAGTTATCCATCCAGCGGTAGGGTGAAATGGCGTGGATCATCAGCCCCGACTTGCCCTCGGGTGCAAGGTTCGCGTCGTGAAGAGAGGGGGAGTAGAGTCCGACCGAGACCTTCCGGAAAAAGTCCGGGTCGCCGCCCGACGACCGGATGTCAATATCTTCCTGGTTGTCGTTATAATTGACATGGGGCGCCTTGAGCCACCTGGCCAGTTCGGCCGGAGGGATGTTGAGGCCGAGGTAGACCGTCACAATCCCTTCCGAGACCGCGGCACGGCTGACCTTCTCACGGAAAGCGGCGGGAAGGAGAGACGGGTTATCGAGCCATTCCAGGAAAGTCTTCTTGTAGTCGGCGGCGGAGATGACCCAGTCGGCCGGGTGGAATTCACCCCTGGATTCGACGCCCACGGCGGCTCCGTTTTTGGTAACGATCTTATCGATAGGCGAGCTGAGCTTCAACTCACCGCCCAGGGAGCGGAAATTTCCGGCCAGGGCGTCCGCCCAGGACTGCATGCCGCTCCGGACCGTCCAGTAGTCGTCGAAAAAGGAGGCGAACGCCGGGCCGATGAGGGCGGCCGACATGTCCGGATAGCCAAAGTCTTTGAAGAAGCGAAAGAGCACAGAATCATGGCCGAACGAGCGGGCGGCAAAATCCGTTATTGTTATTTTGGAGTATTTTCGAAAGAGGGCCATAAACCGTGCCAGGTTAAACGGATAGGCCAGGTAGCCAACCAGCCCCTTGGGCCTGAAGACAGCGAACATAGTCTTGATCATTCTGTCGGCTACGCCGAAATACCGGTCGAGATTTTCTTCTTTGGCGGGGTAGGCGTCGCGGGCGAGCCGCTTGAGATCCTCGTAGCTCGAGCAGACGCCGTTCATTTGGCCGGCGATGATGGCCAGCTTCTGGCGCACGAACTCCACCTTATCGAATACGCCGATTTCTTTCATGACCGGAAAGATAAGGTGCGAGGATTCGAAAGACAGGGTGCCGCTTTCAAAATAGAAACCGTTGCTCCTGAACCCGGCCGTGTAGCCGCCCGGAGAGGTGTGGGCTTCGAAGATTGTGACCCTGTGCCCTTTCTTGGCCAGGAGGTTTCCGGCGGTTAAACCGCCAATCCCCGATCCGATGATCGCGATCTTTTTCATCTGAACTCCTTACTCCTTTCATGGGCTTCGATGTTGATGAGCCGGGTGGTGCATTCTGAGCAGAAGCGGGAAGTCTCAGGATTTTGAGAATGACAGTGGGGGCGATGGACCATTGAAGTGCCTTTTTATATGCGAGATTAAGAATAAACAAATTGCCGGGATAGAGTCAACGCCATAAAGGATAGGGGCAAAGAATAGCGTCCCCAAATTTCTCCAATTTTGTTGCCTGTCACGGTCAATACCCATATAATGCCCGTGCGTACCAATGACCTGTCCCCTGAAAACTCAGCACCAGGAACCGACTCTCCGGCGGGCCCTGAGCCGATTCGACTTGACCGCGATCGGCGTCAATCAAGTGATAGGCGGCGCCATTTTCTTGATGCCGTCCCAGGTCACTGCGCTCGTCGGCAATTGGAGCCCGTTCGCTTTTCTGGCCGTCGGTTTCGCCTCGCTTCTCGTCGCGCTGTGTTTCGCAGAGGCCGGCAGCCGGTTTGAGGGGACGGGCGGGCCCTACCTGTACACGCGGGCGGCCTTCGGCCGGTTCGCAGCCTTTGAGGTTGGATGGATGCAGTGGTTCACGCGGGCTGCCAGCTATGCCTCTGTGGCCAACGGCGTCGTTCTGGCGATCGGCTTTTACTGGCCGGCTGTGACAACAGGCTGGAGCCGCGCCCTGGTGCTGGCCGCGCTGATGGGGGCTCTAACGTTCATCAACGTCCGCGGCATCCGCCAGAGTGCCTGGACCGTTGACATCCTGACCATCGGCAAGCTCGTGCCCCTCGCCGTTTTTATCGCCGTCGGCGTGTTTTGCATGGAGCCTGGCCGCCTGTCGCCTCTGCCTCCGGTCACGATGGAACAGGCCTCGGCTGCGGCGCTTCTTCTCATCTTTGCCTTCGGCGGTTACGAAGTCGTTCCGGTGCCGGCCGGAGAGGCCAACGTCCCCCGTCGTCATGTCCCGTTCGCTCTGGTTTCGACCATACTCGTCGTGACGGCGGTCATGACGGCGGCCCAGGTCGTTGCCATGGGGACGCACCCAGGCCTCGCAGCCTCCGCGACACCCCTGGCCGACTCGGCCTTTCTTTTCATGGGAAGCGCCGGAGCGTTGATGATTAGCATCGGCTCGATCGTTTCCATGACGGGAAACAACGCCGGCCAGGTTCTCACCGGCTCGCGCATGCTTTTCGCCCTGGCAGAGCACGGCGAACTTCCACGCTTTTTCGGGCGGGTCCATCCCGTCTACCGCACGCCCGCGAACGCCGTGTTGTTCACGTCGGCCGTCGCTTTTGTCCTGGCAGTGTCGGGGTCTTTCGTCTGGCTGGCGATCGCGAGCGCCGTGTCGCGGCTTCTCACCTACGCCGCCTCCTGCGCGGCCACGCTCGTCCTGAGAAGCCCGCGCTTTGCCGACCGGGTGAAGCCGGCGACATTCGTCATTCCGTTCGGCCCGGTCGTGCCGGCAACCGCGCTTCTCGTTTCGGCAGCCGTTCTGGCTGGCGCGTCAGTGGAACAGCTTGCTGGAGGCCTGGGCGCTCTCGTCGCCGGCGCGCTCCTCTTCGCGCTCAACAAAAAATAGGGGGAAAAAATAGGGGGGACAGCATACATAATTCACAAAATTATTTTTATTTTACGAGATCATCCGCACGCAACGAGTGCAATGCATGGCCGCGATAATAAGAAAATAGG
>JBBISO010000276.1:0-3934 GCA_037441325.1 Acidobacteriota bacterium | reverse complement strand
AAGATCAATGGCACTATGTGCCTTACGGGACGAACGGGATTTCCTAAATTGAAAACGAACTCGCCCAATTGAGCGTTGAAAGATCCAGGTGTGGATTGGCAAATGAAAGATCGACTTCCCTCCATTAACCGAGGTCGCGGTCCATAAACGGCGTTGTGGGAAGTAATCAGTCCTTGTGAGCGTATTACGCGCTTGCTGTAGAAATGAATTCCGCAACACTTTCCCAAAGTCCCCGCTTGGGGACCTTCCGCCCGACTGTGTTCTTAATTACTTGTTGCGCCGTCCGTCTCTACCGCCGTGATGGCCAGCGCATTCTTTAGAGGCTCCAGAAATCAGGCGGGAGTATTGCCATTCGATCTCGGCTGGCCCGCGTATCTTGTTTATTCCATTGACTCCGGACCGAGCCGGCAACCAGGAAGTCAGTTCGATACCCGAACCTATCATAGGAAATTTGATACAGTGACATCAAACTCTTTGCCTATTTTTGCCCTATTTTTCCCCAACCAGATCCAAATACCTGCAAAAAGACTCGGGAGTTGTTTGCACCTGTTTGAGATTTAAGGCGAATGGGGAGGATGGCTCAAAAGGAAATTGCAGTCAGATCAAGGCCTTGCAGGAATGAGGGGCATAGACCTTAAAATCCTGGGCCTGGCAACGGGCGTGCGGGTTCGATTCCCGCCCTCGGCACCATTTAAGCCTATTAATATCGATTATTTACAATTTTTTTCCACAAGCAGGCTGTTCAAGATAGAATCTATCGGAGGCTAACGCTTGCAGGTTTGTTCGGGACGTCATGCGATAGGGACGGCAGGAGAGAAACAGGGTTACTGAAGTAGGATCTATGGAGAAAGCCATGGTTAATGCTAAAAAAGAATGCACTACGCGAAGGAAGTTTTGTAAGAGATTGACCGGAATCGCCTTCACCGGAGCGTTTGTTGGTTTGGAAACCATGGCTATCCCGAAGCCGAAATCGAAAGGTGAAGCTGCGGGAAATGGAGAGCATCTGGCAGCCGCATGCGGAACATATTGCGGAGCCTGCTCCGCTTACATCGCTAAACACAGCGAAAATGAGAAAATTAAAGCGAAACTGCAAGAGAGATCTTCATCCGGACCGACGAAGGCACTGAAGGGGATTCCGCCTTCGAATTGGATGGATGGCCTTCTTTGCGACGGCTGTCTCAGCGGCGGCATGCTTGCTGCCCATTGCCAAAGATGCAATATAAGGCTATGCGCACTGAACAAACAAAATAATTCGCGTTGTTCCGACTGTGAAGAGTTGCCCTGCTATCGTATAACAAATTTAATAAATATGGGTAGCTATCTGCACCGTAAAGAATACCTGCCAAACCTTAAAAAAATCCGTGAGATGGGCGTTCAGAAATGGATTAAATACGAAGAAGAGCGCTGGCGTTGTCCCCAGTGCGGCCTACCTATGAGCTGGTATGACGCCGAATGCGCCGGATGTGGAGCGAAGCGATCTGAGCGATTGTTCTCTTTAGGACAGGACTGATAAATCACCGCATTCAAGTTCTTTGTGTCCCTATTCGTCGGCGGCTGGGCTCTTTATCAGTTCTGGCTTTTCTGGGTCGCCCCCATCCTGGGAGCGGTTCTTGCCGGCTTCACCTACCGCGGCCTTTTCGAGAGGAAGGAATCCTAGGCCGCGGTTTGGCGTGCGCTTCCTCCCGGGCGCCAGCGCCGGGGAATTAGGGTGACAGGCTACATGATTCCATAATTGTAATTCAGTCTAATCCCCTACATTACCCGAATTCCGGAATTATGTAGCCTGTCACCCTTATCTTCTGCTTCGGCGCTTCTCAGAGAGCGAACAGGCTTTGCGGCAAATGCTCACCACGCGACCGGCACGCTGCCGGGCGAGCCTGGCGTGTTTCTCCTTGTAGAACGAGTGCGGCGTGATATCTTCGCTGCCGTAAAAGGCGAGCTCGCGGTCGCGCCACAGCTCCTGCGAGGTTTCCATCAATTCATCCAGCGTCTCCCGGACGAGCCGTGGAAAGCGCGCGCTGTTTGCCTCGAGCACTTCGCTCACGTCATGCACGCGGGGCCCCTCGATGTCGTGATGGCGCAAGAGTGTTAGTGGCGGTGAAGAAGTGGACCAGTTTGGCGGGCCAAGTGGAGCCATGCCGCCGCAGCAGTGTGGCGGTGGGTGATCCCCTGTAGCATCGAGAGTGGTCCGTTCGCCTTCCAGGCGCAGGTTGTTTGTTTTAAGGAACCAAGTGTAGCGATTATGCTTTCCCACTGGATGGTGATCTCAATGAGTATATATCTTCGAAAAATAGGCAAATATAGTTGCTAAAAAGCCCTGCGTCTGGTGTGGCTCGCGGCACTGCCTCTGTGGCTCGCTGCCGGCCTCAGTGCTGCAGAGCAGGACGCTTGGGAAAGGGATGCTTTTATCCGACTCTGCACCAAGTATCTAGGCGCCACCCCACAGGAGGGCGCTTCTAATTCCGAGTGGCTGGATCGGCTCCTGAGACAAATTGGGGAGCGGCTTGCAGCGTCCGGCACTACAGGAGCACCTGCCGAGGATATCGCCCTGGCGGCGCTCCTGCAGGCCCGAGCGCCGGCTGCTGCTGCAAAGCCGATGGAGCCTGCATCCGGCCCGCAGCCATCTAAGACCGGAGTTCGAGAGGAGCAGCCCATTCGCCAGCAAAGCGATATCTCGCGGGGACAAGAGGGTATAAGGCAGGCCCAGGAACGTTTGGCCGAGCTTCCTATTGCAGAGCGGCTGGTCCTCACCGGAGATGTTGCGTCAGTGCTCCAGGTAGCGACGGTGCCGAAGGGGCCGGACTTAACGACAACGGTTGGCAGAGCCCGCGTCAACTTCGTTCTGAAAGCCTTGTCGGCCGAATCGAAGCGCCCGCTCGGTGACGGATTTTTCTTCGTTCAGATGCAAGCCGCCGGTGGCGCTTTCGACAGCTCGGTCGTTGGCGGGCCCGCATCATTTAGTGCTTTGAACGACATTGCGGTAGATAGGAGCCGGTTCAACGAGTCGACCTCGCGGGGAAACCTTTACCTCAGCAAGGTTTTTTACGAACAAAACCTGAATTTGGGGGAAAGCCGGGTTCTCGGGCGAGTCGGCATCATCGATCGGACTTCTTTGACACCAGCCAATTCGCCAACAACGAGGGAGCAGAAGCGGCTGATTGAGAATTTGCAGCTAACCCAACTTCCTCACTCGTCGGAGCAGTTCTGGCAGTTTTCGGGGATTCGGGCGGATAAGTCCTTTGTTTTCAATCGGCGCATCCGTGAAATTTGAAAATGGTGACTAACATAGTGAATTATTTATTTGACAGATATAGGATACAATGATATTTGTAGTGGTAAATGTACATCCGACGTAGCACTAGAAAATACAAAGGCAAAACCTATACAAACTACCTTCTCGTTGAATCCGTTCACACCCCCAAAGGACCCCGTCAGCGCACCATCTGCTCTCTCGGTAATCTGGCTCCTGCTCCTGCCCAAGAATGGCGCGATCTCGCTCGCCGTCTGGAATCAGCCCTGAAGGGACAGCTTTCCCTGGAGCCTTCGGATGAAAAGTTTGAGACTCTCGTTGAAACAGTCCGCCGAGGAAGAAGGAGGAGGACCGCCTCGATCCCGGCTCCCAGCGCGATGGTTAAAGTCGATACCGACCATGTCGAGACCGAAGAAGCTCGTGCTGCCGGAGCTGGGCATGTGGGGCATCAGATATGGGAGCGGCTGGGACTGAATGAGATCCTGAAAAAGGCTGGATTACTGAAGCAGGCTTGTGCGCTGAGCGAGGTCATGACGCTCAACAGGCTGATTGCTCCGAGTTCTGAGCTTGCCATGCCGGATTGGGTTCGGCGTACCGCTATTGGAGACATTCTGGGGATCGACTTTTCGAAGCTGGACGAAAACAAGCTCTACCGCAATCTGGATGCGCTGCATCCGAATCGGG
>JBBISO010000275.1:0-3953 GCA_037441325.1 Acidobacteriota bacterium | reverse complement strand
AGGCGGTCAATATCAGCGATGCGGCGATATTCACCAGGAATGCCAGATAGATTAGATTCAGCAGCCCCTGAATCGTTGATTCTCTAATCGGCTCTCCGCTCAGCCGGATGATAAAGACACCGCGGCGGCCGACCAGCTGATGAAACTGTCTTCCGACGGCCCTTAAAAGCAAAAGGATCCGCGCGGCTTTAAGTCCCCCAGCAGTCGAACCTACGCAGCCTCCGGCAAACATCAGAGCAACCAGGATCAACTGGGCGAGAGGCGGCCAGACTTCAAAGTCGGCGCTGGAAAAACCGGTAGTCGTCATAATGGATGAGACCTGGAAGAGAGCACGCCTAAATGCATCGCCCGACCGCGCCCCCATTGCGAAAAACAAAGAAGCGGCGATCGCCAGGGTCGCGGCGGCGGCGGTTATCACGTAGAAATGAAGCTCCGAATCCTCAATAACCCTGCGATAGTTCCGCCGGATCAAGAGATGATAATGCAGGGTAAAATTGATGCCCGCCAAGAGCATGAATGCAATGATTACCGCTTCAACAGCCGGGCTTTGAAAAGCTTCCACGCTGTTGTTCCGGGTTGAAAAACCTCCAGTCCCCATGGTGGAAAATGTGTGGCATAGGGATTCGAACCAATCCATGCCCGCCAGCCTGAGAAAAAAATATTCCACCACGCTGAACAACACATAAATCCTCCAGAGGGCTTTGGCGGTTTCGGCAATCCTGGGGGTGAGTTTTTCCGACCGCGCTCCTGAAAATTCCGCTTGATACAGCTCGATGCCGCCGACGCCGATCAGCGGCAGGATGGCAATGCCTAAAAGAATGATACCCATGCCTCCAACCCAATGCGTAAAGCACCGCCAGAACTGCAGACTTCTTGGCAAAGCCTCAACGGATGTCAGCACCGTCGCTCCGGTGGTCGTAAAGCCGGATATTGATTCGAAGAGAGCTTCGGTGAGGCCGGGGAAATGAGGAGAAAGCCAAAAAGGGAGGGCGCCGAGCGCGCAGATGGTCACCCAGGTAACCGTCACCAAAAGCAAGCCCTCTTTGTGGTAAAGTTCCTCGTCCGGGCGCCGCGAAAAATAATACAGGAGAATGGCGGTTGCAGTGGTCAGGGCCAGGGACAGCAGCAAGGGCTCTCGTCCAGCATCTCCGTAACGAAGCGCCAGGCCGAGAGGTATCAGGAGCGCGAAAGCCTCGCCGCAGACGACATAGGAGAGAAACCTAAGAACTACATGCCAGCGGATCACGGATACGCCTTCCAGGATCAAGCGATAAACGCGGATTCAAGTTCGGGCACGACCTGCTCCAGGCAGAAGAAAACGACTCGATCGCCGGCCTGGATCACCGTGTCGCCGGAGGGCACCGTGACCTCGCCCGACGGCCTTGCAATGGCTCCAACGATGACGCCGCGGGGAAGATGAAGCTTGCGCAGAGGTTTTCCGATATACCGGGAACCGGCGGTAGCGATCAATTCCAGAGCTTCCACTTCCTCATTGCGGAAAGTAGTAACCGAAAAAACTTTCCCTTTTCGTACGAACTTGAGGATGCGGTCCACCACTGCAAGCCGGGTGCTGAAAATGGAATTGATCCCCAGCATCTGCGCCATCGGCAACAGATCGAGTTTGTTTACGAGAGCGACCGCTTTTCGTGCCCCGAGGCGTCGGGCAAGCAGACTGGCAATAATGTTGTCTTCGTCATCGGCTGAAAGCGCAAGGTACGCGTCAATCCCATCAATGTTCTCTTCCGACAGCACGTGCCGTTCCATCCCATCCGCGTGCACAACCGCAGCTTTCCGAAAAAGCCTTGCGATCAGTTCGCATCGGCTCAGATCGCGCTCGAAGAGTTTGACCTGTACGTTCTGTTTCTCCAGGCGCAGAGCCGCTTCGATGCCAATCTGCCTTCCGCCGACGACGAAAACTCGCTGGATTTCTTTCGGCGGAGGCAGTCTCACGAAGTTCGTCACGGCCGTGTACTCACTGGAAGGCATCACAAGGTAAACGTGATCGCCGGCGCGCAGGTCTTCCTCACCATGCGGAATAATGACCCGGTTGCCGCGAAAAATCATGGCCAGCAACACATTCCGCGTCGGCTTCATTCCGTCCAATTCCTGGATCGTCTTGCCGATCGCCCAGCTGTTTGCTTCGATGTTCATGCCGAAAAGCTTCACCCGCCCGTCGGCGAATTCATAGATCTCGGAAATGCCCACAAGCCCGAGAACATTAAGGATCCGATCGACGGTCTCCCGGTCCGGATGGATCACCAAGTCCACCTTGAGCTTGTCGCTCTCGCAAATCGAGCGCCACCGATCAACCTCATGGGTCCGAAGACGCATGACTTTGATCTTAGCGCTGGAGTGCGCCTGAGCGATCAGGCAACCAAGGATGTTCGTTTCGTCGTTTTGGGTTACGGCGATCAGCATTTCGGCATCCTGGAGACCCGCACGCTTGAGCGTTTCAATGCTGGAAGCATTCCCGCAAACCACCTTAATGTCGAGCGATTCTTCCAGCTCGTTGCACCGGTCCTGGTTTATTTCAACCAGCGCTACTTCATTGTGTTCACGCGCCAATCGCCTGGCGACCAAAGAACCCACCTGGCCGCCCCCGAGAATGAGTATGCGCATAGCAATAATCCCAAATCCAAATACCAGCGCCGACGGGCGCATCAGATAGACGCAGCCCTATCCGCCCTATGTTTGATCCCTATCATAGCCCGCCAAATGGCATATTTTGCAATAAATCAAATCCCATGGGGAACATCAAGGCAGTCAAACTACCGCCGCAATCCCCAACACCGGCAAGATTGAACTGAGCTTGCCAAGGAAAAAGCCGCAGCATCCTATCGTGATCTTGATCCGTTATATACAACAAAATGGAAGGATAAAAATGAGAGATTGATTGCCAAGGGCAAAAAATAAATAAGCTGTTAGATTCTCAGTTTGAGCCGTCATATATGTTTGTTTTGCCTACCCCGCTATTTTATACCTCCATTCCGCAACTTCGAGGGGGTGAAATTGGGAATTTTCACAGCCTTTTCTGGCATGTTTAAGAGTATGCGGACGGGTCCATATCAAGCAACTGCAAGAGCTGTTTTTGGAGAGCCGATAGCTTTATTGGGAACGTGACTGTTTCACAAAACTTCGGCGGCGGGTCCTGACAAAGTCGGCGACGCGCGTTTCGACAGAGAGGATAGATATAGATATTCTTGATAGCTTCGCCGTGGCTTTTATGATCTCGATCCATGCGTCCGCGCCCCTGAGTTTTGCCCAAATAAATCCAGTTTGAGGCTCGATAACATGTCCCTGGGAAGCGGGAACCATCGACCAGAGTTTCGAGCAGCAATGGGCGGTAGCCATAAAGCGCTTGCCAGTCCAGGGGGAGTTGACGTGTCGCCAACGAGAGGATCTTGCTCGCCAAGCTTCGGACCGAAACCCAGGGCAGAATCAGGAAACGACTGTTCGAAACAATGTACTGGAGATTCCGTCGACGCTGCTCGTCGGTCCAATCAATCCACGTATCACGCGGCGCCATTTTCCAGGCTGGACTGGAAAACTGCAGGCAGGCGAGAAACCGGCCGGGAAGTTTTTGCGACTCGACCGTGTAACGCAGGTGCGCCCCGAAAGGAATGCGATATCCAAGATAATGCCAGCGGTTGATGAACTGCTTAAAGGTCGAACTGAGCTCGCGCTTGGAAGCCTGGACGAGTTGCAGAGACAAGGGTTCGAATTGTTCGACGCTGCCGGTCACGGGTTTCTGCGGATCGCTTTGGGCAGTAGCGACGATTCTACGCGGGCCGGGAGCTGCCGTAGCACGAAGCTTTGGAAGAGAAACGATGCCGTCGGCTTGAAGGCGTTCATGGAGAGCGCGGCCTTCTTCGTGCTTTAGTTTGCCCCAGTGGGGCGTTTCCATTCGAGGAGTTCACATAGGGTTTTAGACATCTCGGTTAGGCTGAGGTTGG
>JBBISO010000274.1:0-3956 GCA_037441325.1 Acidobacteriota bacterium | reverse complement strand
AGCCCGTAGGCGTTCATCCGGTCCGCATTCAGCAACAGCTGAATCTCGCGGCGGCCCCCGAAATTTTCACCGGCACGCCGGTGGCGAGCAGCGTCAGGTTGCTTGCAGCCAGCACTTCATCGCCCTTCAACCCGCTGAGGATTTCACCCAGACTTCCGACTCCAGCTCCCAGGGATACCATTTGTTGCCGAGCTCTGCCGCCCTCGATGACGTAAACATTGGAGACGCCGGCCAAGGTTGAGATTGCGTCTTCGCTGACCGCAATGACGTTTTCATCCCGATGCGTGAAAATCACGCCTTTGGCGAAAAAACCCGGCTTTAGCCGCCGGTCGCTGTTATCGACCAGGATTTCGACCGTGAAAGTCCGCGTATTCGGATCCACCGACGGGCTGACGTTGGCCACGCGGCCGCGAAATTTCTCGTCGGGCGCCGATTCCACTTGGAATTCCACCGACAAGCCCGCCCGCACGATGCCGGCATAGCGCTCCTGGATTGCGGTCTTCACTTTTAGGGGATTCATTTGCACCATCGATACCACCGGAGTATTTTCGCGGATGTATTCTCCCTGTTGAACGAAACGCTCGGCGATCTGGCCTGAGACGGAAGCGCGGATATTCGTATCTCCCAGTTTTTTCTGCGCAAGCTCAACCGCATGGCGGCGGTCCTGCAGTGTCGCTTTAAGGCTCTGCACCGCTTCAAGCGCCGCCTGGTAATTTGCTTCCGTGACCTTTACGCTGGTTTCGGCAGTATCCAGGTCCGCCTGGGGAAGAAGGTTCTGGCTTCTCAGGCGCTGAGCTCCGCGAAGCTGTGCCAGCGCGTCGTGCTTTTGGCGTTGCTTTTGCTTGTGTCGCCGCCGCCACAGCCGCCGGCCATGGCGGCCGCAAGCGTCAAAATCAAGATGGCGTTGCAGTGCAAGTGCCGGGCCGCATTATTTTTAGGAAATATTTTCATGATCACCGTCTTTTTAGAAACGCCAGCAGTGGCAGAACTTTATCTACAAAACAACCGTATATGATGCGCATTCGGCCAATAATTGTTTAGGGTTTATTTTATGCGGGGTGCACGACGCCAAAGTTCTGGGTTTAGCCCATCGCGAGGTTTTCCCAATATTGTTCGAACTTACCACTGCGATGGCGTACCCGCAGATTGAGTACGGCCTGTGCGCCAGGAAGCGACCAACGCATTCCCGATTGTTTAAGACGCTGTTGAACAATATGGCCGGTGGCCGACTCAACCACGCCTGAGCCGATAGGCAGTTTCCGGCGCAGCGCCTCGGCGTAACCTAATCTGTTTCGGTTGTCCTCAAAGTAATGCAGCAGACGCTTAGGACTGAGCTCGGCATCACTTGTTTCGTGGCGTTTGGCGATTACCTTCAAGGCAGCGAAAAAGTTCCCGATTTGCCCTTCCTTGAGCTGATCTAAACGCCTGCGCCACCATGCATTGGCAATTCCTTCCGGCCACAAGGCGAATGCCGTCTGGTGTAAATGCTGAGCCGCATGATAGAAATTCAAAAGTTGCGGCACTTGGGGAAATGCAGATCGGCAAGATTCCATATCCATGCCGCCCCATCACCAAGCACTTGCAGCAACCAGCTCCCGTTCATTCCACGGGCCTCAAACTCCCGCCACAATCGCTGGTGGCCGAACTGATCCGAATCTTCGGTGCCGGCTACATAAAACGGTGGCTCTATATCTCGCGGATCGAAAACAGCCGCCAACTTCACCTCATGCCAGCATATTCGATGTTCCTGCGGATCCGACCGCCACGGAATCATCACGCCGTCTATAGCCAGACAATAAATCTTCTTGGCGCGCTGCGGCCGGATTTGGCTCGAAACCGAACTCACCTGATCCATTTGCCAGCCATGGCTAACTGCAATTCTCTCAATCTCCCGCGAAGAACAGGGGCTAAATCCCAGCGTGTCTTTCAACAGCCATCGTTTCGGCTCATAAGCAAGTTCCAACCCAACGCGACAAATCACTCGCCTCAACCCCGGCGTGATACCGGTGTCGTCTGCGCCCAATCTCTCGTCCAGCGCCGCTACAGTTTCATGGCAGCGAGCACAATACCCAATCCGCCGATGCAATACCACCGGTCCACAAAGGGTCTGCAACGTCTTTGGTCGTAAGCCAAGATCATGCAGATCGGCCCCGCATTTCCGACAACGCCCAACTGCCCCAGAATCAGCACCCTCCCAACGTTGTGCCAAAACTTCAGCCGCCGCTTGGCGGCCCGCCTCCCGAAACAATTCCTCCTCTGCTCCGGCATCAATGCCTCCTGCCGGCGGCAGCGGATTTAAATGCAGATGGTGCAAAAAAACCTTCAGGCTTTCCTCAACCTCTTCCTGAAGTTTTTTTTACCCTCATCCCCAAGGGCACGACCCGATGACAAAACTGCACGCTCTTCCTGCGCCAGAAGCATGGAAAAGAGTGCTTGGAATCTCCTGTAATTTTTAATGCCCGCCTTTACCCTCTCGAGCTCCGGGCCGGGCCGCAATGTGCGGTTCACCTGCCGGCCGCTCACATGGCGTATCCAAAGGTAATAAGGCCCATGAGTTGCCCGCAGGATATTGCAGGACTTTCCCGTGAAATCGCGTCCGGGTGAAGGTGCGGAAGCGGCCCGTAAGTTTCCGCGGCCAAATCGACTTTGTCGAGGTGGAAGTTGAGGAATCCTGACGAATTCGGCATTCGAGGCGCAGATGCCTTTTGAGGGCCCGGCAGCGTTTAGGATACTTTCTCATTAACCGCAGGAATCCGCAGGGCATCCGAAGAACACCCGTCTGGCGTGCGCCGTTCGATTCACCGCGAAGAGTTCCTATACAGGCGGATATGCGGTGTGTGGCTTTGGCCGATGACAAAGGCATCGGACTGCGCGCAGCTGTCGCTTTTCATTGCACTCGGGACAGGGGGTGACCACATTTTTTCCCACGAATGCGGTCATAATTTTGTTTTCAGCGGGAGGGATTCCATGCAGACCCAAATAGCGCTTGCGGCGTTTCCGGTCCTCGCCTGTTTTGCTTTCGGAGGGCAGCTCAACTCCTACGAGCTCACGGCGCTGGACTATTTTCAAATACAGCAGTTGGTCGCCAAGTATGCCCGGGCGATCGACACGTGCTCCAACAACGGCTATGATTACGCCGACCTCTTCGCGCCCGATGGATACTTCGCACCTTCCATCAACGGCAAGATCGGCCTCAAATGGCAAGGAAGGGAACGGCTGGCGGAAGCTTCCGGCGGCGGCGCGCGGGGGTGTAAGAATGTTCCGTGGATCGATCAAGGCATCCGTCACGTCTATGTCAACCACATCATCACACCCGGCGCCGGGGGAGCGGTCGGAACGGTGGATATGCTGATGATCGGCCTTGACGGCGATCCGAATAAGATAGAGTATGACGGCTACTACGAGGACGTTTACGTCAAGACGCCGGCCGGCTGGCGCTTCAAATCGCGCATCCATCACGCCTTGCTTGAGCAAGGCAAACGGGCGACGCCGAAATCCCAATCGCGCTGACACCCGCGCTCAATTCCCTGCTCCGGGAATCGGTTATTGCATCCAGACCCGGTTTCGTGACGGGAAGCGGCACCGCATTGGCCCGGGGGCGCCGGCAGCGGTCAAACCATCGGCGGCGCTCGGGGCTGCGCAACCGGTCGTTGAAAAGGATTCTCATCCGTTAACCGGAGCGTATTTGGTCTACGGCAGCCGCCGTTGCACCGGATATCTGAGTTGCATGCTTGCCTGCTTTTTCGTTCACGATAAAGCGGCGAGCGCTACGTTTTCCCGCATGCGGGTCAGCCGAGGCGTTTCGATCTGAGTTGACGCCACGCCGAACGCACCGTTCACCTGTTCAACGGTCGAATCGTGGGAGATGAGCAGAAGACGACAATGGGGCAAAGCGTCTGACACGCCGCCCCTTCGATTGGCGGCCGCGATATTACACCGCAAATACCCGTACGAAT
>JBBISO010000273.1:3724-3966 GCA_037441325.1 Acidobacteriota bacterium | reverse complement strand
CTACCGGCTCGGACGCACGGGCGAGCATTTCATGGAATTCGCGATTCCCGGATTCATCAAGCGGTTCTGCACGCCCAACGCAATGACCACCCTCATGGAGTATCTCGTGGACTACGCTTCGCCCGAGACTCGGCGCGCCGGCGAGCAGCAAATCGAAAAGGAACTGGCAAAGCTTCCCGAGGGTTCGCAAAAAACCGAACTCGAAAAGCGGCTCAGGAAAATCAAAGAGACGGACGAACGCG
>JBBISO010000273.1:0-3665 GCA_037441325.1 Acidobacteriota bacterium | reverse complement strand
GAAGACATATGAGCCCCTATCGGACAGAACATGATTTACTGGGCATGCGGGAAGTGCTGGCGGATGCCCTGTACGGCATTTACACGGAAAGGGCGATCGAGAACTTTCCGCTGGCTCTGCGGCCGGTAAATCCTGCCCTGATCCATGCCTATGGAGCGGTGAAGCTCGCCTGCTCCCAGGCGAACCACGAACTAGGCTGGTGGGATGAAGATAAGGCCCGTGCCATTCAGACTGCGTGCCTGGAAATGATCGAGGGCCGGCTGGATTCCAGTATCGTCGTCGACGCCCTTCAGGGCGGGGCGGGCACCTCGACCAACATGAACGTCAACGAAGTTTTGGCCAACCGGGCCCTGCAGATCCTCGGAAGGCCTCCGGGCGAGTACCAGACCATCAGCCCGATCGAAGATATCAACCTCCATCAGTCCACCAACGACACCTATCCGACCGCCCTTAAGGTGGCGGCCATTCAGTTGCTTCGGCTGCTCGAACGCGAAGTGGTGGGCCTGCTCGAGGAATTCCAGCGCAAGGAACAGCAGTTCGCCCGTGTCGTCAAGGTTGGCCGGACCCAGCTGCAGGATGCCGTGCCGATCACCCTGGGCCGTGAAATGGGCGCCTACGCGGAAGCGTTTGCGCGCGACCGTTGGCGCATTTACAAGTGCGAGGAGCGGTTGCGCCTCGTCAACCTGGGCGGCACGGCCATCGGGACGGGCCTCTCGGCGCCGCGGCAATATATCTTCCGGGTCGTCGACCGGCTGCGGGAAATCACGCGCATGGGACTGGCACGAGCGGAAAACCTGGTCGAATGCACGCAGAACGCGGACGTTTTTGTCGAGGTCAGCGGCATTCTGAAGGCCTGCGCGGCAAACCTGATCAAGGTTGCCACGGATCTTCGCCTCCTGTCCTCGGGGCCGGACGCGGGATTCGGGGAGATACGCCTGCCGGCACGTCAAGCCGGATCCTCGATCATGCCCGGCAAAGTCAATCCCGTCATCCCCGAAGCGGTAACCCAGGCGGCAATCGCTGTGATGGCCAACGACCAGGCTATCGCACAGGCCTGCGCAATGGGAAACCTCGAGCTGAACCCCTTTCTCCCGCTGGTCGCGGACGCCCTGCTGGGAAGCCTGGATCTGCTGCGCAACGCATGCAGGATTTTCCGGGAGCACTGCGTGGCCGGCATCGAGGCCAATGAACCCCTTTGCCGCGCAAGAGTCGAGGGAGCGACCGCCACATTGACCGCTATGGTCGAGCTCCTGGGCTATGAAAAAGCCCAGGAGATCGCAGCCCGGGCCCGAGCCTTGGGAAAGCCTGTCCGTGAAGTCGTCGTGGAGAGCGGCCTGCTGTCGCCCGAACAATTCGACACGCTCATCTCGCCGGAAAGCGTCGCACGCCTCGGATCGCCACCACCGGAGGAAAAACCGTGAAAGAAACACCGAAGGGAATGCGGCTGCACATCGGACTGTTCGGCAGGCGCAACGTCGGCAAATCATCTCTTTTGAACGCTCTCACCCGCCAGCAGGTCTCCATCGTATCCGATGTCCCGGGGACCACGACAGACCCGGTGGAGAAGCCGATGGAGCTTCTGCCTCTGGGGCCGGTGCTCTTCATCGACACGGCGGGCATCGACGACATCGGAGCCCTGGGAGAAATGCGCGCGGAGCGGACGCGACAGGTTTTTGAGCGGACGGACCTTGGGATACTGGTCGCCGAATCGGATCGATGGGGGGAATTCGAGGAGGTCATTCTCGGCGAACTGGCGAAACGCGGGACGCCCGCAATCGTCGTCTTCAACAAATCCGATATTGCCGCACCCCGCATCGAGGTTGTGCAGGATCTGAGATCCCGCAAGCTCGCCTTCATCGAAACGGTCGCCAGCGAGGGCAAGGGCATTCCGGGCCTGCGGGAGGCCTTGATTCGATCGGCCCCGGAAACATTTATGGATGCCCCCCCGATATTGGGGGACCTGATTCCGCCCGGCGAGCTGGCGGTCCTGGTGGTTCCCATCGACCTGGAAGCTCCGCGCGGGAGGCTTATTTTGCCGCAGGTCCAGTCGATACGCGACGTTCTGGATAATGATTCCTACTGCATGGTGGTCAAGGAGCGCGAACTGCGCGATGCACTGGGCCGGCTCAACAGGCCTCCGGCCCTGGTCGTGACGGATTCGCAGGCATTCCTGAGGGTGGCGGGAGACGTGCCCTCCCAGGTTCCGCTGACGTCTTTCTCGATTTTGCTCGCCCGCCTCAAGGGCGATCTGAATGAATTCGTGCGCGGCGTTAAAACGATCGACCGGCTGAAAACCGGAAACCGTGTGCTGGTGCTTGAGGCCTGCACGCATCACCCCATCGGCGAGGACATCGGCAGGGTGAAAATTCCCCGCTGGATCCGGCAGTACACGGGAGTGGAACCCGAATTCGTACACCGCCAGGGGCATGATTTTCCCGAGGATCTCAGCTCTTACAGTCTTGTCGTTCACTGCGGCTCCTGCATGCTGAACAGGCGGGAAGTGATTTCGCGCATCCTGCGCTGCCGGGAGGCCGGCGTGCCCATCACGAACTACGGGGTAGCCATCACCTACTCGCTGGGAGTCCTGGATCGAGCCCTTACTACCTTCCCCGGATTCCGGAAACTTTCCTTATGAAGCGCCTATCCGATATCCTTCATTGACTATCGGGGTTCTACGGCGTTTTCGTCAGCATCTGGAAGCGTTGCCGAACCATGGGAACCGCCAATACCCGCATGTTCCCCGGAATGTCGGAAATGGGCGTGAATCGAAAATCGGGATGTACTATTATTTTTGCTGTTTGTTTGCAGTTTGAAGTCATGGAAAGGCAGGACTGAGATTGGAATGACAAACACAGTCACCGTTGGATCGAGAATCAAAGCGATACGCGAGTCCAAAAACATCACCGTGGAACAGGTCGCCGAAAGGTCGGGCCTGACGCCCGAACAGGTAGGCAGGATCGAGGAAAACAGGAATTTGCCGTCGCTGGCGCCGCTGATACGGATTGCCCGCACTCTTGGAGTCCGCCTTGGAACTTTTCTGGACGACAACGACAGCCTGGGCCCCGTCATCTGCAGAAAGGAAGACCGGCCCGAAAGCATCAGTTTTTCCTCTGAAATGGCCAATTCCCGCAATGATCTGAAATTCTTCGCCCTTGCCCAATCCAAGACCGGCAGGCATATGGAGCCGTTCCTGGTCGACATCGATTCAGCCTCCGAAGGCGGCTATCCGCTTTCCAGCCACGAAGGAGAGGAATTTTTATACGTTCTGGAGGGGGTGATCGAGGTTACGTACGGGAAAAACAAATTTATCGTCAATGCCGGCGAGAGCATATACTACGACTCCATCGTGGAGCACAACGTTCACGCAGCCGACAAATCCAGGGCCAAAATCCTGGGTGTTGTTTACACTCCGTTTTAATAATCAAAGCCTATGGAACTCTTCAACAGGACGCTGGGCGACTGGCTGGAATACTGGGCCGACAGAGCCCCCGACCGGGAATACATCGTTTATTCCGACCGTGATTTGAGGTTTACGTGGAAGCAATTCAACCGGCGGGTGGATGCGGTCGCACTCGGGCTTCTCGCCATCGGCGTGAACAAAGGCGATCATGTCGGCATTTGGGCCCAGAACGTCCCCGAATGGCTGACGTACATGTACGCCTGCG
>JBBISO010000272.1:0-3974 GCA_037441325.1 Acidobacteriota bacterium | reverse complement strand
GATCTGCCGCTCAATTTCAGTCATCGGGCGCAAAATCGAAGCGAAGGCAGCCATGATGCTGGAGAGAATACGCAGCGCAGCCCATAGCCTCACTGGAAAAACAAGAGGGAGCGCTGATCGCTGATGCTGTTTCTCTGCCAATATCCTTTGGGATGATTCTGAAGTCATATCTCATGACCTTTATGCAAATTGCCCATCGGAAGATGCCGGATCGGGTGCATGTTTAATTACCGAAAGCCTTGCTGCAGCGCGTTGAAGACTCTAATGCATCGTGAATCTCTTTGGGCCTGCGCGCTTCTAGGAAAATGGCTTACTTATCAAAAGCCATATTGGTTTTGTGCAACCTGCTGCCGCACAGCCTCTTATTCCGAGCTTGGCCGCTTCCTCGGCAAACTTTAGCCCGCATTTCTAACAAGATATGCGTTGCGGCGACACATCCAGGCATGTCTGATGTGTTGCGCTCCCTGTGAGGACGGCTCTCCAGAGCCGTCCTGGACGGGTCTGGAGACCCGCCCCACATGTCGCGCGCCTTGTATTCACACCCGTCTGCGACGCCTCGCTGCGAAACCTTGTGAGAAATGCGGACTAGAATCATTAAAGGCTCCTACCCCGGACAAGCCGCAACAAACACATGGGAATTCGAATCGCCTACGAAAACCATCAGCATGCAAAAAAAATCCGTGACGCATTTTGTAGGCAAAAGATCCGTGCCTCGCCGTTAGATGTCAGCAAGTGAGAACTTTCCGGGGCACCCGATCTACGTCAATCTTAGCCCCCGATAGGCGTGTATGTAATCCGGGAGCTGGAAATCCGTCCGGACGCTTCGCCAGTCATATCCGCGCTGCGCGATCAGCTGTTCTTTGATTGGCCCGAGCCTGCTGCCGGCCTTAGAAAGATATGCTACCTTGTGCGGATTGATTCCCATCAGCCGGGCGCAGGTTGCATCCGCAGCGGGAAGGTTGCGGCCCATAGCGATCACTCCGGCTTTCTTGGCGGTTCCCATAATCGGCCCATCGCCTTCCATTCCTACAATGCCATCCACGATCGCAAAATGCGGCTTCAGCGTAAGGTTCAAATCCAGAATTGCCTCGTTTATGCCCGCTACGTGCAGGACATTCTTTGGCCAGCCATAGGCGGCTCCCGGCAAAACGCCAAACATATTCTTCATGGACAGCGTCACGCCTACCCAATGATGGGTTTTGAGTTTAGGCAGGGAAACGATCCAGTCCACGCTTTTCAGGGTTGCGGGGATAAAAAACGATTTGAGTTTGGTGGCTCGGCCCGCGTTTTCAATGCTAAGCCAATCGTCATAATTTAGGTCCACAAATGAAATTCTTTTTTCCGAAAAAACGGCTTCATATCCTGCTTCCTCCAGGATCCGGCAGGTATCGCGGCAGTGACCGGAGCCCTCGGCTATAATGATTTTATCCGCCCCCAGGGACAGAAATGCTTCGGCTGCTGCATAGGCAACGGCAGGATGCGTCACGATATGCTGCGCCTCCTTGTGCGGTTCAACAAAGTTCACCTTGAGCAAAATGCGCTTTCCCTTGATTTCATGGTCTTTCACCCCCAATTCCCGGAATCCCGCATGCAGCATCGAAGTGATGTCCGTACTGTAATCGTCCGCCTTGCCTATGAATACTTCTGCTTTCGGGACTCTTCCGTTACAGGCCGGAAAGAGACCAAGCGAAACAGTGAGCGCCGATTCCAGCGCGCTCCGCAAGAAGTCCCGCCTGCTGTAAGGTTGCATGATCCTGTAATCCTTACTTTTTGTTTATGGTTTTATATTTTCGTGAGGACGGCTCTCCGGTGCCGTCCTTCTGGAGAGGTTGTCTCAAAACTTGCAGATTTGCTGGTTTTTGATGAAAACCGGATGGTAAGGCGAATCCCTTGGACTGCGCAAGTTTGCTTGCGCCTTTTTCATAAATCTTTATGGAATATATATTTAGCATGTTTGTGAAGGCGGCAGCAAGCTGCCGCACTCCAAGGAAACCAGCTTCGCAATTCCTAGGAAATTGCATTTTTGAGACAACCTCTGGAGACCCGCCCCACATAAGGAATTCTGAGACGGGTTGCGCCGGTCATGGCTGGACGCATTTTTTGAATTCCCCTTGGCATGCAAACGCAAGCAGAAGGAGCGACAGCAGGCTGGTTGAATACGATCCGTATTTCTCCTTTTGTTTCAGCGTTTCGCAGACCCATGCATGAGCCTCAGGCGGAAACTCGTTCCAGGCTCCCAATCCAAACAGCGCCCAACACAACGAAAGAGGCGTGCGGCATTGCTCAAGCTGTGCCTTCAGGAAAAGAATGCTCTTGTCGATTTTCTCTCTTGGTGCATGCCCGGATAAGGCCGTGAGCGCCATTCCCGTCGTGTAAGCAAAGGGCAACAATTCCTTGCCGTAAACCAGAGTATTTCCATAATTCCAGCCTCCGCGCGGCAATTGGCGGTCAATGAGCATTTTCAATCCTTCCTGAAATCGAGGATGGCTGCTGTAACCGACAATATCCAGGCCGATCAATGCCAGGCCGGTCGGCTCCACAAAGGAATGCGTGCCCTCGGTCCATGGCCAGCCTTTTATCGACGTATCATGTGCTATAGGAGAATTGTTATCCTTCTTTCTATGGACTCCGGTGGTTTCAAGCAAGAATGCTACCGCACGGCTCTGTGCCTGCCGGTATTGCTCTGGACCATGCCAGGCCAGCACGGCAAGAGAGGTCGGCCAGAATACGCCGGCCGCACCGGCGAACGATAGTCTTCCATCCTGCGATTGACTTGCCCTTAAGCGGGCTCTCGCCGAATCGATCAGCGGGCTTTGCGGATTTTGCTTCGCCAGGGCCAGTATCGCCCATGCCGTCGAATCCGGCCGATATGACCCGCCGGGATGCTCCGCAAAGCCGCCGCCCGGCAGGTTTCTTTCTTGTATCATCCGCATGCAGAGGTCGATTTCCGGAAGCGCCGCGGGCGCGTCTCGCGTTATTGTATCAGCCCACAAATTTGTATCCTCCGCCGTAGACCGATAGGATGTATTTGGGATTGGCTGGATCGTCCTCCAGCATCTTGCGCAGTTTAAGAATGTGCGTGTCCACCGTGCGGGTGGTCGGATATGCATCGTATCCCCAGACTTCATCGAGCAGCCGGTCGCGCGACAGGACTACATCGCGGTTGCGGATCATGTAGCGGAGCAGTTCGAATTGCTTCTGGGTCATTTCCACGGGCTTGTTGCGCACCGTCACGCGGTACTTTTCAAAATCGATCTCCACGTGGCCGTAGCGGTAGCGAGTGATTTCGGGTTGATGCGGCTGGCGGCGCAAACAGACCCGGATCCGGGCGAGCAGTTCGCGCAGGCTGAACGGCTTGGTGATGTAATCGTCCGCTCCCAGCTCGAGCCCGACCACGCGATCCGTTTCCTCGCTTTTGGCTGTAAGCATGATGATGGGAACGGCGATCGCCTTGTGCCGCAGCTCCCGGCAGACGTCCAGGCCGCTCATCCCGGGCAGCATGATGTCGAGGATGATTAAATCCGGAAATTCGCGGAGCGCAATCTGAAGGGCTTCCTCGCCGCTGGACGCTTTGAGGACCTTGTATCCTTCCTTTTTCAGATTGATTTCCAAACCGTGGGCTAACTCGGCTTCGTCTTCGACAATAAGAATCTTAGGCATGGCGAAATTCAGGCTTCCCGTCCGGTGCCGGCCACCGTCCACGCGTGCCTTTTCTGCTTTCGGGCCCTTTCCTTTGCAGCTCGGCCGGCGGGGAAAAATAGCCGGAAACTGCTTCCCTTGTTCACCTCGCTTTCCACTTCAATTCTGCCGCCGTGCTCTTTTATCATCTCGGAAACCAGGTAGAGACCGAGACCGCATCCCCCTTTTTCATTTCCCTTGGCGGCGCGGTAAAAGGGCTCGAAGATCCTGGCCCTCTCTTCGGCGGCTATGCCCAGGCCCTTATCCTGGACCTCAACAACCACTTCGTCTCCCCG
>JBBISO010000271.1:0-4000 GCA_037441325.1 Acidobacteriota bacterium | reverse complement strand
TGAGCGTTAACCAGCGCGGCGAGATCTGCGACCTCAGAGGCGTTTTAAAGAATCCCGGCGCCCGGAGCTGTCTTTTTACCGGCATCTACACCGTGGATACATCCATTCTCCGGCACATTCAAGCCGGCCGGTCAGAATCGATTGTTTCCGTTTTGATTAATAGAATCGCGGAGAAACCCGGGGCGATTCTCGGCATCGTTTTGGACGAGGGGAGCTGGAACGATATCGGTTCCCTTGAATCCTATGAACGTCTCAAAATCCAAGCTGACGCATCGGAGGCCCGATGAAATCGCGGCATGAAATGATAGCCTTCGCGCGGGAGACTCTCGGGCTTTTGCCGTCCGTTGACGTCGCGTTCATTCCCTTTTCGGGCAGAGGATCGGAACGGGGCTATTTCCGATTAAAATGGACCGGGGAGTATTCGGCCATCCTGATGCATTACAATCCAGGCCGGATCGAAAATACCTATTTTGCCGATATCGCATCCTTCCTCCGGGAGATCGAAATCCCCGTCCCCGACATCATCCGCCACGACGCGACCGAATGCCTTATCCTTATGCAGGATCTCGGAGACACAGACCTCTGTTCGCTGAGAAGAGAACCCTGGGAAATTCGGAAGGCGCATTACCGCCGGACGCTGGCCGTCGCGCACAGGCTTCATTCCTTTTCCGCACAACTTTTCCCTTCGAGCCGCGTGCAATTGACGGAACCTTTCGGTCCCGCGCTGTACCAATGGGAGCGCGACTACTTCAAGAATCATTTTCTCAGGCATCTATGCGGGATCGAAATGGAACCGGAGCCGCGGCAAACGCTTGAGCTCGAGCTGACCCGCCTCTCGGGGAGATTGGAATCAAACAAACGCAGTCTCGTGCATCGCGATCTTCAGTCGCAAAACGTGCTCATTTGCAAAGGAGCCCCGTTCCTGATCGATTTCCAGGGGATGCGTTTCGGCACTCCATTTTATGACCTGGGTTCACTGCTGTGCGACCCGTACGCGAGCTTTTCGGAAACCGAACGCGAAGAACTTCTTTATTATTATTACGACTTGTCAAAACAAAATCTTGATTGGGACTCTTTCCGGAACGCGTTTTGGGAAGCGTCGGTCCAGCGTCTCCTGCAAGCACTGGGAGCTTACGCTTTCCTGGGACTTACCAAGGGATTGGAGAATTATTTAATTCATGTTCCTGCCGGATTGAGAAACCTTGGGATTGCCGCGCAGAATGCAGGTTCATTTCCCCGGCTGCGGGAGCTATGCGCGAAATGCGAAAGAACCCTCGCAAGGTGAAAAGCAATGTAAACCATTCATAATAGTTCATAATAGAAGCTTCAAGATTCATTGGACTGCTAAGTCCGATGCGGGTATTAATGATTCGCAATTCAACCGATTGCGGATCCCAAGCAGAGAGCGAATCATGGCTATTCGAAATATTGCCTGCACAGTTATTCTGGCAGCCGTAGTTTACCATGAGGCCTCGGCACAGACAGCTCGGCGAAAGGGACCAATCATAAGGCAGGCGGACCGCATCCTGATAGAATCCGGCGACCCTAAGAGCCTGTTCAATTTTTTCGCCGACACCCTCTTGCTTCCCGTGGCATGGCCCATCACCGATACTCGGGGATTCATCAGCGGAGCATTGGGTGCTGGTAATGTGAACCTCGAGTTTTTCCGGCGTGCCGAACCGGATAATGCGGCGGGTCGCAAGCCCGGTGCGGCCCGTTATGCGGGGATAGCTTTTGAACCGTACCCGCTGCCCAATTCGCTCCGAGAGATGCAAGTAGCAGGAATTCCTTATGCCCCACCAGAACCTTACATATCAACTCTGCCTAAAGGAACTCAGGGTGTGTTATGGACAACGGTGGCGTTGCCTTACATGTCGAGACCCGGCATGTCGATTTTCCTCTATGAATACAGCCCAGAGTACTTGAGAGCGGATATCAGGAGAAACCAGCTGGGCAATCGGTTGGTTTTGAACGGCGGTGGCCCTCTCGGACTTCAGGCCGTTTCCGAGATCGTGATCGAATCCACGAACCTGGAAAAGGACAAAACGCAATGGGCGCTGCTATTGGGGACTCAGACCTCTTCAGGAAGCTGGCGAGCCGGCGCCGGCCCGGCGATCCGCTTAATCCCGGGCGAGGAAGACCGGATTCAAAGCATTGTTTTCAAGGTGGAATCGATTGCCCGGGCAAAGGAATTTCTCATTAAAAACCGGCTTGGGGGTTCCGACTCGCACAAGGAAATATCCTTTGATCCATCGAAGGTGCAAGGGCTGAATATTCGCGCGGTGGAGTAGGCCGAATTAAGCAGGGCTTTGAGCGATTAATTATGGGTCCTGGCCCTATCAACATCTGTACCATCCGCCCCACATAACTAACGCAATCACACTTTCTCCCATTTTGCTCTTGCCCCCAGGATGGAAGAGCCTATAAGATAAATGCGCACTTGCCAGCATTAATTAAACCAGCATTTGCTTTTGCGCGACGCTACGTTCCCTCGCTTCTACCCCATTTGAAGCGCTTTCAGATCGTTTAAAGAGGTTGCAGATGAAAGGCGACAAAAAAGCAAAAGGCCCTGCCAAAACTTTCCGCGGGCAAGCGAGCGAAAGAGGCACGGAAGAAGAGTGAAGAGAAGTTTCGGGAGCTATATGCTAACGCCGCATATTCACTTATCTGGGCAGTGGGCGCAAGGGCCGTCCTTTGCGCGCTGAGACCGTCTAACGTTTCCAAGCAAGGAGGCAATCGCAGGATGGCTACAGGCGACCCCCAAAAAGCAATTACTTCGTTGATGGCGGAGAAACGCACGTTTCCGCCGTCCAATGAGTTCTCGGCGAAGGCGCATATCAATTCGCCGACCGAATACCAGAAGATGTATGAGCGGTCCATCAACGACCCGGACGGTTTTTGGCTGAAACAGGCGGAATTGCTCGACTGGTTCAAGAAGCCGGCCAAGGGCCGCGAGTTTACGTGGGACACTGAACGGAGGATCATCCGGCACGCGTGGTTTGCAGACGGCGTGCTGAACGTGACACATAACTGCTTGGACCGGCACCTGAAGACCGCCCGTGCCGATAAGAAGGCTATCGTATGGCAGGGAGAGCCGGACGAAGACTGCGTCGCACTGACGTATAAGGAGCTTCACACCGAAGTATGCAAGTTTGCGAATGTGCTTAGATCGCTCGGCGTGAAAAAGGGAGATCGCGTGTGCATTTACATGCCGATGGTCGCCGAATTGCCTGTAGTGATGCTGGCTTGCGCGCGCATCGGCGCCATTCACTCGATCGTGTTTGGCGGATTCAGCGCTGATTCCCTCAAAGACCGGATCAATGATTCCCAGTGCAAGCTGCTCGTGACCGCCAACGGGTCGCTGCGCGCAGGCAAGCACATTCCGCTCAAGGCCATTGCCGACGACGCCCTCCGACATACGCCGTCGATCGAGAAAGTGGTGGTATTCAGGCGTAACGAGGAGCCCTGCAACATGGCAGCCGGGCGGGACCTTTGGTACCACGAGGAAATGGCCAAGGTCACCGCCGACTGCCCGCCGGAACCTATGAACAGCGAGGATCCGCTTTTCATTTTGTACACCTCCGGATCTACGGGCAAACCCAAGGGTGTGGTGCACGCGACGGGCGGCTATAGCCTCTATACTATGTTGACCCACCGTTACATCTTCGATATCCGCGACGAGGACATTTACTGGTGTACGGCTGATATCGGCTGGGTGACCGGACACAGCTATATTGTTTACGGACCTCTCGCTAATGGGGCGACCTCCTTGATGTTTGAAGGCGTGCCGACGTATCCGGATCCGGGCCGGTTCTGGCAGGTATGCCAGAAACATAAGGTCACGATTTTCTACACGGCGCCGACGGTAATTCGTTCGCTTATCGTCAAAGGACCGGAATGGCCACAGAAATATGACCTGAGCACGCTGCGGCTCTTGGGCACAGTGGGAGAACCGATCAACCCCGAAGCTTGGATCTGGTACCACGAGAATATCGGGCGG
>JBBISO010000270.1:0-4008 GCA_037441325.1 Acidobacteriota bacterium | reverse complement strand
GTGGTTATACCCAAGGCGGATCACATGACCACTCCAAACAGCCCCGAGTTTATAAAGAATCTCAAAGCTTTCCTCGTAGAACACTCGATGGCGGAATCAGGGAGATGATCAAAGAAATGATCCTCACACCCGGAACCAAACTTGGTCCTTACGAAATCCTGTCCCTTATCGGCGCGGGAGGGATGGGGGAAGTGTGGAAAGCGCGGGACACACGGCTGGATTGATTGCGGGGATGGGGGAAGGGTAAAAATGAATTATGATCCGCTTTCCCAAATACCCAAACGAGCTGCAAATGTCATCGCTTGCTTTCCCCTTGTAATTTTCACATTTGAACTGATTTTTTCCATCCGTCAGCAAAGTCAGACATTCGATGAGTCCGTACACATCTTTTCTGGGTATCAATATTGGAAACATCGGGATTTCGGAGCCGATCCAGAGCACCCGCCGCTTGTAAAGCTCGCAGCATCGCTTCCTCTATTGGAGTTGAACCTCAAGACATCAGAGGTTCTTGCCGGCCCGACCAAATTAGTTCATACCGAGAATGGATTCCCATTTCTGTATGATAATTCCGTAGAAGCACAAACAATCCTATCCAGAGCCAAACTGACATGCATCATCTTTCCTTTGATCCTTGCAGTCCTTTTGTTCGTATGCTGTTTTGAAATGTTCGGCCAAACAGCGGCCTTGCTCGGCCTGGTTTTGCTTGTATTTGAACCGAATATTCTGGCCAACGGAGTTCCTGTAACTACTGATCTTGCGGCGTCCTGTTTTATTTTTGCATCGGTGTATTCCTTTTACCACTTTGTAAGAAATCCAAACTGGAAGCGTCTATGTTTATGCGGTTTGTCCGTGGCGCTGGCGTGCACCTCGAAACATAGCGGCTTGATCCTGGCACCCATTCTCGTCCTCCTGGCCGGGAGTGAAATGCTGGCTATCCGAAATACAGCATCCTCCTCTCTTCGAAAACAAATCACCCGGCTGGCGGTTGCGCTGGCGATAATATCTATAATCGCATTTGTGGGATTATGGGCTTCCTATTCTTTCCGTTTTGCCGCGCGCCCGAAAGGTTTCGTGCTGTCCCCGGACGTGGTGGCGCTTTCTGACACCATCGGGAACAAGGTCTGGGCCGGGCTGACTTCAAACCTGTGGCGCATGAAGGTTCTGCCAGAATCTTTTCTATGGGGATTGGCAGATATATTGGTAGGTGTGGTAGGGGGACGGGTCACCTTCTTGCTGGGACAGGTTTATGAAGATGGAAAATGGTTTTTCTTCCCCCTGGTATTTCTGATGAAATCCACGATCCCTTTTCTAGCATTGCTCACTGCGCTGCCGCTTGCAGCCAGAAATATTGCGGTTCGGCGTTAAATAATTTTTATGGCGCTTCCTCCGGTGGTTTTTCTGGTTACAAGCACTCTTTCCGGAATTAACTTGGGCATCAGACATATCCTACCCATTTTCCCTTTTTTGATTGTCCTAGCCGCCTTAAGTGCGAGTCGTCTGAGCAGCCGATCACGACTTGCATTTGTGGCGATTCTGTTCGTCATACTGGGGCATGCTGTTTCCTCTATTCGAGCCTATCCAAATTATCTGACTTATTCCAATGAGATTGTGGGCGGGCCGCAAAATACGCATCGAGTAATGACGGATTCCAACGTGGATTGGGGTCAGGGGCTCATACAGGCTTCAACCTACCTTTCAGAGAATCGAATATCCGATTGCTGGTTTGCCTACATAATTCCAGGCGTTGATTTGGCCAAATATCGAATTCCATGCCGCCGTCTGCCTTCGGGACTCGCCTATCGATATGGCGTTAGTTCGCCAGATCCACCACCGGTAGTAAATGGAACAATTCTCGTGAGTGCGAATGAAACGGCAGGGCAATCCTGGGGGCCGGGAGAACTTAATCCATACCAGCAGTTTTTTGCTCGGAAACCGGATGATATTATTGCCAACAGTATCCTCGTATTTCATGGATCGTTCGATATATCGCCTGCTGCTGCAGCAGTTCATTCAATACAGTCGAGGCGTCTTATACGTCGGCATGATGTTGGCGAAGCGCTCCAAGAAGCACAAATTGCTGCTCAATTGGCCCCGTATTCCGCGGAAATGCAGGCGGTTTTGTGCCAAGCCATGCTGCAATCACATGAGCCAGGCGCAGAGCAGGTATGCCAGAATGCCCTTGCACTTGCACGGCGAGTCTATCCGGACTATCAATTGCGATGGATGCCCGGCGTTAAAGCGATCGCGCAAACACACTCTCAAGCAAGTCCAGAATGGGAAATATCTGCATAGTTGCTGATTCTTCTGTTGAATCCTCTTGACAGTTCTCGCAAAGCGCAAATAGGATTTTGTTGCAGTGCATTGGCGCTGCAATCCTTGAAGCAAATCCCAGCGTGAGCGGGCTGGAGCTCCGAAAACAACCAGCTGCTGATGGGCAGAGCTCTGTCTTTCGATTTCGACGGTAAGGTCCTCAATCCATACGGCGTCGAGATCGATCTCCCATTCTGGGTATTCAAGCGGCTCAAGAAGCTGCATCTGCTCGAGCGCGATCCCGCGACCGGGATGCGGCGAATCCAGGATCGCATATTCGGACTGATGGATCTCTGGGACGGTCCGGACTTCCGGGCAGATCGACAATTCCGTGCCTTTGATCCCGGGTATCAGAAGGCGTGCTCCAAGGACAGCGGTTACGCGAGCGCTTTCCTCAAGGCGCTCGGCCGCAATTGCTCCGGCCTGGTCAATCCCGCGGCGGATCGCACCCGCAACTTCGAATCCGATCTTGAACACTCCCGCCTCTCCGACGAATTCAGGCGTGCAGCAGTAGATGAGATATTGCAGGCTGTAAGGGCAAAGCGACGGACAAAAGCGGCATGACCTCTGATTGGCGGAGCGTATACCGTGAGGAGAAACGCTGTCCCGGCTACGTGATTGAAAACGGAAGGCTGTTTGGTAGATGATTATCCTATGGACAAAGGAAGGGTTGAGTTCCGGGTTCATGCACTCAAACGAATGTTTCAGCGCCGCATAAGTAGCGCCGCAGTGTTGCATGTGCTGGAAACAGGCATTATGGTTGAGCAATATCCGGATGATTTCCCATACCCGAGCAGGCTTATCCTCGGCTGGTGGGAATCGCAGCCAATCCACGTGGTGGTGGCGGAAAATATCGAGGAAAAAATAAGGATTGTCGTTACAGCATATCAGCCTGATTTGAAGGAATGGGAGCCTGGCTTCAGAAAGAGAAGGATACCATGAAGTGCGTGATTTGCAAGGTGGGTGAAACGAGACCGGGGAAAGGCACAGTGACTCTGGAGCGGGACGGCACCACTCTCGTGATTAAAAACGTTCCCGCGGACATCTGTGCCAACTGCGGCGAGGAATATGTCAATGCTGAGACGACCGAGTTTCTTCTAGGTATTGCAGAGGAAGCCGTCAGGTCAGGCGTGCAGGTCTCCGTCCGCGATTATGCCGCCGCGTGAATCGAATTAGTACGGACATGGGACCTATCCTGCCCCACTGCTGTCCACAACAGCGTGAAATGGAAAAACGATTGTTGAATTCATTGGACTTACGAGCCTGATGAGAGGAATGCCGAAATGAGGTTCCCCTCTGTTGATTTTGCGGCTCCGGTCGAAAAGGGTGCTGTCCAATTCCCCCTGCACTTTTCATTTTCTATGCGGTTGCGAATTTTTGCTGATCAAATTTTCAAACTCTGTTTTGGACAAGAGTAATCCTGCCCAGGATATATGTGATAGGGACGCATCTCTGCTTGAATTCCAGAAGTGAAAATGGAGTTGTCTCCCTGAAAACGGTGATCACCCGTGTGCCTGGGACGTAATCGTGGAACCCGATTTCGATGCCAAGCTTTTGGTTATTATCAGTGCCTATCCTCTGTTCGCATCAATGATCCATCCTTTTCTCGCTTTTCCCGCTTTTCTCGCAAGCCAGCAAATTTTTCATCCCGGCTTTTCCGCATACGAAGGCCCTGGCGTATCGCCGGAAGATAGCGCC
>JBBISO010000269.1:3731-4016 GCA_037441325.1 Acidobacteriota bacterium | reverse complement strand
AGCTGAAGCCCTGGGAAGTTAAGCCGGGTGGTGTGCGTCGTGCGGGCGTCAGCGCGTTTGGGTTCGGCGGCACGAATTTCCACATCGTAATGGAGGAATACATCTCCGGAAGAATTGCGGGCGAGAGCAAAGTCGGCGTTTCGGTGACAGGAGCCCTGCGGGGAGAAAGCCCCACAGCCAGCCTCAAATCCCCCTTGCGCGGAGCTCTGGTATTGGGCGCTGAATCGGAAGCCGGACTGGTTGCCCGCCTGCAGGCGGTGCAGCAGGAAGCCTCGGCCGGAAAAG
>JBBISO010000269.1:0-3714 GCA_037441325.1 Acidobacteriota bacterium | reverse complement strand
CTCCCCTGGAATCTGATCTTCGCGCGAATGCACGGCTGGCGATCGATTACGGAAATGCGGCCGAACTGGCCGATAAAGCGGGGAAGGCGCTCAAAGCGTTTGAAGAAAACCAGGTCGGAAGATGGAAAGCACTGCGAGCGAAGGGAATCTTCCTCGGAAAGGGATCGGCGCCCAAAGTCGCTTTCCTGTTTACGGGCCAGGGTTCTCAATATGTCAATATGCTGAAAACCCTCCGGGAGACGGAACCGATTGTCACCCGGACTTACGAAGAAGCCGATCGCGTCATGGAGCCGTTGCTGGGAAGGAAACTAACCGGCTGCATTTATCTGGATGAATCCGATGAGGCGGCACTCGCCGCGGCGGAAGAAGGCTTGAAACAAACGGCGATCACCCAACCCGCGGTCCTTACCACGGAAACCGCTTTGGGCCGCTTGCTCGGTGCTTACGGAATTTCGCCGGACATGGTCATGGGACATAGCCTAGGCGAATATGGGGCTCTGGTGGCAGCCGGTGCCATTTCTTTTGAAGAAGCTTTGAGAGCGGTAAGCGCCCGCGGCAACGAAATGACACGGTGCGCCCTGGATGACAATGGAATGATGGCCGCAGTTTTCGGACCCATCGACAAGATTGAAGCCATACTCGGCACGATCGATGAATACGTCGTCATCGCTAATATCAATAGCGCTAGGGAAGCTGTGATTGGCGGCGCGACGGCTGGTGTCCAGAAGGCAATGGCGGCGGTGAGGGAAGCGGGTTATGTGGCCCGGCAACTGCAGGTCAGCCATGCTTTCCATACAAAGATTGTGGCGCCTGCTGGGGACTCGCTGGCCAAAATTTTGAACACTATGGATCTACGCCCCCCTGTAGTTCCCATCGTGTCTAATGTGCTCGGGGACTTCTATCCCATGGGTCCGGAAGTCGTGCCGGAGATGATCCATTTGCTGGGACGGCAAGTATATTCCCCCGTCCAATTCGTCAAGGGACTAAACGCGCTTTACGATGCCGGCGCGCGCCTCTTTGTCGAGTTGGGTCCCAAGCGAATTCTTTATGGATTTGTGGAGGATGTGCTGGGCGAACGGGAAGGCGTGGTCTCGCTATTCACCAATCATCCCAGGATCGGCGAGGCGGCATCACTGAATCTGGCGCTTTGCGGCCTATACGCTGCTGGTCTCGGCGTCGGTTTGGCTGCAAGAGAGCAGGCTAAAGCGCCGGCCGTGGAAATCCGCAAAATCCGGCTGCCGGCTGCTCCGCCGGCACCTATTCCCGCAGCCATTATCCCGCCGAAAACTCCTGCAGTGGAGCAGGCCGCCGAATCTCCGCTTCGCCCGCTTCCCTCGGAAGCGGATCGATATATGGAGCTGGGCAAGCTGTTTACCGAATTCCTCGATCGAGGATTGCGAATCTATTCCGGAGGAAAGACAGCGCAAGTTCCCGTGGACATTGTTGTTACCGGCGCTGCGCTGGGGTTGCCGGGAGTGGAGCGCGTTTTCGACGATTCCAATGTGGAACGCATGCTGCGCGGAGACGTGTTTATTGAACCCGTCCCCATGCGTTTGCGCGAGGAAATGGTCGAAAAAAACATCACCCGCTTGGTTAAGAGCGAAGGGGGAGAGGGAAGGTTTGAGTCGATCAAGAGTTTGAATGACGTGATCAAGCTCGCGGCGCGCGCCAGAGATTTCGACCTGGTCGGCGATTTCGGATTTCCTGAGGACCGGCTGCCTGCTCTGGACCGTGTTACCGAGCTGGCCATAGGTGCGGGAATCGACGCGCTGCGCGATGCAGGCATACCCCTCGTAATGCATTATAAAACGACTACCAAGGGGACCAAGCTGCCTGACCGATGGATGCTGCCCGAGGAAATCCGGGACGATACGGGTATTCTTTTCACCTCCGCTTTCCCGGGCTACGATTCCTATGCCGAGATTATCTCAGGTTTTTACCAGGACCGCATTCGGCGGGGACGACTGGAGGAGCTGAACAGCCTGTATGCGCTGGCAAGCCGGACCGGGGCAGGGAACGGAGTTGCTGAGGAAATCCGCCGGCGGATGGAAGCGCTGCGCGATGAGGTCGAAAGGAACGCTTACAAATTTGATCGCCGATTCCTTTTCCGGGTCCTTTCCATGGGGCATTCGCAATTCGCCGAGTATATCGGCGCCCGCGGCCCCAACACTTCAACCAACGGCGCCTGTGCCAGCGGCACCCAAGCCGTCGCACTTGCCTGCGACTGGATACGGACCGGCCGGTGCCGGAGAGTCATCATCATTTCGGCGGACGATATTACTTCCGAGAATTTAATGGGCTGGTTCAGCTCGGGTTTCCTGGCCTCCGGATCCGCCGCCACGGATGAGATGGTGGAGGAGGCGGCTACGCCATTTGACCGCAGGCGTCACGGCCTGATTATCGGGATGGGCGCATCGGCTGTCGTGCTCGAAAGCCTCGAAGCCGCGCGCGAACGCGGAATTCGCCCCATATGCCAGGTTCTGGGTTCAGTTGTTGCCAACAGTGCGTATCACGGCACGCGGCTCGATGTCAGCCATATCCGCCATGTGATGGAGAAGCTGATTGCCAACGCCGAAGCGGAATGGGGCATCAACCGATTCCGGATCGCTCCGGAAATGGTTTTCGTTTCGCACGAGACCTATACGCCGGCACGCGGGGGAAGCGCTTCTGCGGAGGTGTTTGCCCTGCGGCACGTTTTCAAAGAGGCCACGGATCAGATCATTATCGCGAACACGAAAGGCGCGACCGGGCATCCGATGGCCGTCGGAATCGAAGATGTCGTAGCGGTCAAAATCCTTGAAACGGGAATCATTCCGCCCGTTCCCAATTTCAAAGAAGTGGATCCGGAGCTTGGAATGCTGAACCTTTCCAAGGGAGGATTCCGCCCGGTACGATACGCGCTGCGACTGGGCGCGGGCTTTGGCTCGCAGATATGCATGACTCTGCTGCGTTGGACGCCGACACCTGACGGCAAAAGACAGCCCCCCTCGGCCCTCGGATACCGCTATCGCATTGAGGATTCGGCGTCCTGGAACAACTGGTTGCGGCGCCTTACCGGCTATGACTCGCCCGAGCTCGAAATGGTTCAAAGAACCCTTCGGGCTAAAGATCAGGGGCCCACGGCCGGACTCGAGAATGGAGCATCCGTGTGGATGCCGCTTGCCGCAAAACCGGTTCAGCCTATGGCTGAAGCTGCCCTGGAAGAGGTCGCCGGAGAGGCTGCGCCAGCTTCCCAGCCTCCTCCCGCAGCTAAGGCGCAGGAACCTGTTCCGCCTGCGCCCCCGGCGCCGGCCGGGGACGAAGTGCAAGTTCAAGTGATGCAGATAATCTCTGAAAAGACAGGCTATCCCATAGATATGCTTGATCCAGATCTGGATCTTGAGGCGGATCTCGGCATCGATACCGTCAAGCAGGCGGAAATGTTTGCGGCCATTCGCGCGACTTATGACATCCCGCGCGACGACAATCTCAAACTGCGCGATTTTCCGACGCTGGCTCACGCGATCAAGTTTGTATACGACAGGCGGCCGGACCTCAAACCAGTAGCTCGAGGCGGCGAAGTGAAGGCGGAACATGCGGTAGTCGCCGCCGTTGAGCAACCGCGAGCGAAAGACGGCGTGCAGGAAGAGGTCCTTAAAATAATCGCTGAAAAAACCGGGTATCCGCTCGATATGCTCGATCTTGGTCTTGACTTAGAAGCGGACCTTGGCATCG
>JBBISO010000268.1:0-4048 GCA_037441325.1 Acidobacteriota bacterium | reverse complement strand
GGATACAAGGCGCGCGACATGTGGGGCGGGTCCCCAGACCCGCCCAGGACGGCTCTGGAGAGCCGTCCTCACGGGGAGCGCAAGGCAGCAGTCATGCCCGGATGTGCCGCCTCAGTAAAAACCTTGTGAGAAATGCGGATTAATTGCACCCGCCCCCCGGAGAAGAGCGGATCGTCCGGCCCGGCCGTCGGCCCGGGGAATTTGCGGCGAATTCTGCGTTTGACATCGCGCGCGCGGCAAATTAAATTTTGCCTTTATTTTCCGATTGCCGGGGCATCGTCATGAATGAAATTCAGCCGCCCGACCCGTCGCTGCAGCAGTTGTGCATCAATACCGTTCGTTTCCTGTCCCTGGACGCGATTCAGAAGGCAAACAGCGGACATCCCGGATTGCATCTGGGGGCCGCACCTATGGCCTGCGCTCTCTGGACGCGATTTCTCAGACACAATCCATCGAATCCGGGATGGTTCGATCGAGACCGGTTTGTTCTCTCGGCCGGACACGGATCCATGCTGTTATACAGCCTTCTTTATCTGACAGGCTATGATTTGTCGCTGGACGATATCCGGCAATTCCGTCAATGGGGATGCCGGACCCCGGGGCACCCGGAGCGCAGCCTTACCCCGGGAGTCGAAACCACAACCGGCTCCCTGGGACAGGGATTTGCCAACGGCGTGGGCATGGCGGTCGCCGAAGCGTATCTGGCGGCGCGCTATAACCGGCCCGGCCACGAGATCGTCAACCACTTTACTTATGTTCTCGCGGGGGACGGCGATCTGATGGAGGGAGTTGTTGCCGAAGCCGCGTCCCTGGCAGGGCACTTGAGGCTCGGCAAGTTGATTTGCCTTTATGACGACAACCGCATATCCCTTGCCGCCGCGACCGATATTTCATTCAGTGAAGACCGGGCCCGGCGCTTCGAATCCTGTGGCTGGCACACGATTACCGTTGAAGATGGAAATGACCTGAAATTGATCGGGCGTTCCATTCAGGCAGCCCGGGCCGAAAGCCGACGGCCTTCGCTGATCCTGGTCAGGACTCACATCGGCTATGGTTCGCCGCACAAGCAGGACTCTTTCGAATCCCATGGCGCACCACTGGGCGAGGAGGAGGTCAGATTGACCAAGCAGAACCTGGGATGGCCTCTCGAGCCGCAGTTTTATGTGCCGGAGGAAGCACTCCGCTTCTTCCGGCAGGCGCTGGATCGCGGCCGAGCGGCGGAAGCCGAATGGAACGCCGCTTTCGCCCGGTATGTCCGAGAATTTCCCGCGCTTGCCCAAGAATTTCTCCGATTGATGCGGGGCGAGCTTCCTGAAGATTGGGACGCGAGCCTCCCCTCATTCCCCGCGGACCCCAAAGGCATGGCTACGCGCGTCGCGCTGGGAAAGGCCATGAATGCGGTGGCGGCTGCGCTTCCGGGAATGATCGGAGGATCGGCCGATCTGAACCCGTCAACGCATACGGTAATCAAAAACGGCGGCGATTTTCAGAATCCGGACTACAAGCCCCGGGACAAACAGGGGTCGATCGGCGGCGGCTGGGGCTACCAGGGCCGCAATATTCATTTCGGAGTTCGGGAGCACGCCATGGGCGCGATCGCCAACGGAATGGCGGCCCACGGCGGCATTATTCCCTACGCTTCCACTTTTTTCGTCTTCTCCGATTATATGCGCCCGCCGATACGGATGGCGGCGCTGATGGGACTGGGAGTGATTTTTATTTTCACCCACGACAGTATCGGAGTGGGCGAAGACGGACCCACCCACCAGCCGATCGAGCATCTGGCCGCGTTGCGCGTGATCCCCGGGCTTACGGTCATCCGCCCCGGCGACGCCAATGAAACCGTGGTGGCATGGAGCGTCGCGGCCGAAATGCGCGGCCGGCCCGTCGCCCTCGTCCTGACCCGGCAAGAAGTGCCGACGCTTGACCGTTCGCACTACGGCTCCGCAGAAGGTTTGCGGCGGGGAGCTTATATCCTGAAAGATCCACCTGCGGGCAAGCCCGACTTGATTTTGATGGCGACCGGCTCGGAAGTGAGCCTTATTGTCGCTGCGCAGCAGAAACTGGCGGAAAAGGGACTTGCCGTGCGCGCCGTCTCGATGCCCAGCTGGGAGCTCTTTGACGCCCAGCCCCAGGAATATCGGGATGAAATCCTGCCTCCTCCAATCCGGGCGCGGCTGGCGGTGGAAGCAGGCATCTCGCAGGGATGGCGAAAATATATCGGCGACGCGGGCGATATGATCAGCCTGGATCGTTTCGGCGCCTCGGCGCCTTCAAAGGTTGTCTTTGAAAAATTCGGCTACACCGTCGATAACGTCGTTGCGCGCGCCTTGAAACTGGTCCAAAAGCAGTTTGCTTAGCCCAACCGAGCATCAAGTCAGCCGCAAACCGCAGTCGCGCTTTCAACCAAGCACTATTTCACCGGCTTCGGCATTGTTTCGGCCGTGAAACGCGGCAGCATTTCCTCCCGCATGGCCAGATGATAAATAAGTGAGGCGATTACGGCCGCGCACTGCTTAAGGTCCGCTTCCAGCGCCCGCTCGTAAGTGTCCAGGTCCGTGTGCCAGGTGTGAGTGAAATATTCGATGGGATCCTGCACCATATTGATTCCAGGCAAACCCGCCCAGTTAAAAGAAGTGCTGTCCGTGTTGCCGAGGCTGCGGTCGGTGAGGGAGTTCGCGCCCATGACTCCGAGGTCTTTAAAAGGCTTCAGAATCTCCCTGATTGCGGAAGCGGCGGCGGGAGGCCCAAATACGGAAGCACCGCGCACGCGTCCGGTTCCTGAATCGATGTTAACGTAAGCCGCCAGGCGGTTGAATTCCGGTTTGGGTTCTTCGAAAGTCCCGAAATGGTCTTTGATATAGGCCCGCGATCCGAGCAAGCCCTGCTCTTCTCCGCCCCACAAGGCGATGCGGATGGTGCGCCGGGGCTTGATGCCGAGTTTCTGAAGGATCCGGGCGGATTCCATGACGGCGGCCACGCCGGCGGCATTGTCGGTGGCACCCGTACCTGCATGCCAGGAATCGATGTGCGCCCCCATCATGACCACTTCGTTCTTTTTATCGGTACCGGGAATTTCCGCGACCACATTGTAAGAACTCTGTCCGTCATAGCCGGTATTGACGATCTCGATTTCCATCTCGACGGGGATTCCGCCGGACAAGGTGCGGGATATGCGGCCGTAGTCCTCATTCCGGATTACGATGCCCGGAACGGCCTGGGACGGATCGTAGGTCCGGTTGGCAAAAACGCGTATCTGTCCGTGATCGCGGGCCGCATCGGCCACTTTGGCCAGAGCGCCGGCCTCCAGCAGGAAAGCGTCGATCATTTTCTCAATCTCCCGGGGATCCAGCGGTTTGGGTTCGTCAACCGGCTGCTCCCGCACGCGCGCCGGCACCGGCTTGTTCGGGTCGAACAGCGCTATCAAATCGGAGTCTTCGCGCCTTTTGGAGGGCGGGTCAAATGTTATAGGAATTTGCGTATGCGCGCCGGCAAAAACGATTTTCCCCCGGACCTTGTCTCTGACGCCGTTCAAGTAGGTTGTCAAGCTTTCCCGCGAAAGCTTGTCGGGGGGATCGATTTGCGCGACGGGCGCCCGGACCATCCCCTTGGTACCAGGTGTCCAGGCAATCACCCTGGCAGTCAGGTTTGCCTTATACGGAGACACAACTCTGACCGAATGCTTTTCATTGCCCCATCCGGGATGTCCGAAGTCCCAAGCTTCCAAGTTTTCGTTCTGCAGCCCCCATTGTTTCAATTGTTCGAGAGCCCAGCGGCATGCCGCCGTGAAGTTGGGCGATCCGGTCAGACGCGGCCCATGGACGTCGGCCAATTGGTGGATCAGGCGCATGACCTGGGAATTCTCCGACGCTTCCCGGCGAATCTTCCAGTTGACGCTGGAATCGATTTTCTCGCCCGCCGCCAGGACTGCCCCGATCAGCAAGCAGGATAGAATTGCCGGAGCCATCCGCTTGGTCATAAGATCTCCTTTAACTAGTTTCTGTCGCGAAACCATTCAAATTGGCGGCCAGTCCAACCCCGAAGGGGT
>JBBISO010000267.1:0-4072 GCA_037441325.1 Acidobacteriota bacterium | reverse complement strand
CGGCCTAAAACACTCTTCCGATCTCAATAACCTGCTATTTAATCAGGACCTTCCGGCGGATCTTCCCCAGCCGCGGGCGTGTCTCATCCCGTTCGCCGCAGTAGAAACCCGGTGAGAAATGCGGGTTATGGAACACCAGACGCGTATCATCGCTGCCCTGCTCTGGCTCGGTCGATATACTTAAGGCTTGCGACATCGAGCCGGATCAGGTCGCCGTTCTTGACGAATTGCGGCACCATGATCGTGATGCCGTTGGCCAGGCGAGCCGTTTTCCAAGTGTTGTCCTGCTGGCCGTGCGCCGGCGGTGCCGTTTCGGCAATCCGCACCTCAATGATATCCGGGAACAGGACACTGACCGGGCGACCCTCCACAAACTCGACGGATATCTGCAGGTCCGGTTCCAGGAATCGGACCTGCTGCCCAATGACCGAATTGGCAATTTCCACCTGCTCGAAACTGACCGGGTTCATGAAATAGCACAGCTCCTGATCGGAATAAAGGAACGTCAAAGGACGCTTCTCCACCGGAACCTCCTCCAGCTTCAGTTCCGCCCGGAAGCTTTGCTCCCATAAAGCTCCGGTCGACAAATTCCTCAGGCTCACGTGCGATACCCCGCCCATCTTCCCCTGGCCGGAGTGATATTCGCTCGTTAGCACTTTATAGATCTGGCCTTCGTAGCGAATGGCCATTCCCGGACGAAGCTGCGAAGCACTGACCATAGCAGGACCTCTTTTCTATTTACTATAGCGCTTTCCTCTCGGCGTCAAAGCGATAACAGCTTATGGAGGGCGACAGCACCGGAGGAACCCGCGCATTTCCGGATGCGGCATGAATTAGCCCGCTTGCATCGGACCCGGCCTTTATTTTGCGGCCTTTATGTCATAGCACCACAGCGTGTTCAGGTCGCGGATGTAAAGCCTGCCGTTTGCAATTACGGGGTACGTCCAGGCTTTTTCCATCGGGTTGCTATGCTTCGGCTGGTTCGGCGGCGTAAAACGCCCGTGTTCCCGGTAGGCTTCCGGCGACGCCTCGACGAGCGCCACGTCACCCTCTTCACCGTGCAAATACAATCGCCCCTCGGCGTAGCACAGCGATGCGGGCGCGATGCTGCGTTCACTCCATTTGATCTGGCCGGTCTTGTAATCAACACACATCAAAGTGGTCTGGCCGCTGCCGTAGAGGTAATCGCCAACAAGCACCGTACCCCCGATCGCGGTGGGCAGCTTCGGGTCGAAGTACGCTTCTTCGGCCGTGACGGTTCCTTGAAGGATTTTGAGCATGACTGCTCCGCCACCGACACGATTTGCCCCGCTGTAAACGTAACCATCGCGGGCAACGGGTGTCTGGATACTCATTCCCAAGGCGCCCTTGTTTTTTTCGTAACGCCACAGGAACTTGCCGGTCTTTGCGTCCAGGCCCAGCAACCCGTTTGCCGTATATGCAATGTACTGCTTGATGCCGCCGGTGTTTGCAATGATCAGCGAGGCATAACCCGCCATATCGCCGCCGGGAACCGCGGATTTCCAGATGACTTCTCCCTTGCTCTTGTCCAGCGCGACAATGGTCGAATCTTTGCCTCCGGGCGTGCAAACCAGCACATCGCCATCCACCAGTGGCGATTCGGCGTAAGCCCAGGTTGGCGCAAGCCCGGCGAAGTCGCTGCGCAGGGACTTATGCCAGCGCACCTTGCCGGTTGCGGATTCCAGGCAGACAAGATCACCATCCGAACCCAGGACGAAAAGCATCGCTCCATCCACGGTGGGTGTTGATCGGGCTGCAGGGAAATTGGGTTTCTGGTCGGGATTGCCGACTTTGCCGATCCGTGTAGACCAAAGCGTTCTCCCGTCCTTCACGTCCAGCGCAATGGCAAACTCGTCCTCAAGCCCTCTGTTGCTCATCAGGTAAACGCGTCCGCCGGACACGGATGGCGTGGCATAGCCGCTTCCCAGGTCATTTACCTGCCAGAGAAGCTTCGGCCCTTCCTTGGGCCACTCTTTCAGCAGACCCGTCTCCCGCGAATGGCCATCCCGGTTAGGCCCGCGCCATTGCGGCCAGTCCTCGGTCCAGGCCAAGGCTGCCGATACCAGAAGCGCCGAGAACACAAGTAGAGCTTTCCGCTGATTTATGTCGCGCATGATTCATTCTCCTCTGTCATTTCATTTATGCAGGCTGCAAATATAGCACACACTCTTTGTGAAAGATCCAGCCCCGAGTATCTTGCAGCCGGCGCCCAGACGGCCGGTCCTCACATTGACTGCCCGGAGCCAGGAATCCGGCCGCGATCAATGCTAATCGTTGCCGGCCAGGATTCGCGTATCATTCTTAAAGGGAGGATATGGTACGCCTGGCGCGATTCGAACGCGCGACCTTCGGTTCCGGAGACCGACGCTCTAGTCCGGCTGAGCTACAGGCGCACGCATTGATAATATTTAATTTGCACTGAGAATCCAACACGGAATTTCTTCGGATTTTGCTTTCCATCCAACATCCATCTAACAACGCGTGACAAACGCTCTGGCCCTTAACCCGCATTTCTCACAAGGTTTCGCAGCGAGGCGTCGCAGACGGGTGTGGATCCAAGGCGCGCGACATGGGGGCGGGTCTCCGGATCCGCCCCGAAAATTCGAGAAACGGAGAAATTATCCCGGAATGTTCGCCTTGTGGATGATCATCTCTGCGAGCTTGGGATATATTGCGCCTGCGCTGTCATTTGCGATGGGAAACAAGCGCCGGGGCGTATTGATGCGCCAAGGCATGCAGGAGAGCTTCGTCGTCGGCGTTGAATGGACCGAAGTGTTTGTTCAACGCCTCAAGAACGCCGATCACTTCTCCCCGGCTATCCAACACCGGCACCGCTAAAAGAGTCCGGGTCCAGTAGTCCGTCAGAATGTCCAGGGCCGGATCAAAGCGCGGATCAAGGTATGCCTCGCGAAGGTTCACGCTCTTTCGCTTCCAGGCCACCCAGCCGGCAACGTCGGTGCCGGCCATAATCTTGAAGCCGGAAGCCGGGTCCCCTTCAGCGGCCTGCGCCGTCAATTCTCCGGTCTCGGAGTCACGCAGGAAAAGATACCCGCGCTCCGCCCGCAAAACCTCCTGCGTTCTCCGGATTAAATCGGCCGCCGAATAAATCGGCACCTCCCTCAAGCTGAGCTTTGCCGGCCTGGGCAGCAGATCATAGCCGATCTTCAGCAACACCGAAGGCTCGGTCGCATAGGCGGTGTAGAACCGCGTGCCGTCACCGGCGAATTCATCCTCGCCCAAAACATCGCCTGGAAAAGCCGTGCCGGCCGGATGCTCCCATCCTTCGACCGAGTGCGATAAAAGAAGCCGCCCGCTCAACATCACATAGGCGCTGCTTCCCCTCCGCCCTTCTCTGAATAAGGCTTCGCCCGGTTCTAGTTCGATTTGATCTGTCTGTTCTCCGATCCGCGAGAGTTTCTCCCGGCTCAGCCCCGCGAGCAGCGAACACCTTCGCAGCCGGTCGATCCGCTGAGATTCCAGAGCTTCCGCCAAAACCTCCCGCGCCACGCATTCGCGCTCGACCAGAATTTCTCCCAATGGTTTCGCGTTGCCCGAAGCCAATTCAATGGCCTGGACGGATAGCGCCCACGCTATGTCCCCAGGCGGGCATCCAAGATATTCGCCGATCCTGCGGAGATTCGAATGAGCTTCCCAAACGGGCATCTGCAAGCTCCCGCGGAAAAACCGAAAACCTACGAGACGGCTGCCGATTTATTTGATCATACAACGGATCTCCAATGTCGGGCAACGCCGCAAGCCGATTAATGATTGATTGGGGGATGGGCACCTCTGCGGAGGCCTCGTTAGAAGTTTTACGGCCCGTGAGGACGGGCCTCCAGGCCCGCCCGATAGCAGTTGAGGCGATTGCTTGCTTTCGGCCGCGAAATGCATCTTAAATCTTTAACCATGCTATCTATTAGGCGAAGCCTTTGGAGTGCGCAAGCTTGCTGGCGCCTTTTGCAATGTGAAGATCATCAAGCATTTGAAGGCGGCAGCAAGCCGCCGCCCTCCAAAGCACCAGGCGGGCTCCTACGGTTTATCAGCACCCGAT
>JBBISO010000266.1:0-4091 GCA_037441325.1 Acidobacteriota bacterium | reverse complement strand
GGTTCGTCCAAATCATATTCGGGGGGAAGTCCGGTTTTTACCGCACAGAACTTGCAGGCCCGGGTGCACACATCCCCCAGAATCATAAAGGTCGCCGTGCCTGTTCCCCAGCACTCGCCGATATTCGGGCAGCGCGCGCTTTCGCAAACCGTATTCAACCGCTGCTCTCGCGCCACAACCTTCAGCCGGATGTAGTGGCCTCCGCCGGGAAGTTTTACTGTCAACCACTCCGGGCGCGGCCGGCGTTCTGCCTGCGGCATTCTTTCTCTCCGCTGCATGCTTACAGCCTGCCATGAATTATTAAATGTGCGGGCTAACCCAGCTGCTCCAGGACAGGCTCCATTTTGGAAGAATCGAACCCAGCGGAGATCGTCTGAATGTTGTCGGCGATGTTTTCCGCCTTTACACCTCCGCCGGCGCCAATCAGAAATAAACTCATTCCCAGTTTGGGCCGCAACGCGTTCAGGTGTTGCTTCACCTCATCCAGCGCAGCCGGATCGCTGAATTCGCTTTCCGTCATGAATTCGATCAGCAAATCAGGGCTCGTCAGCTTGCGCTCATATATCTCAGCGACCATCGGAATATCATCCGGCGTGGCCCTAAAATAGAGCAGCATCACGCGCGAATCCAGAGCGGAGGACGTATCCCCGGTCTTCTTTTTCGGCCTGACGGGGGGAGTGAACGGAACTACAAAAGTCTGCACTTCCTTCGCCAACGCCATTTTGACCGCAACGTATCGATCAAGGCGGCGCGAATGGATGGCAAACTCCGGAATGCGGATGGTGGGGTGATGGGCCTGGCGCCCGAACGCAATTTCCTTCAAATCCGCGAGAATCGGCTTGTAGTCAGGATCTAAGTCTACAAAAAAGCCCCGGTCGGGATCCAGCAGCTTGATAAAGGCAAGAGCTGCCCACATTTCATATCCCAAACGAAAAAGATCTGCGGCAGCCGATCTCAAATCCTGTTCGGCCTGCCGCTCAAAATCCTCGGCCGTAATCTTTCCCTGCAGGAGATCGAAAAGCCTGGTGTAGACTGCGCGTATCAATCCATCCTTCGGATTGTGCAAAAAACTGAACAGATCCATCGGCGCGCAGATGCGCTCCAGGCCGAGCCGATCCATAATTTCTTTTTCAATCCGGATGTAATTGTCGCACAGCGCGGCAACGTCCACCGGCAAATCCGGATAATGCTCTTCCACGATCGCCCTCCGGACATCGTCGAAGCGCCGGTAGAATTCATCCCGCAGCCATTGCGGGATCGCAATTTCGTTTTTGTTTATGATTATTTCCGAGTGATTGCTAATAAAATCGTTTAATATTTTGTATTCCGTCCTCATATCACCAATCCAATGCTTCAGCGGACAAACCCTTGACCCCGCCGGCGGAAGAGGAGATCTTCCCCTCTCCCCTTAGTTGCGGCCGCCTGCCGCGCCAACTCTTGTGCGCTCAATATCCATATGATATGCCAAGCGCTCTCAGCACCTTGTCGGGAGCAACCGGTGGGATCAGCCATGTGAGCACCTCTTTATCAACAATCATACCCTAAATCCGTCCGAGCTTGCCGCCCTCACAGCGCCATCCTGAAAATTTCGATTGCGTTCCGGCTGAAAATCATCTCTTTTTCGTCGTCCGTGATCGCCATCCTCTCGATCGACCGGATAGTGCCTTCGATCATGCCCCAGCGCGGCCCCAGAGGAGCGTCCGTCCCGAAAAGCATGTGGCCGGCGCCGTAATAATCATACGCGCACTGGAGGGCCGAAGTATTACCGTAAAGCGCCGTATCCACATAGAAATTCCGGAATTGTTCATGAATTTTCGGATCGTTCTGGGAAAAAAGCTTTGTTGCCGAAGCGAACCATTTTAGGCGGTCGGCGAAAAAGGGGACCATGGCTCCGGCGTGGTGCACAATAAACTTCAGCCGCGGATATTCGTAAAAAATTCCGGATTGCACAAGATGCAGCATTGCGGCCGTGGTTTCATAAGGCCAGCTGTATATGCCGCGATCCATATCGAGCGCCGGATTGGTTTCCGGGTGGAGCCAGATAGGAAGATTGTATCCGGCCATTTTGGCGAACAGGGGCCTGAACTTGGGCGAATCCAGCGGCTCGCCGGCAATGCGGCTGTAAATCTGCACTCCCTGCAATCCCAGTTTGCCGATTGCGCGGTCCGCTTCTGCCAGAGCGGCGTCGATATCATTCATAGGAAGGCAGGCAGCCGCCCCGAAAAACTTGTTGGGATATTTGACCAGCAGTTCCGCCAGCTCATCATTGGCGATCCGGGCGAGTTCGACCGCATCTTGGGGGCCGACAAATTTCTCCAGAGGCACCTTGGCGACGGTCAGGATTTGAAGCACATCGGGGAACCTGTCCATCAGCCCCATACGCATCTGAAGATCGACCACCGGCCGGGTATACACCTCGATTTCGTTGTCGATTGCCGGCGCTTTTTTCCTGTATTCCGATAGGTATTTCTCCGTCATGATGTGTGAAAAAACGTCAATTTTCACCGCTTCCTCCTTACGGGATCGAAATTCCTGAGATCCATGCGGTCCGCGGCCTCATTATAACCTCAAAGCTGCAGAGGCTCGAAGATTCAAATGCCTCAGCAAGGCGAATTTGGCTGCCGCCCGGCTGTTTTGAACTTCAAAACCAGGGGATGGCCGTGCAAACATCAGCGAATCATAATTGGGCGAAATTCTTCTTCGTTTTCCTGCTATATTTAAATTCCGTTTTATGGAGGGTTCATTATCAGCAAATAGTTTTTTGCTTTGATCCAGGGGCGTCATGACTGCCGCCCCACCATAGTGAGGAAGGATTCAGCATGCGTTACCGCAAGCTCGGCAAAACAAAACAGAACGTTTCGATTCTGGGATTTGGAGCCATGCGATTGCCCATGGCAGGCAATCCGGGAGGAATGGCCGGCTTCGATCCAAACGTTCCGATCGAGGAGGTCGAAGCCACACAAATGGTCGAATATGCCGTCGAACACGGGATCAACTATTTCGATACGGCATACGGGTATCACGGCGGAAAAAGCGAAACCTTCATGGGTAAAACCCTCAAGAAATGCCGCTCCCAGGTGATGATCGCGACAAAGCTGCCTCCGTTCATGATCCAAAAGCCGGAGGATTTTGAAAGGCTTTTCAACGAGCAACTCAGCAAACTCCAAACTGACTACCTCGATGTTTACCTGGTTCACGGCATTGACAGCAATTCCTGGGCCAGGATGAAGGAATTGGGCGTTCTCGATTTTCTGGACCGCCTTCGGGCCGGCGGGCGGATTCGTTTTGCGGGATTTTCCTTTCACGACGAACTTAAAGTCTTCAAGCAAATCGTCGACGCCTACAACTGGGACCTGTGCCAGATCCAGTACAATTTCTACGACCAAATCTATCAGGCCGGAAAAGAAGGATTGGCCTATGCAGCTTCCCGCGGACTCGGAGCCGTGATAATGGAACCCTTGCGCGGCGGCAGGCTCATCGCCAAGATCCCCTTGCCGGTTCAAGCGATATGGGACAGGGCAAAGAGCAAAAGAAGCCCCGTAGCATGGGCCATGCTATGGGTCTGGAACCATGCAGACGTGTCGCTTATCCTCACAGGATCCAGCACTCTTGCTCAGCTCAAGGAAAACGTGGCCGCCGCCGAGGTCGGCGCTGCCGATTCACTGACTCCCGAAGAACTCTCCCTGATGGAGGAAGCGCGGGCTGCATATCGCCGAATGCTGAAGGTGGATTGTACGGGATGCGGCTATTGCATGCCCTGTCCGAACGGGGTGAACATCCCCCACAATTTTTCGCTATACAACGATGTGTTTTTATTTGACGGGAGGGAACACAGCGCCTTTTTCTATAACAAATTCATGACCCCGGAACAGAGGGCCTCCGGATGCTTCGAGTGCCGCATTTGCGAGGACAAATGCACGCAAAAGATCCCGATCATCCAGGCGCTCAAGGAGGTCCATACAGTTCTGGGCGAAAAATCGTCCTAATCCCGCCGCGAGCGGATGTCGGCTTGAATGGCAGCCGGCCCAGCGATGAAGCCGGTTTTCGACAGCAACCCGGAGTTTTTTACAATCTGGAGGAGGTGATTCAAG
>JBBISO010000265.1:0-4104 GCA_037441325.1 Acidobacteriota bacterium | reverse complement strand
GCTTTCGCTTGCCGGAACACGCGGATCGTTTTTACCCTGCACCACAAAGAGAGGCTTGGTGATCTTATGCGCATTGGTCGCGGGGGAGATCGAGATCAGGAACTCCCGCATTTTCGGGTCCCTTTCATCGCCGTACTCGACCCGCCGCAGGTCCCTCCGGTATGATTCCGTCCGTTCCAAAAAAGTTACGAAGTTCGAAATGCCCACCACCTCCACGCCGCACGCCAAGCGGTCGCTGTAATGGGTCAGGGATGCCAGCGTCATATAGCCGCCATAACTGCCGCCGGTTACCATCACCCGCTTAGAGTCTAGGCGCGGTTGGGTCGCAATCCAGTCCAGCAGAGCACCAATATCCCGGACCGAATCCTCGCGCCGATAGGCGTTATCCAGATTCACGAATTGCTTGCCGAAACCCAGAGAGCCCCGCACATTTGGAAAGATCAAAGCAATCCCCATTTCATTGAGATGGTAGTTATTGCGCCCGAGAAAGCCGGGCTGAGACTGCGCCTCGGGCCCTCCATGGATATTGATGATCACCGGGCGTGGACCCGCAAAACGCTCCGGCGGCAAATATAGAAACCCGCTGATGGTCCGTCCGTCGAATGATTTCCAACGGATGAGCTCCGGATCGACAAATTCAGAGGCGTTTAATCCGCCGGTCTCGCTGGCCGTCCATCGCGTGAGAGCACAGGTTTCGACATCAATGGAATACACGTCTGAGGGATTGCGGGCCGACGAAAGGGTGAAACCCAAATCCCGGTTGTTGTTATGCCATTTCAATCCGCTGACCGTGCCGTAGGGCAATCCGGGAAGGTTGAGTTCTTTGCCTGTCACGGTATCCATAATGTGAAGCCGTTCCACTCCGTACTCGTTGACCACATAGGCCAGCCATCTTCCGTTCTTGGTGACGGCAAGGCCGGAAAGATCGTGCTGAATATCAGGCCGCCGAAAGCTAAGCTTTCTGGAGGCAAGATCTAAATAGGCGAGGCGCCGGTAGTCCGAATCGGTATCCGTGATCAGATACAGCCCCCTGCCATCAGCTGAGAATGCGGCCGACGAATAGGATGCCGGCTTGTCTGCCGGCGTGATCCGTTCCTTGCCGCCCGCATCAGAATCCACCAGAAAGAGAGCACTTTCGTTTACGGATTTGGATTCCATAACCAGCAATCTCTTGCCGTCCGGAGCCCACGCGACGGGAATCCAGCCGCCGCCGGAAGCCTCCACCAAGAGCCGCGCCGAGGCCGGCACGCGCGGATCCATGACATAGATATCCGTGTCCCGGCCATTGCGTTGGGTGGAAGACCATGCGATCCGGCGGCCTTCGCGCGACCAGGTCATCCCAGTGTTGCGCGACTTGCCGTCAGTCAGCAACGTGAAGCGGCCGCTGGTAAGGTCAAACAAATAAATTTGAAAGAACTCAGATCCTCCCGCGTCCATCAGGAATGCAAAGGATTGGCCCTTAGCCGGCTCATACTGGGCGTCGCTCGCCCGCTCGGCAAAATACGTGAGCTGGGTCCGCGCCCCGCCCGGAATTTTCACGGAGTGAATCTGAGGCACGTCCGCGAATCGGGTTGCAATCAGAATCTCGCGTTCGACGGGATGCCAATCCAGAAGACTTGCCGCGCGGAAATGGCCGTATTGTCCCAGTCGCTCATTCAAAGTCAAGGGTATGGGAGGAATTCCCTCGATCTTCAAATTGGCCGGTACAGGCAGATATTGAGCAAGCGCCGGCAGCGGCAAAGTCAGCACTGCGGCGCAGAGGTAAAGCCAAGCTGTTATTGGAGGTCGGTTGCGCATATTCATAGCATAGTTCGCTCGCAAACTTTAGGGGCAAAGGGAAACAACATCAATGCGCATGAATTATTGTCGCTCAGTACAGTTGTGCAATTTCCGAGACGTTCAGACTAGCATATGAGGCTGCAAGCAAACGTCATCGCAATTGCGAATACCAGTATTACGAAAACGAACCTTTCCGATTTTACCTATTTGCCCGCAAACACCCCCGTATAGTCCCTGTTATGCGCTTCGTAGTTTTTCTTGAGATTGCCGCAATAATCCAGGGGCCGTTCCCCGACCTTCACCTCGCCGTTTGCCTGTTTCAAGGTAATGAACTTGTGCCATTCCGGGGGATCCAAGTGAGGATAGTCTATCCTATGAAAATCGAGAAACCGACTGCTGGCCTTACGCGCCAAGGAAGCATGCAATATGATTTGGGCATGGGTCAGAATGCTCAGATCTTCCAGGGCCCGCATCAGCTTGTGCGGGTCCAGGGCAAATAGAGTAGGCACCCATTTTTCTTCAATTTCCTGAAGAGTATCCAGCCCCATCCTGAAGAGCGATTCGGTCCTATATTCACTACAGAAGTATTGCATCGCCCGGCGTGCAGCTCTTTCCAATCCATTCCCTGGCTTCTCGTCACGGGAGCATAGACCCTGGCTTTCTCCCTGGAAACCTGTTCTTTTGAAATCACCGGTTCACCGGCTTCAAGAGCCAATACCGCAGCCTTTCTCCCGGCATACCTTCCGGTTGCAGCCGCAAAGCTGTGATCGCCCGGGGAGAACAACTGGGTGCCAGCGGCATACAGTCCATCAAGAGTAGTCTTTAAATCCCAGTCAATCACCAGACCTCCGCCGGCCGCCTCCCGCCATTGCGGCAAACTGGATCCCTCGATCAACGCATAGTTTTGAAGCTGATCCTTGCCCGGGTCGAATCCGGCCGCTGAGTATGTGTCGACGATGATTTTTCCCGTGCACTCTTCCTCAAGCAACATATTCCAGACGACCTTGCGCTCGAGCGCCGGCATGGAAGGAAAGTCGCCGTAAAACGGCAGCGCATATTCGCCCCGGAGCACTTTTTCGCGAATTGCAGCCCACCCTATTCCCAAACGGTCGACATTCTGCCGGCGCCAACCCGGTTCCGTAACGATCGGGAGTTCCTTGCCGCCGGCATCTACCAGCGGAACATTCTCGTAGCTAGCGTCCCCCGCGCCGGTATGCCATCGGTGTTTGAAACCAGGTGTGATGCCCATAACTCCGGATCTCTCCATCAGGGTAAACTCGGCGCCCGCTCTCCAGGCCATGGCAATGCCGTCACCGGACACAGCGCGAGGCGACATTGTGTTGTAGCCGGACAATTCCGTATTAATGAGCCAGACGGATCCGCCTGAAGACGCACAGAGTATCGTGGCCTTAGCCTTGAAGACCATGAATTCACCGGTCCGGGTATTTAAGCCCGTAGCTCCGACTACTCTGGCTCCCTGGATTCCTTTTTCCGTCAGCAAGCTTGTGGCCATGACCCGGTCATAGATATTGACGCCCAATCGCTCGCATTCCTTCTTCAGCGCCGGCTTGAATGTTGTTCCCCAGACACGGATGACGACGTTAGTGTCGTGAAAGGGATTCATCCGCGGGGAAAACAGGAATTTGGTTTTCTCGTCGCGGCCTTCGACTCCCTTGAATTTATCTCCAGTATCTCGAATCTTGCCGCCCATCTTTTCCAGTTCAAGAAGCGTATCATAATTTTCTCGGCACTGTATTTCGCGGCCGATGCCGCAGCCGTATCCGCCGAAGCCTTTGGTTAGCCGTTCGGCCCACTCATCGGCATTAACCTTGGATAAAGGATTCGCAGCCGTATCACACCAATGGTCGCATCCCGGCCCGCCGGCGCCGCTCCGGACGGTTGCCGATTTTTCGACCAAGGCAACGCTTATGCCCTTCCGGGCCGCACTGATTGCTGCCCAGCATCCGGCAATGCCTCCGCCGATGACCAGCACGTCGGCCTCGATTTCCTGCTCTTGATCGTAGCGAATCGCATAAGGCCACTCGGGCGCATGGCCCTTATTCCGGACATATTCATGAAATGCAGTCATAATAATTCCTCTCTCGGGGCAGCCATCCGGCCGCTCCCGCAGCATGGTCAAACCCGGAAGACTCGGCCGGTTTCTTTGCGCTTCCAGTATCCTCTCTGCTGCAGCGGCCAATTGAATTGAACTGCTCCAGGAAGGGGACAATCATTGACGCAGGTGCCGCAGTACCAACACTCCTCAGGATGAAGAATGATCGGGCACTTACCCTCTTCGGGATTTGGGATAAATACATCGACGGG
>JBBISO010000264.1:0-4120 GCA_037441325.1 Acidobacteriota bacterium | reverse complement strand
ATCATTCAAGCCAAGGAATTTAAAACGGAGGAGCTCAAGCAGATCCGGACCGAATCGCTCGGCGTCAGCCTCCGGGATGTCGAAGCGCTGCAAAACATTTTAAAGCCAAAACCGCTGATTTCGGCCTCCAGATTGGTGAAAACCTACCAGGTGATTTCGGAAAAAGCCCGCAGTGACAGCCGTGTCCTGGGAGTGAGCAGCACGTATCCGATCATCCAGAACCTGAAGCTTTTGCAGGGATCCTTCTTTCTGCCCTCAGACGAAGAAGCCAATGCTCAGGTTTGCGTTCTGGGAATTGTTGCCAAGCAAAAGCTGTTCGGATTCGGCGACGTGCTGAACCAGCAGATCAAAGTCAATGATATTTGGCTAACCGTGATCGGAGTCCTCGCGGATGCAATGGTGGAAAAGCAGGAATTTGAAGGAGTTAAGGTCCAGAATCCCAATAATGATATTTATATCCCCATCACCACCGCGATCAGGAAATTTGAAACCGAAGCGGTGGAAAATGAGCTTAATGAAATCATCGTGCAGATCGGTCCCGGAGCCGAGATAAAGGAACAAGCCTCCACGATCAACAACCTGATGTCGGTGATGCACCGATATGTCGACGACTATTCCATCGTTGTCCCGGAAAAGTTGCTGGAACAAAACCAAAAGACCCAAGGCATCTTCAACGTCGTTATGGCCGCGATCGCAAGCATCTCCTTGTTGGTCGGCGGCATAGGCATCATGAACATCATGCTGGCCTCCGTTTTGGAGCGCACCAACGAGATCGGTTTGCGCCGCGCCATCGGCGCAAAGAAACTGGACATCCGCACGCAGTTCATGGCGGAGGCGATTGCAATCAGCCTGGCAGGTGGGATCATCGGGGTCGCATTGGGGTATGGGATTTCCCGCGCGGTCGCAATGTTCTCAGGATGGAGCACCATCATTACGGCGGGATCCATTGGGCTTTCCTTCGGTGTAAGTTCGATTATCGGGCTGATTTTCGGCATTTATCCCGCAATTCAGGCGTCCAATCTCGATCCGATCGAATGTCTCCGTTACGAGTAAAGTCTTTATCTGCGACTTCTCTGCGCCTAGCAAAAAGGTTTGCCTTGCGAAACAGCCGGAGTCAAACGCAGCAGCCGAGCGCCGAGAGCTGAAGGCTGACAGCGTACGGCCTCCATCAATTTCGAAAACCTGGTTGCGGTCCTTGGGCGCAGCCAGTAAATAGGCGGCGATTCCATCGGGAAGCGGCGGAATCATGAGGCGGAAGGGAGGAGGTTTTGACAAGCCCGCGGACCGGCAGAGGAAGTCTGAAAAAGTATGAGATAACCAACTTCTTGTTTTTTTTGACTCTTATCGCGGCCCTCGGGATAGTAGTTTCATTTGTCTTCCGCTTCTACGTGACCCGAAATCAAGAGTCTGCGGGCGAATCGGAGGCAGGCGTCGTGTCCGAAGCGCTGGGCGCGGGATCGGACGTAGGACTGTTCTATTTGGATACAAAAATCTCTGAGACGAGCCTCCAGTATCAAAGCCGACTCGAAATCCCGGCTACAGACGACGGATTGATCCGGGATTTATTCTCCATCCCGGGAGTTGATGAGATCACGATCGACCAAAGAATGATCGTGCTGAAAAAAAGCCCTTCTGCGCGATGGGAAAGTATAGGGCCAAGCGTCAGGCGCATTGTGAAGAATCACCTGCATCTGCATTACTGAGCCGGAAGCGACCGCGGGCCCTCAACCGTTGGAATCGATCACTGGTGTCTCCCTGATCCATTCTCACAGAACCGCAGCCCTATTTTTTCCTTTATGGATTTCAGGGTTGAAAGCTGATTTAAATGGGCGCTCGGCTCATATGCCATGCTTTTTGGGATGTGCGAAGGCAAATTTTGGGGAGAAAGCAAAAGATTTTAGTTCCGGTATGAAGCTTTGGTATCATCTGCGGCCAATTTTCGGCCATTCGGGTCTTCGCCCGCTCCAGAACTGATTGCGGTGAGAATCTCTTGACGCGACTGGTTCTTTTTGACATCGATGGCACCCTGATATCAACTCGAGGCGGCAGCATGCGCGCTTTTTATCGCGCTTTGCAGGCTGCATTCGGCATCAAGGCGGAAGATGGAATGATCCGCCCGGCGGGGAAAACCGACTCCGTAATTGTCAAGGATCTGCTGGCGCATTTTGATCTGGAAGAGCGGTGGGAAAGTAGTAATGCCCGGGAGGCGCTGTTTGCTTCCTATCTCGGGTTTCTCGAAGACGAAATGTCAAAAGCCAAAGAGGATGGTCGGATGCGCGTCCTGCCTGGAGTAATTAATCTATTGGAGGTGTTGTCTTCCCTATCCGACTTTGCCGTTGGTCTCGCAACCGGAAACCTGGAAAAGGGAGCCCACATAAAGCTGCAGAAAGCCGGGCTCATTAGCTATTTTCGATTTGGGGGCTATGGTTCGGATTCCGAAGACCGGACCGAGCTGATCCGGACCGGCATCCGCCGGGGCGCCCATATTGTTGCACCGGAAAGCGTTGAAAGTGCAGTGGTTATCGGCGACACGCCCCTGGATATAGTTCATGGGCATGCAGCTGGGGCGCTGGTAATTGCGGTGGCAAGTGCCGGATACGGTATCCACGAACTCGGTACTCACGATCCGGATTTTCTGGTCCCGGATTTGACGCAAGTTGATTCCATCGTCTCGTTCATGCGGAAAGGGATCGGTGGCTAACTAGTTTCTGTCGCGAAACCGGTTTTTTAAGCAAGCCCCGGAGGGGCGTTTAGAGAATAGCCAGGGGTGAGCGCAGCGAACCCCTGGTAGTAATTGGAAAAGAAAGAGCCCTGCAGGGGCGAAAGAAAGCCCTGCAATGCAAAGCCTTTCGCCCCTGCCGGGGCTCCATCAAATGCAATATACTATCCAGGGGCTTGCGCCCCTGGCTATTCTCTGGCACCCCTTCGGGGTTGGACTGGCCGCCAATTTGAATGGTTTTGCGACAGAAACTAACTAATGGATGCGGGCCGAGTATGAAGTTGATCCTGTTGAGGCCGAGCCGAATCTCGCCTGATCAAAAAAACCGCAACGGCTTGCCCGGATTTCACGTATTAAAACTTTCGCATTGAAGCGATTTCTGTAACAATCGTTTTCTCGTCCGTAACTGATAATGAGCATAGTAAATTCGGCGGATTCCATTCTGATCGAAAGTACGCTCAATGGCGATGAAGGGGCCTTCGCAGAACTTGTACGCCGGTACCAGGCAGCCGTTTGGGGAACGGTGCACCGGACTCTGGGCAACTCCGCGGAAAATGAGGATGCGGTCCAGGAGATCTTTTTACGAGCTTTTGCCGCCCTGCGCAAGTTTGACCGCAAATATCCGTTCGGTCCATGGATTCTCCGGATTGCCACAAACTATTGCATCGATCAGCTTCGGAGGAGGAAGAGCAGAAAAATGCAGCTCTGGTCCGAGCTTAACGAATTCGATCAGCAACGGCTGCTGAGGGATCTGTCCCGCGAGGGCGATTGGGAGTCACCCGGCTCCGAGGCAAAGGAAGGTTATGCCAAAATCGCGAAGGCGTTGCTGGATGGCTTGAATCCGAAATACCGGGCCGCTTTTGTATTGAGGGAATTGGAGGAGCGGGCTTACGACGAAGTGGCGAAAGCTCTTGGAACTTCTGAAATCGCGGCACGGGTTCGGGTCTCGAGAGCCCGGTCCGAGCTGCAAAAAAAGTTTCGCGCCTATCTTTCAGGCAAAAAAGAAAGGAGCGAAAGTTAAACTTATGGGCAACTGTAACCTGTTTGACAAATATCGGGATAGGGAGATGAACGCGGCGGAGCGGAGCGGTTTCGAACCGCACTTGGCGGGCTGCACGAACTGCCGGGAGAAAATGGCTCTGCTCGATAACGTCGTTCGTATCGTAAGGCAGGAGGCAAGCCAACCGGTGGATTTGGCCGAACGAATCGCGGAACAGGCATTCCAGCGAAGCCGGTCTTGGGAGGCGCTTGTCTTGTCCTGGCTCAGACCTGGACAGGCGCTGGCCGCGCTTGCGCTAGCTCTTGTTTTGATTTCTTTCATTTGGTTTATGCCCAGCCGGCAGCAAGTCAATGTTTTATCCGAGTATGAAGAGTTTATGAACCAAGCGGATGCGATTCTTG
>JBBISO010000263.1:0-4127 GCA_037441325.1 Acidobacteriota bacterium | reverse complement strand
TTAATTTCATTTATACACACCTTGCCCGTCGATCGCTCCAGAAAAAAATCAACACGAGCCAGCCCCGAACCATCAATCGCCTGGAAGGACCGCAGTGCCAACTCCCGGATCTCCTCCGACGTTTTTTCATCGATTCGGGCCGGGATTTCCAGGCGGCTGGCCGGACTCAAGTATTTTGCGCCATAATCATAATAGTCGTGGGCTGAGATGATCTCTCCCACCACGGATGCCCGCGGATCATCGTTGCCGAGAATTGCACATTCCAGTTCGCGCCCGTCAATTCCCTTTTCAATCAAAATTTTGCGGTCGAAGCGGGCTGAATGTCTGACGGATTTTTCGAAGTCTTTTTCCGAATGTATCTTACATACTCCGACAGACGATCCCAGGTTGGCCGGCTTTGAAAACATCGGGTAGCCTAATTCCCGAGATACGGATTTCCTTAAGGAATCCAAGTTCTTGGTGATATCGCGCGTAAGGACGGTCCTGAAAGGCACGACCGGTAATCCGGCCTGAAGGAAAATCCGCTTCATCACGTCCTTATCCATACCTACCGCCGAAGCAAGCACTCCGCAACCGATATACGGCAAGCCAACCATCTCCAGCAACCCCTGAATGGTTCCGTCCTCTCCATAGGGACCATGAAGCAAAGGGAAAATGATTTTCGGAGATTTCTGAAGCTCCGGCTGATCGGACGAAAGGAAAAATTGCTTTAGTTTTATGCCGCCGGCACCATCGCTCTGCGGAAAGATGCGAATCCGGGAAAAAAGCTGTGGCGGCAGCATGTTTCGAACCTCAGCGACGCTTGCAAGCTTGCCGGTCTTAGACACTCCAATAGCCGTGATTTCATATTCATCCGGATCCAAGGCGCTGATAACCGAAGCGGCTGATGTCAGCGACACCTCGTGTTCACCGGAGCGGCCCCCGAATATGATGCCCAGCCTAATTTTTTGATGCTTTGCCATTATTCCCGTTTCCCTCAGAGCGCGTGCCGTTTTCGGCATGCTGCTGATAGGCCTTAATGATTAGGCGGACTAAATGATGTCTCACAACGTCGTACTCGTTAAAGTAGCAAAAAGCAAGTCCTTCCACCTCGCCCAGTATATTTCTGGCCTCGATCAGGCCGGAGCTCCGTCCAAAGGGGAGATCGATTTGGGTAATGTCCCCTGTGATAACGGCTTTGGATCGCATGCCGATCCGGGTCAGGAACATTTTCATCTGCTCGGAGGTGGTATTCTGTGCTTCGTCGAGAATGATAAAAGCATCGTTCAGGGTACGCCCCCTCATGAATGCCAGAGGCGCGATTTCGATCGTTCCGTCTTCCATATAGCGTTTGATTTTTTCGCCATCCAAAAGGATATATAGGGCGTCATACAAAGGACGCAGATAAGGATTTATCTTTTCTTCAATGTCCCCGGGAAGAAATCCGAGTTTTTCCCCGGCTTCCACCGCCGGCCGGGTGAGGATGATTCTCGAAACACTGCGCTCCATCAGATAGGTAAGCGCCAGCGTGACTGCCAGAAAGGTCTTTCCGGTCCCTCCAGGACCTATTCCGAAAACAACATCATTGTTTTTTATTGCTTCGATGTAGCGCCGCTGGTTCAGACTCTTCGGCGTGACTTGTCGCTTCCCACCCGGAAGCAACAGCATCTTGGGGAAGAAATCATGAAGCGAAAGCGCGGTATCCTGGGCGATTTGCTTGAACGCCGACTTAAGGTCACCATTGGCGATCGAATGCCCCTTGTCCACCAGCGCGGAAAAATCCAGCAGAATTTTTTCCAGCGCGGCAACATCCTCCTCCTCTCCATCGATCATCAACGAAGAATCCCTCGTCTGAACCACAACTCCAAATAAGTTTTCCAGAAATCTCACATTCTCATCGAGGGGTCCGAAAAGCAGCTGCAAACTTCGGTTTGATAGTAGAACTTTTCTCATCTGAAAATCCGGCCTGACCTCACATTTGACGGGGTTTGGGGGGAGATGATGATGCCCTTAAGCTTGGTGGAGACTAAGCCAATCGGGAATTGTGCTCGCATGTCTGAAATGAATTTTAGGGCGGCCGGAACGGCAAGTCAAATGGAAAATATGATTTGACACAGATGTTAAATGCTTGTAAAATAAGCGCTTTTAATAGGAAGTCGGTAGCTTTTCCAAAGCCAAGGAGTCACAGAGAATGGCCCATCACACATCGGCCCTGAAGGCGCATCGACAGAGCGCCAAACGTAGAAACAGAAACCGAAGCGATCGCAGCACCTTGCGCACATACCTGAAAGCTTTCGGCGACCTCCTGCAACGGGGGAAGACGGAAGATGCGCAGAAATCCTTGTCCGAACTTTATGCCGTGATCGATAAATCAAGACACAAGAAGGCGATCAGCAACAATGCCGCAGCCCGAAAAAAATCCCGCCTTACCAGGCGTTTGAACGCGGCGATTACGCGCTCCAGCCAGGCCTGATGCTATCCCGCAGCGCCCTAATTATCAGACAAGCTCACAAATAAGTTTCTCCAGCATCATGGGTCCATCCCCTGCGGATGATTTCAGCCGGCGGTCTATTTCCGCAAGATGAATGTACATCTGCCGAATCACCGAAGTATCTGCGTTCCGCGCTTGGCGCAAGAACTTATCCAAGAAATAGGGAGAGATTTGGGCCGCCTTTGCCGTATCCTGTACGCTGTTTCCCTCGAGAATGCATTCTTTTGCTATCAGCACTTGTCTGCAATGGCGGGCCATCATTGCAGTCACGGCCGACGGAGCTTCTCTTTGCAGGAGATTTGCCAGCAGTCTCAAAGCGCCTTTGCGGTCACGATTACCCACGGCGTCCAGAAGCTCAAAAATGCTATGCTGGCGGCTGCTTCGCACCATGTCTTCAACCGCGGAATCGGGTATGGTCTTTTCCTTGCCCGCACGCAAAAAAAGCTTTTCCAATTCCGATGACAGGGATTGAAGATCCTGTCCGGCCAATTCAATGACGTGTTTGAGCGATTTTACCGAGATGCGATAGCCCTCCCGGCGCACAAATGATTCCGCCCATCGCTCCATCGCGCTGCCTTTAAGCTTCTGGAATTCCACGACACAAGCAAGCTCATGCAGGATTTTGTAAAATCTCTTTCGATGGTCCAGGTTCTCAGCAACCAGGATCAGCATGCTCCGCGGCGAGATTTCCTGGTTCTTCAAAGAATTGATCAGCTTTTCCTGTTCATCCTCCTTCAGGCGGTCCGCCTCAGTGACGAGAATCACGCGGCGCTTGGCCAGCATTGGAAAAGTGCCGGCGGATGCCATGATCCCATCTGCGGCGGCATCAGCTCCGGAAAACTCGGAATAATCAAAGGAAATAGATTCCGGCAAAAGCGCCTTTTTTTTCAGCAGGTTTATGGCTTCCCGCGCGCGGTAATGCTCCTGTCCAAGTATCACGTAGACGCGCCGGAATCCATTCTTACGGAGATCGCCTTCCAGTTCTTCCAAAGTCTGAAGTATCAAGGCACGGACCTATCGAGAATCGCGCCGGCTAGGCTGGACGCAAAATTTCTGGCAAGCCGCTCCAAAGCCGGGTTTTCCTCTGAAAAAAAGTCTCGCACGCTTTTGTTTAGGACGTACCGCTCACGATAAAGAAAATGGTCGTCTTCCCAAATAATGGCGGAATCTTGCACCCGCATCAGCTTTACCGCCATTTGGACCGTGACCAGGTAAGCCGAGCCGAATGTCTGAGATCCGTCCTGATGTGAGCCGAAGATAACCGGCACGGAGCTTACACTGTGGATTTCACCCAACAGCACGGCGTCAACGCCGGAACTGCTCGAGTTAATGCGGGCTTTGGTCCGGAGGGAAAACTCTTTCAATAGGGCGCCGGAAATGATTTGTTCAATTTTGTATTGGCTGGTGAGATTGCGAAATATGGGAATGCCCAGTGACTGCATCCCGTCAGGAAGATTTCCCGCGGAACTGCGCACACGATATCCGCAAGCGCAGCCGGCCAATAGAATTCCGATCGCAGCCAATTTCGCAAAACGACAGCGTCTGAGGCTTGGAGGCTTGCCGGTGGTCATTTGGGTAATTCTCATAATTGCTCTGCGCGATTTAATTAGTTTCTGTCGCGAAACCATTCAAATTGGCGGCCAGTCCAACCCCGAAG
>JBBISO010000262.1:0-4130 GCA_037441325.1 Acidobacteriota bacterium | reverse complement strand
CCCCGCTGGCGATGGCATATAAACCGATTTCGTCGGCAGAAACCCGGCGAATGAGAATCGGGCGATTGATATAGCCGATCAGCCAAAGGGCCGCGCCGGAGAGGACCAGTGGCAGGCCGATGGCGAGCAACTCACGGAGCCTGGCGGGCGCCGGGGAAGCGAATATATGCCGGCGATTCAGGATCATCCCTGAGACGGCGGTCGCGAGGTTGCCGGCGATGAATCCGGCCAGCATTCCGGCGGCGCCAATCCGGAACAACAAAATGCTTGCGATCCCGATTGCCGAAGCCGTAACCAGGTTGCTGATCATGACGAGGTTGAAAGCCCGCACGCGCCTCTCCAGCCGGAGTACAACCAGCTGCACTCCGGTGGCCATCATAAAAGGCATGGCCACTAGCGCCAATCGCAGATACAGAATGTAGCGGGGGTCCCGGTAAAGCCACAGAGCCAGCGGTTTCGAAGCGGTCAGCATAACGCCGACGGTGATCAGCGTGAAACCCATCACGGCATAAAACACCGTGGATACCAAATTTCGGCGCTCCGTCTCATCTCCATGTTCATAGTAGAAGCGAGCCAGCGCGGCATCGAGGCCGATGAAAAACACTACGGACAGCAGGCTGGTCACGCTGAAGATGACATCCAGCCGGCCATATTCGTCGCGGCTGAGAAGGATGGGATAGATGCATGCGACAACAATTCCAAGGATACGGTTGACAGCAGCGCCCACCCCGTAACCGATCACCTCGTTCATCAGAGTTCGCGTGCTGATCTTCATCTTGCAGCCACCCAAAGTCGAGCGCCATTGTACCCCGCGGCATCTTGGTTTCTTAGAGATTATTCAAGGATTCGATGGTATAAATCCCCATTTCCCGCAAGTCTTCTGCCGCAACGCAGCCGCGTATTTTGCCCGCAATGCTCCCGTCAGCGCCGCAGCGCTGCCAAATCCTGTCGGGAAAGTGCCTTTGGGGCATTTCCCAAAAGGATTGAACTGACGGCGATGAACCTTTATCCTCAGATATTGCCTGAAGCAATATGTTCTTCGGAATGCCGGCGGCTATGAAGGTCGTTCACGTTTTTAAAGATTGTTATCCTCCAACCACTGGCGGAATCGAGCAACACATGAGTTTACTATGCCGCGGGCTGGCCGAGGAAATAGATGTTGCCATTCTGGCACCCAGCGGGTCCCGCCGGCGGAGGGAGGAGTCGATCGGCAAGGTCCGAATCGTTCGCATCCCCGAGTTCGGGCGCTTTGCGTCAGCGCCGCTTTGCCCCACGGCGCCCATGGAGCTTCGCCAGCTCAAGCCTGAAATCGTCCACCTTCATTTCCCTAACCCGATGGGCGATCTGACGCATCTTCTCGGAACGGCTGACGTACCGCTTGTGGTTACGTACCACGCGGATATCATAAAACAAAAGGCTTTTCTTCCGTTCTACCGGCCGGTCCTGAATCTGCTCTTTAACAAAGCCCGCAAGATCATTTTCAGCGCGAGTGAAAATATAGCTTCTTCATTGGTGCCGCCGGCTTGCCGGTTCAAATGCACCGTCATCCCGTTTGGAGTGGATCCGGAAGCATTCGTCCCCCGCGACCCGGAAAAAACTGAAATTGAAGCCTTGCGCGGGAAATGCGGCGGGAGCCTTATATTGTTCGTCGGAGTCGCGAGGTATTATAAGGGCATTGAAATCCTCCTTCAGGCCATGGTTCGGGTCCGAGGGTGCCTAATTCTAGCGGGCCGTGACACTCAGAGCATTGCTCTGCAAAACAAGGCGCGGGACTTGGGCGTCTATGAAAAAGTACTTTTTTGCGGCGAAGTATCGGAATCACGGCGCCGAATCCTGCTGAACGCGGCGGACATTTTTGTATTGCCTTCAATTGACCGCTGTGAGACATTCGGGATCGGCCAGCTCGAGGCGATGGCTTGTTCCAAGCCCGTGGTATCTACGGATCTTGCCACTGGAGTGCGGTCTGTGAATCAGCATGGAGTCACCGGCTTTGTTGTTTCCGCCGGCGATCCGCATGCGCTGGCGGAGGTGTTGAATCTTTTGTTGTCCAATGCCGAACTCCGAGCACAATTCGGCGGGAACGCGCGTCGCCGAGTGGATCTTCAATTTGGAGCCGACCGCATGGTTCAGAAGACAAAAGAGGTTTACCTTGAAGTCCTTCGAGAATAGCGCGCGGCCGTGCCAGCCGGGTGCCGGGGATCGGACAAAGCGTTGTTTCGATATCCTTTTGTCGGGAACGGGCCTGATCTTTTCTTCCCCGCTGTGGTTGTTGATAGCGACTGCAATTGCGCTCGAAGATGGATTCCCGGTGTTTTTCAGGCAGAATCGGTGGGGCAAAGGAGGGCAGGCCTTTCCTGCGTTGAAGTTCCGAACCATGCGGAAGGATGGTGAAAGAGCAAAATCTGTGCAGGCGGGGCGCGGCGATCCGAGAATCACGCGGGTGGGGAAAGTGCTACGCGCATGCGCGATGGATGAGCTTCCGCAGCTGTGGAATATTTTTGTCGGCGATATGAGTTTTGTCGGGCCCAGGGCGTTGCCGATCAACGAAGTCCAATCCGCCGCGGATGAGAAGGATGTTCCGGACGAAGCAATCCCGGGATTCAGACAAAGGCTTGCGGTCCGTCCGGGATTAACAGGCATAGCGCAAATCTATGCGGACCGGGATACGGCTCGAGCGCGAAAGTTCCGCTATGATTTGTTTTACATACGGCGCCGCAATTTTTGGCTTGACCTTCGTCTGATCCTTTTGTCTTTTTGCATCAGCTTTCTCGGAAGGTGGGAGGTGCGCGGCCGCAAGCTGAAATAAGATGTTCCGCCCGGGCGGGAGATTCCGACCATACGCGCGGCGAGCGCGGGATTTTCTTAAACCGGCGGTTTTTCGAGCGCCCCCTGCATGAAGGCGATGTGGAGCTTGATTTGAGAGATGTGATTATTATTGGAGGCGGTCCGGCTGGGCTGCACGCAGCCCGCCGTTTGGCTGCCGGCGGTTATGAGGTGGAGATCATCGAGGAACATATGTATGCCGGCGAGCCCGAGCACTGCACCGGCATTCTGGCTCCCGAGGTCTTCACGGAATTTTCGGTTCCGCAAACCTCCGTGCTTAATGAATTGCGCCGCGTGAGTTTCTATTCGCCCACGGGCCGGGCAGTGCAATATCTCACCGAGCGCGTTGAAGCCGTGGTCGTGGATCGCGGTGCTTTCGACCGCAACCTTCAAGACCTCGCATGTGCGGAAGGCGCGAGATTCTGCGCGGGCGTCAAGGCGGTCAAAATCGAACGCGGGGAAAACCGTGTGAGGGTGCGCTGCTCGGACGGAACAGGGAGGGAAGCTCGCGCTTGCGTCCTCGCCACGGGGGCTGCGTACGCCTTGCATCGCGACCTGGGAATCAGTTTTCCTCCGGTATTCTTGAATTGCGCCCAGGCGGAGTTGCCGGTAGAAGAGGCCGGGGATGTGGAAATCCATGTCGGCCGTGAGGTCGCGCCCAGCGGTTTTGCCTGGGTTGTTCCCGTTCAGCCCGCCGCAGAGCCAAGAGTGCGCATCGGATTAATGTGCGACGGTAACGCCGGCGCCTATTTTGAAAAATTCCTGCGCCGCTTGCAGAGACTGAACATCCGGGTCCAGTCTGATCTGAAAGTGCGGCAAGGCATGCTGCCGCTGGCTCTCATAGGGAAAACCTACGGAGATCGTTTTCTCGTAGCCGGCGATGCCGGCGGATTCGTCAAGCCGACAACGGGCGGAGGGATTTTCTATGGGATGATCAGCGCAGACATTGCCGCGCGCGTTCTGTCCGAAGCGTTGCGCCCGGACCGGCTTGATCAATCCCAGCTCTCCATCTACCAGCAGCTCTGGCAGGAACGCCTTATGGAGGAGATCGAGGCGCAGCTGACACTGCGCCTGCTGATGCAGAGACTGAATGATGAGGAGTTGGAAAGCATCTTTGATCTGTGTGCAACGGACGGCCTGATGGCCCTGATTCGAAAAACTGTTGCCTTTAGTCATTACCGGAAGCTTGCGGGCGCGATCACCAAGTATCCAGCTATGAGGAAGATATTGTTCCGCATGACACTGAATAACACCAACAAATGTCCATGAAGACCGGCGATTGGTTTTTCGGCGCACACCCGCGAGTT
>JBBISO010000261.1:616-4163 GCA_037441325.1 Acidobacteriota bacterium | reverse complement strand
GCATAAATCTGAAACTCCGTCGGGCCTCCCGTTGCGTTTTCCCACAATCCTTTTCCAACCTCCAGCAATTCCACGGTCTTATCGCCATTTTCGGTAAATTTGACCTTTTCGGCGAACGGCAGATCCTTGGAATCATGTTTCGCCAGCGCCCCGACATATTTTTGCATGAGATCGACCAGGCACTGCCGGTCACACTTCGGAGCAGCCGTTGCGGAACCCATCGTTCCCAACATGGCAAGCGAGACGGTTAACGCAAAAGCCATTATCAATCGTTGAAATTTCATTCAGTCCCCTTTCCTCGAAATCCGGAAATTTGTTGATGGAACAGCCTTGATGCACGCATTGTAAAACAACATCCGTGAGAATTGTTATCGGAAAGTAAAAAGGCCGGTGGGACCCTCGAAAGCAACTTACTCTGCCGGCTTGCGCGCGTCTGAAGTGGCTTCTCTGCGGCTGTGCGCTATCGATTCCCAACGCATGGTCATCCGCCATTACCTCCAAAAAGCTTTCTTGACCGGAAAGCTGCAGCTTTACGGAACGGTTCGCGAACTGAACGATCCCCAAAAGTTCAAGGCTTTGGGCAATCGTTGTCGCAAAACGGAGTGGGTCGTGTATTCCAAGCCTCCTTTTGGCGGTCCCGATCAGGTTCTTGATTACTTGGGCCGCTATACACATCGTAGCAGTCTGCTGCGCTAAAGTGGTTTAAGTTGCGAAACAGGCTCAGAATCCAGCCTTTGCTGTCGAATTCCATATCCTTTTTGATGGCCGGAGCTCCAATAGGAGGATATTTGCCTAATACGCGCAAGTCTTTCTCTGCCCAGAGGGCGTGTGTCAGTTGTGTTTTTGGACCATCAAGCATAGCTTCCAGAACGCTCTTCACGGTTGCCCGAAGGGGCAAAAGCGCATTGGCATTGTTGAAGGCTTCATAGAGTCTTTCAGCCAACACCTGTTCAATTCTCTGTTTGTCAATTGCTTTACTTCTGACTGGCTGTGCATTAACGACGCCGGTCATTGTTGGATCCTCCTTTTATATGCTTGAGGGAAGAATGCATAAACAATTTTGTACCTAATCCCATGCGGTGAAAAGCCAAAACAGCATGAATTTTGCAGATGAGCATCCACTGGAAACCGGGTTTGAATAGAAGATCACAAGCAGCGGCCCTAGACGCCTAGCGCGGCCCGGGGCCGCAACCAATATCCGACATTGGCGGTGGGCGCGTTGACCCCCTACGCCGTAGAAACGAGGTATCCGGACTTCTGGGGCGAGATCTCGGACCGTGATGTTGCCGAAGCTCTGGATATTGCGGACCGGGTATTGGCCTGGGCGCAGAACGAAATAGGGCAATAGCGAGATCGTATTAAATTATAAGCAATTGTTTTGGGGGGTGGGGGAGGATGGCGGGCGCGGCCTGAAAGCATCCTTGAAATATCCCCGATTTCGGATGGGAAGCAGATAGCGCATCCGTGAAAAATGGCCCGCAGGAGGGGAAGACGGGAAGGAGGAGCGGGGCGGGACGTCCGGCTCCGCTCCTCTTCCCCGCGACGGAGCGACCGCCCGAAACTCGCCGAGCGTATCTCGATAAAGCCTGCGGCGGAAACACCGAGTTGCGGCGGCAGGTCTTCTGGGAAGGAAGCCACGGCGACTTGAAGGAGGCCTCTCAAATTGTAATCAAGGAAGCGCTCGATTGGTTCGACCGATATCTCGGCCCGGTAAAGTGGCAAAAACAGGTGACGCCCCCCTGCTTCCCATATTTTACTCCCGCTTCAATCTCCGCTGATCCCGCGAAATAGGGAGGCATCCCCTATTTTCCCAAATATCTAAAGCCGCAAAGGCCGGCCGTGCAGGTCGCCCCGCTAATCGCAGGCGCCTGGCGTGCGCGGCTTCCCTCAATCAGGGATAGACGTTGTTATGGCTGGTGGAGGCTTGGTTCTTCTTGATTACGGTCTCGGTGTCCGCGCTATAGGTGCCTAGCCAATAAATACCCCCGCCGATGCCTTGTCCTTCGCTGCCGCCGTTTCCCGCCTCGCCGCCCAAGGCCAAGTTTTTGGTTACGGTCGCGCCCTCGAGGTTGAGCACAGTAGGAGGAGCTCCGATTGGAGGAGGGGTACTGACGTTAAAGAAGTCATAGAGACCGCCTCCCAGGCCGTCGCCGCCGTTACCCCCGATGCCGCCCTCTCCACCCCGGGCCTGATTGTCGATGAACGAACTGCTATCGACGGTCAGAGTTCCGAAATTCGCAACGCCGCCGCCAAATGCACCACCAGGGAAGTTCTGAGGGCTCTTGCCGGCATCGCCGAGTGCCTTGTTATTGGACACCACAACGTCGGAGAGGGTCAGGCTGGCGAGGTTGAGAATCCCGCCGCCCATACCGGGGAGGGGGAGCGAGTCGGCATCCGCCAAGCCGTCGCTAATGGTCATTCCCGAGATGGTCACTGGTCCGCCCTGGATGACAAAGACCCGGCTGGCGTTGTTGCCGCTGATCTTCAAGCGCTTGGGACCGGGTCCCTGGATATAGAGGTTCTTGTTGATTGTCAATGCGCCCGTCGTCAGGGTGATGGTGCCACGAACGCCAAAGATAATTGTGTCGCCGCTCCCGGCGGATAAGATGGCCTGGCGCAAAGAGCCGGGGTCGCTGTCGTTAAGGGTAGTTACCGTTAGGGTTGCCGCCCAGGCGCTGCTTGCGCCCACCGCGGCTAAAGCAAGAATACACATTGCAAGGATCGCGCTGTGGCGAATCCATGGTGGAGCTTTCATTGGATTTTTCATATAGGTCCTTTCGTATTGTTATTTCTTGTCGTTATTGTTGGATCTTCTCCTATCTGTATTCCGCGAACCGGCGCAGAAATGGTTAATGTGAGAGGGGCTCAATTGCGATAAAATTGGAAGAATATGACAAACGGGGCTCAACAGGATATCACGGCAATGCTCGCTGCCTGGAAGGGGGGCGATACGGACGCGCTGGACCGCCTGACGGATCTTGTGTACCCGGAGCTGCGGCGGATCGCGCGCCGGAACCTCGAGCGCCGGCGCGCCGATGACAGCCTTGATTCCGTTGCGCTGGCCAATGAGGCGTATCTCAAGCTGGTGCGCGCCGGGGGGATCGGCTGCGAAAACAGGGCGCACTTCCTGGCGCTGTGCTCACAGATCATGCGGCGAATACTGGTGGACCACGCGCGCCGCCGCGGCTTCGCCAAGCGCGGAGGAAGCGCGCTGCGCGTGCCCCTCAATGACGTGCTGGTGGCGGCAGAGGCGCGCGGTATTGAAGTGCTCGCCCTGAATGAGGTGCTAAATGCACTCGCGCGAATCGACAACCGAAAAAGCCGCGTGATCGAATTGCGTTACTTCGGCGGCCTGAGCATTGAGGAAACGGCGGAAGTCCTTGAAGTCTCAGTGGATACTGTGAAGCGGGACTTCAGGATGGCCAGAGCGTGGCTCCTCGCCGAGCTCAGCGGGAAACAAAAACCAATCTCACCTTAGTCAGCCACCCAACACACGTACATTTCAGCAGCAGGCCGCCGGGTTGAGGTGCGACTTCCTCCTTCCATG
>JBBISO010000261.1:0-606 GCA_037441325.1 Acidobacteriota bacterium | reverse complement strand
TTCTACTTCTGGGCTAATGGATACATTTACTGGGCATGCAACTACGCATACACCGCATCCTAGACAGTTATCTTGATTTACTTTTAATTCCATCAATATCACCAAAATAGTTTATAATGTCTTTAGTGATTCAATCTTGTTTTTCCATGATTTGGATTTTGTTGGATCGCCTGCTCCTGCGAATTCAGGATCGTGCTTTCTGGATTTTGCCCCGCCGGATTTGGCCTTTATAGTGAAGTGTGCCGATCATCATTGAACCGCAAAGCGCGGTCGCCTGATACCGAGCCGGATTTCGTTTATTCCCGCGAACTCAATTATGGCAACAGGAGACCGGCTGGGCAAATATCGACATTGAGGTATGAGCTTCCGTTCGCGCAGTGTTTTGGGAAAATCCCGCCTGGGGAGCATCATAAATTCACACTGACGAATACGCTTATTCGAGTTGCCCGGACTGTGCTGTGGAAAAAGGGAAGAGGAGTGCGAAAGAGAGGAATGGGCAAAACCCTAACATAGGTCATCCGAGAAACTATAGCTGGTCTGAGCTCATGAAACGTAACCGTTTAGCCACTTGAGTCGATTTTTCTGGACAAATCCTCGCCGATAATG
>JBBISO010000260.1:0-4193 GCA_037441325.1 Acidobacteriota bacterium | reverse complement strand
GTTGGACTGGCCGCCAATTTGAATGGTTTCGCGACAGAAACTAATTACTGGTATTAGCAATTGTGATGATTCATTCGAGGGGCAGGAATACAGGGCAGGATTTTTATCTTGTGGGCGGCCGAAGAACACGGATGGCCAGGCATAAGCGCAAAGGCGATCCGCGTAGCTCCGCATTATTCCGCGTTATAGAAATACGTTGCCGTATTTATAAAATGCAGTACAGAGTCAGGGGCGCGGGATTAGGAAGCTCTTGACAACGGCGCAAGCAAGCTTGTGCCTTTGCGGGGAATATGCGAAAAAGGGATCTCCATAGCCATCAGGAGCCGGATTTTTTCGCGGAACAGGAACTTGTGCTCGTTTATATGGCACGGCGCCTGAAAGACGCGCTCGCCGTCGAGAAGCTATTCGATGAACGCGGCTTGGAGTATGCTCTGGAAACGGGACCCTACCAGAGCGGCCTTCTTTTTCGTTCCACCAAAATCGGAGTGTTTTTTTACACTACTCCCCGGGAAGAAAATCGCGCCCGCGCATTGCTGCTCGAGCACGGGTTCAAGGTCTATGATCCCGGCCGGAACTCCCTATAGCTCGGCCGCGCCGGGATTTCTCACCAAGATTGATCACAAGCCGCGATTATCGCGCTTCCCTTATTTTATTAATGAAAAGTTCTGAAGAATCTTGTATTGCATGTGTTCAAGGATGATCGGGAATCGGATGAGGACAATGACGGCTTGAGTGAGCGTCTGCTTAGGATATTTTTCAAGACCTGGCAATTTTGCATTGCATTTCCACAAATGTTCCGGGGAAAATGAAACCTTGAAAATCATTCAAACCGTCATTCCGGCAATTGAGAAAGGAGGTCTGTGATGCAAAAGTCTCTGATTATCCTTGCGGCCGTTTTATCGGCGGCTTCGATCAACGGGGTTTATCTACGCGCTCAGGGCGTTTCCGGGCCATGCGATCGGGCTTGTCTGGAAGGATTCGTGGACCGGTACCTGGACGCGGCCATCGCGCGTGATCCGAAGTTACTGCCGCTGGCGAAGAATGTGAAGTTTACGGAAAACGGCCAAAGGCTGGTGCTTCCCGACGCGCACTGGAAAACGATGATCGGCAAGGGCAACTACCGGCTTTTTGTCGCCGACCCGGAAGCCGGACAGGTGGCTTTCCTCGGGACCATCCGGGAAGAAGGCAGCACCCCGGAAGGCACCGCCTCGCCGATCGCTATTCGTTTGAAGGTCAAAAACCGCCAAATAACGGAAATCGAAACGTTGGTTGTCCGGCCGACAACACCGTCGGGCCCGGCCGCCAAGACCGCCCCAAGCGTCGCTCCGCAAGGTCCGGCGGCAAACCTGGAAAACCTGGGTGCCCCGCATCATCTTTTCACCGATCCCATCCCGCCGCCGGAGCGCATGTCGCGCGAAGACCTCATAAAGATCGCGAACATGTACTTCTCAGGCATGGAAAAGAACGACGGCAAAGGAGTATATCCTTTTACGGACGACTGCGAGCGTTTCGAGAACGGCATGCAGACAACCAATGTCCCGCTGCGCGAGGGACAGACGAGGCCGGATCCCAAGACCGCCACGACTTATTCCGTCGCCTGGAGCTGCAAAGAACAATTCGAATCCGGATTGATCCACTTCGTGTGGCGGATTCGCGACCGCCGGTTCGTCGCGGTTGATCAGGAGCGAGGACTGGTTTTCAGCTTCGTATTTTTCGACCACGCCCTCGGCAAGGACAGGACCTTTCAAGCTCCTGACGGGCGCACCGTTACGGCCGGCCCCGTAGATCCTTATACCTGGGAAATCGCCGAGGTGTTTAGGATTGAGAAGGGAAAAATCCGGCGCATTGAGGCCATCCTCACACGTTCGCCCTATGGAATGAACTCCGGCTGGAGCAGTTGGGAGGACGGATTGTCCAGCTCCGCGCGGGATGTGACGAAATCCGGCAGCCGCTAGCCCGCATTTCTCACAAGCTTTCCTAGCGAGGCCGCGCAGACGGGCGTAGATACAAGGCGCGCGACCTCCATCAATTTCAAAGACTTGGTTGCGGCTTCGGCCGCGCAAGGAGCTGCTTATGCGCAAACCGGACCGATTGATCCGCTTCGGCGTCTCCATGGAAAAGAGCCTCTTGGACGAATTCGATTCTCTGTGCAGCAGCAAGGGCTACGCAAACAGGTCGGAAGCCATCCGGGATATGATTCGCAACCTGCTCATAGAGAACGCGTTGCAGGATGAGAATACTGAGGGGGTCGGCGCCTTGACGCTTGTTTATAATCACCACCAGCGCGAATTGGAGGAAAAACTGACCGAGTATCAACACCATCACCTCCATGCAATCATTTCGAGCGTGCACGTCCATCTGAATCCTCATCTCTGCCTGGAGGTTTTGCTGCTGCGCGGAAAAGCGAAAGAGATCAAAAAAATCGCCGACGGCCTGATCGCGACCAAAGGCGTGCAACATGGGAAGCTCGTTCTGACAAAAGCAGGACTCAAGAGCATTTAACCCGCATTTGCATTTGCCTGGAAAACTATGCGGCAGCGTGTTCCCATGCCCGGACGGCTTCCAGAACGCCCTGAGCGATGCGGCGCGGACGTTGCGCGATTCCGCTGATCTGCGCGTGTGCCCCGCGCGGGTCAACTTCAATCACCTTGGTTTTTCGCGCCACTGGCACTCCGTCGTGCGTCAACCCCCTGAGAACTCCAGCGATGGGCGCGTGGAGGGAAATGTCGTCCACACGCGCTACTTCCTGTCCCGCGAAAACCGCGTCCCCCACCTGCATAGCAGTTCGGAATAAACCCGCGGCGGGCGAATAAACGTAGCGGTCGCGCGCGTGGCCGGCGATGCTTTGCGGTTCGCCTTCGAGCGGACGGGCGGCGCCCCGCCAGATTACGCGCCCCAGCTCATCGTTCCACCCCGTTTCGATAGCGGCATGGACGTTTTCACCGGCGATGAAATTCGGCCCCAGACCCACCGTAAACGGCGCCAGAGCAATTTGCACTTCAGGCTGCTCGTGCTTTCTCATCCGCGCGTCCACCATGACCTTCGGCTGCAAGGCAGCGAAGATTTCAGAAAAATCCAGCACGGTTATCGGCACCTGATTATGGGCCGCCAGCGCCGCCTCCAATTTTGAAATGTTGTCCAGAAGGCGGGCCGTCACACCGTCCAGGGTGGCGCTGCCGTTAAAAATGGCGTCACAGAAAGCCATCTTCCGCCGCGTGACGCTGGGCAGGGTAGAGTCATGAATGACAACTCCGTATTCGGCTTTGAATAGCGCGTGCGCGACGGCAGAACCCACGTCTCCGCTGCCGCGCACAAGAATAATGGTACGCATAAGTGGATAATACCAGCGGCCCGGCGCCGGCCAAAATTAGAATTCACATTTTTGAAACACACAAGAAATAAAGCGTATTAAGTAACGTGTGTTTCGAATTTTTCTTATCGGATTGCCATTAACTCGCATTTCTCACAAGGCTGTTGCTGCGGCGGCACATCCGGGCATGTCTACCGCGTTTCGCTTTATGTGAGGACGTCTCTCCAGAGCCGTCCTCGGGGCGGGTCTGGAGACCCGCCCGCACATGTCGCGCGCCTTGTATCCACGGCGTTTGCGCCGGCTCGCTACGAAACGCTGTGGGAAATGCGGGCTAATGGGCGCAAAACCGAATGCCGGACCGGCAAGTTGGGCTTTTCATGACCTATCAAAGATTTGGAGAATCAAACAGCGGGCTATTATTGGATAAATAATCGATTTCACTCAAATCCCCGGCCGCGAAAGGAGCGCATACCTTGAATTTTAAGAATCCCTGTCATCGATCTTCGCGATCGATCAAACCCCGACCGCAATGGAGCCGCCGTGAGTGGATGCAGAAAGCCATGTTCGCGGCCGCGCTTCTGCCGCAGGATTTCCAGCGGGGTTTGGGACGCAGACGCAATAGAGTTCCCCGAGTTGTCGACCCCTCGCAAATTCCCCCGTACAAGTATAAAACCCTATCCGTTGACCGCTTCCAGGCGCTTCAAAGCGAGTTTGATGCGGCCAGAAATAACAGCCAGCTTGGCCGCAGCAAGATGTATCGCGATCAGATCGCTCCGCTGGCCTTCAAGCTGCCCCGCGACTTCGGCAACGCCAGGTCCGTCATTGTCGTGGCCGCTCACGCAAAAATTATGTATGCAAATTTCCACCTGGACGGGAATTCCCA
>JBBISO010000259.1:0-4231 GCA_037441325.1 Acidobacteriota bacterium | reverse complement strand
ACCTTCGCGCCGAGCGGCGCTTGGCCCACGATGCGCACCAGGCGTCGAGGCGCTACGGACGCATAGACCTTGCCCTTTTGGCATTTCGGGCAGCAATCGCCGGGCGTGAGAGACTCGTGGCCGATTTTGATCTTGGCAGCCCCAACGTAGGACAAGGCGCCGTTGCGCCCGTGCCCTTTGGGGTTGTCGACCGACTTCGGTCCCTGCCCGCCTCCCAGGCCCCGAGGGGGAACATGGTCTCCTTCTATCTGCCCTGGCTTGGTGGCGGATTGCTCCGCCCCCGCCTTGACCAGGTTGCTTGTCTTCTCGGTGCTGGCGCCGAATAGAATCTGCCGCAGCTTTTGAATCGTCGTCTTGCGGTCCTCGAGCAGATCGGTCAGGGGCACGAGGGTCGCTACCACTGCCTTGAGCTTCTCATAATCCTCTTCGCTCAGGGGCGCCGTCCGCGCACGCTCCAGAAGCGCTTCCAGTTCCTCTTGGCTCATATCCACCCGCTCGCTCGGTCTCATTATGACAGCTCGCCTCCGAGTAGCCGACGAAAGTCTTTGCGGAGCGGGTATCCCAGCACTTCCTTAACTGGACGGTTGGGCTTCTTGGTCGGCGCATCCTTGCCCCGGCCCGTTGTGAGGCCGAGGTAGATCCAATTGGCGGCCCGATAACAGGTGCCGCGGAAACGCTGCGGGTCAACGAAGGTTTCCAGATAGTAGACCGGGTGACCATAGACGCGCTCCCACTCCTGCGACAACAGCCACGCCATCCGGCCGAGGATGTGAGACGCAGCATGTTCAACCCGGATGAAAGGCAGCAGCAGGAATCTCGTGTTGTAAGCAAGAAAGCGGATGTTGTTGCGCCGGGCTTCGGCCGACCAGCCTATGAAGCGATCTCGCGGGCCGAGGCGCCGTGGCGCGGAAGACCACGCCAGACAGGCAATCGGTCGCCCCAGCGCGTAGACAAGAAATTTCAGATTTTCTCCAACCGGCCTTGTGTACCCAAGGTAATGGTAGCGGTCGAGCAGACTGTTGAAGAGCCGCTCCTCTGCGGTACGCCGGACTTGGTAAAACTCGAGCGGCCGGATAAACGCGAGACTTGCATCAAGGGGTGTTGGATCTGCAAGCACCGGGGCTGGCTTGCCACGCCGCGACCCGCGCTCGGCGAGCGGGTTTTGCGGGATATAGCGCACCTCGGGCAGTTCGATGTAGCCTGCCCGGTGAAGTTTCAGCATCAGTCCCCGGCACACCATGTCGCGCAGGGCGCCGTTGGACTGGCGCCAGTTCCAGGCCTCGCACAGAATCTTGGACAGTGCCCGACGGCTCGCTCCGGGATTTTCGGCGATCAGGCGGCGAATGGACTCGATGTCCGATGCAATAATAACGCGTCCGCGGTACTTGAGCAGTTCTTCCATGCCTGGCACCATAGCAAATGCGAATGCGGAACGCAGGTCCCATCTGCAATTTTATTATGCCGCCGGGCTCACCCGACGCCACGCCGGAGCCGCCTGAACACCATCGGGGTTGCCCGCGGCAATGAGCGCTTGCAGTTCATACGCCTCCAGGCGCCGCGATGTCCCAGTCCCGCCCACCGGCCAGAAGCGAAAACGCCCCGACGACAAACGCTTTTGACAAAGCCAAAATCCCTGCGAGTCATAAGCCAAAATTTTAATGGCCGTGCCGCGTCGGTTGCGAAATACATAGAGCGCCCCGGAAAAAGGGTTCTCTCGAAGGTGCTCTCTGCAAATCCTGGCCAGACCGTCAATGCCGCAGCGGAAGTCAGCCGGGGCCACCGCCACGAGGATGCGCATCTGTGGAGAGACCTGAATCATCGCCGCATCCTCCAGAAGCGGTCGCTTAGATCCGTGAGATTCGGCGTTGTCGCGCCTTTTACGTGGATCCGCATCCGTGCGCCGCTCCGATCTTCCAGTTCCATTGTGCATTCGGATATGGCAGCGGTGGGCTGCGGAATAAGCTCCACAAATGCAGGATCCGCATTCCTCTCGCGACATCCTTTCTGGCGGCCTGTTTTGATTCGCTCTTTGAGAGAGTAGTAATTAAGTCGAAGAGACCGAGCCGTCTTTGCAAGCCCATAACCGGACGCAAGATTTGCGGCGGACGCCCACAGCTCCTCGGGGATTGGTGAACGATGCTTTTTATTTCTGCGCCAGCGTTCAAATCGCCGGCGGACGGATTGGATTTCAGGCGTTAAGAGTTGGCTATTGCGAGAGGGAATAAGCTTCATCGGCTGTCCTCCTGGCGCTGAATGCGCCGACAGCCGAAACATATCAGAGGCCGCTAAAGCGAGTCATGCAGTCTTGCCGAAAGGACAGATAGCGCCGGGATAAACCGGCATGGAGTTGAGAATGAAAGAGGCTTACACCGAAGGCCCAGCCAGCCGCGGTGGCCCCGAGTCATGTGCCGGTGCCCGCAAGGACACAGGTGAAGCGTTGACAGGGGTACATATGGGCGGAGTATTGAGCCGCGATAATAGGTGCAAACAGGGTGCCGACGACGTTGTCCTGAGCGGAAGGCAACATGCTTGTGCGCGTAAAGGCGAGGGCACAGGCAACCCTGCGCGGTCGAAGACCTCCAGCACGTATGGAAACTCCGTGCGCGAGAACCGGGAGATCCCTTGCCTTCCTTTTGAGGATGGCCCTAAAGGACGTGCTGGGAAGGTTAATAGCCGCAATCCAGCAATGAACGGGCAGGGGAAGTCGGACAACCCCATAGTACCTGCGAAGCTGCCGAACAAAGCAGGGCAACCTGCGGCGGAGGCGGCGGAGGAAAGGGGGTTGACCAAGGAGAATGCGAGCCAGCTAAACACGCACCGGACGCAGTGCCGGGAAAGCGCGCCAAATGCACTGGAACGCATACGTGAAGCAGCGATCAGAAACAAGGGACAGCGATTCACTGCGCTCTTTCACCATATCACGGAAGAACGGCTCAGGCAGGCGTTCCTGAAGATCAAGAGGAAGGCTTCGCCGGGCACGGACGGCGTAACACGGGAGCAATACGAAGCCGATCTGGAGCGAAATGTCCAAGATCTGCACGCGAGATTGCAGCGGGGCGCGTATCGAGCAAAACCATCTCGCAGAGCGTACATACCCAAAGCCGACGGTCGGCAACGGCCGCTGGGGATTGCAGCCCTGGAGGACAAAATCGTCCAGCGAGCTGTAACCGAGGTGCTCAATGCCATATACGAGGTGGACTTTCTCGGATTCTCGTACGGATTCCGGCCGGGGCGCCGGGCGCACGCTGCGCTGGATGCTCTGGCAATAGGAATTCGTTTCAAGAAGATCAGCTGGATTTTGGATGCGGACATTCGAGGCTACTTCGATGCAATTAATCACGATTGGATGATCAGATTTTTGGAGCATCGAATCGCAGATGAGCGGATGCTTCGGTTGATCAAAAAGTGGTTAAAAGCCGGGGTAATCGAGAATGGGGAATGGAAGGCGAGCGAAGAGGGGTCCCCACAAGGGGCCTCGATATCGCCCTTGCTGGCCAATATCTACCTTCATTATGTGCTCGATCTCTGGGTGCAGCAGTGGAGGAGACGCCAAGCAAGAGGTGATGTGATCATCGTTCGCTGGGCTGATGATTTTGTTGTGGGCTGTCAATACGAGGACGAGGCATCACGATTCAAAGAGGCTCTGCGAGACCGACTGCAAAAGTTTTCGCTGGAACTTCATCCCGAGAAGACTCGCCTAATCCGTTTCGGCCGATTTGCGCGCCGGGATTGTAAGCGCTTTGATGGAAGGGGCAAACCCGAAACCTTTAACTTTCTTGGGTTCACTCATTACTGTGGTGTGAATCTCAAAGGAAAGTTCATGGTCGGTCGCCTTACGCAGAGGAAGCGCCTAACCGCAAAGCTTCATGAGGTGAAAGCGGAACTCCGAGAGCGGATGCATCACTCCATTTTGGAGCAGCGCGACTGGCTTACCTCGGTGATCCGGGGATACTTTGCCTATCATGCCGTGCCGGGAAACTGGGCCGCATTGGGCTCCTTCCGAACTCAATGCACGCGGCTGTGGTTTAAGACCCTGCGCCGTCGAAGCCAGAAGAGCCGTCTCACATGGGATCGTATGAAAGAACTCGCAAAAGCGTGGCTGCCACCCGCCCGCATTCTACATCCTTGGCCTGAACAGCGCTTCGACGTCTTTATCCGAGGTAGGAGCCGTATGCGCTAGCCGCGCCCGTACGGATCTGTGCGGGGGGCCGCCCGCAAGGGCGGTTCCTAC
>JBBISO010000258.1:0-4247 GCA_037441325.1 Acidobacteriota bacterium | reverse complement strand
CCAGTATTACCATCGGAATGTGACTCTGATGTTGTTGGCCGGGCGACTTCGGCTTCTCCTGGATATGGAACCACAAAGGCCGGGGGAAGATGAAGCGGCTACAGCAATGCGCCTGCTGACGCGGGTTTTAATTGATTACCCGCGTGCATTCCAAGTGGTCTTGGCCGACGCGGCTTACTGTGAAGCCCCCTTCATCAATTTCTTGTGGTCGCATCATAAATACATTTTAGTGGTCCTGAAGGATGAACGGAGAGACCTTTACGCAGATGTCTTAGGCTTGTGCAAAATCCATCAGCCGCATGAGGGAAGATATCGGAAGAGAGAATGCCTCTGGTGGGATGTGCAGGATCTGACAACATGGCCGCAGGTAACAAGCCCTATGCGTGTGGTGCGCTCGCAGGAAACCTGTTATGTGAAGCGCCAAGCGACAAAAGAATTGACTTTTGAAACCAGCGAGTGGATGTGGGCCACCAATCTCCCGCCATCCCTGGCAAATAGGGAGTCGGTCGTTCGACTGGGCCATGCCCGGTGGGATATCGAGAACTATGGTTTCAACGAACTCGTCAACGGTTGGCATGCCGACCATGTTTATAGGCATGATCCCGACGCAATCGAAGCTCTTTACTTGATTGTCTTCATAGCCTTCAACCTCTACCATGCCTTTTTGACCCTTAACCTCAAGCCGGAATACCGCAAGGGTAAAACCGAACTCTTCTGGATCAGAATCTTTATCTCAGAAATCTACCCACATGGCGTGAAGAACAATCAAGTCCGTGCACCATGACCTCTCGCACAGAGCTTACCCCGCAAAGCCCTTCTGGAGCGCCAATCTTCAAAGGAAGAGGTGTCTGCTCTTGGGACTCATAACCGTCCAAACCATCATTATCCTGTCCGTTTGCCGCCTCTAAAAAGCCATCGCGAATCTAAGAGGTTCCACAATCAGACTCAAGTAGAAGCTTTTGGCGTGCTTACGCCAACCGATGCGGAATCGCTGCGGCGCATAATAAGAGTAGGCTGACAATACACTGCTGTGCAAAAATAGGGAATTAAACCGGTAAGAAGTCAAACCGCGTTAGCCAATGAAATTAGGAATGCAAAATATGAAAAATATTTCCCATGATTGGAGCTCCATTCCAAAAGCGATTTGCAGAGCCTTTGTGTTGATTTTTCCCATTGGCGTTCTTTTTCCTATGGCCACGTATTCCACACAGGAACCGCCTAAACCTCCGCAACTGGAATTCGCATTTGAAGTACGCGCCAGAGTCGCCGATCCCACGGTTATCGGGCAGGTGCCCGACGGGGTGCGCCGTATTATCGACATTCTCGGAGGTACGTTCGAAGGACCGAAAATTAAGGGAAAACTCCTTCCGGGGGGCGCGGATTGGCAAATCATCCGGCAGGATGGTTTTACGGAAGTTGATGCCCGCTATACGCTCCAAACAGACAAAGGGGATCTGATCTACGTTTCCAACATCGGCATCCGGCACGCCCCTCCCGAAATAATCAAGCGCCTCAATGCAGGCGAGGAAGTCGACCAGTCGCAGATCTATTTCCGTGCTGTGCCCAAGTTTGAAACGGCAGCCCCGGAGCTTCAATGGCTTATGCGCTCAATCTTTATATGTACGGGAGAGCGCCGACCGAACGATGTTGTCATCCGCTTCTATAGAGTGCTCTGAAGGATAGATTCTTTATCTGTGACTGCTTTGCATTTTGCAAAGAAGTTTGCGAAACGAGCTGTAAATAAAGCGCGCGCGTTTGTTCGGAGGCTGAGCGCTGAAGGCTGACACCTCTGTCAATCTCGAAAATTTACGGCCCTGGCCGCGCTTGCCATCGGCGCATGGAACAGAGTTCACCTCGAAGCATCTTAGCGCTTGGGCGTTCACGCGTGGCATCTGCCTGGACTTTATTGCTGCCGGACGGCCCATGGAAAACGCGTTCATCGAGAGTTTCAATGACAGGTTAGGTAACGAGGGTTTGAACTTGCGCTGGTTTCAAAGTTTGGATTAAGCCCGGCAGGTCATCGATAACTGGCGGAAGGACTACAACTCATTAGCCAAAAACTGTTTTGGGCGTTCCGGACGCGAATTTTGCATTCTCAAGCGAAAATGCAGGATCGGTCCTTCACATTCCGCCAGTAAATGAAACGAGAGCAGAGACAATGCAAAGGCTTACTATTGGCGCAATCTTTTGGATGGCTCCGCTCCTAGCGCACGGAGGGCAAGAAACCGCCCAGCAGCCGGACCAAGTGAAACAACCGCCAATTATCGAGGTCTTCGGGAGTTTTAGCCACACGGGATTCGAGGCCGGCAGCATAGAACTTGGCGCGGGAAATGGGATTGCGGCCGGCCTGCGCTTTTTCCCAAATCCAAACAGCCGCTGGGGAGTTGGCTTCCGGGTTGGTCAGTATGCTCACCAAATCCAATATGATCATCCCCTGCCCATCGAGGGGCCCGATGCCATATCTACTGATGGCAAGGGCCGGACGGTCGCCGGCGACGTTTACTGCCGTTCCCGTGCAAAAAGAGTCCAGCCATATATCTTTTTTGGGTAATGCGCATTAATTATTGTCGCTCAGCATAGAACAAATTTACCGTTTATTTATTTCTACGCCTCAGCATGATTTTGCCGGCTGTTGCGCAATCCGATATAGTAGAATCACACAGCATTCCTTAAACAGGTGGACCAAGGGATATTCCAGTACGTTTAGTATCGGGCTGGAACCGCGATTTGTATTGAGTTTCACTCGGCGAGATCCCGGCCTTTTCATTATGAATAGGGAGGCAATATGCGCCATTGTTGCTGGTTTCTACTCTCCGCTTTCTTAATTACAGTTAACGCGGCCGAAAAGCGGCCGCTCACCTTCGACGATTTAATGAAGATACAACGAGTCGCTGATCCGCAAATCTCTCCGGACGGCAGATGGATTACTTACACGGTAACGGAGGCCGACAAGGAGAATAACACTGTGAACTCGGACATCTGGATCATTCCCGCTTCGGGCGGAGAAGCACGGCGGCTCACACAGTCCCCAAAAAGTGACGAGCGGGCGCGCTGGCATCCCAACAGCCGGGAGATCGCTTTCGTTTCCGGCCGCGACGGCGCTTCCCAGATTTTCACATTGTCCCTGGAAGGCGGCGAGCCGAAAAAGGCAACCTCGCTGGCGGCGGGAGCCGGCGGCGTCCTCTATAGCCCGGACGGGAAGTATCTGCTTTTCACTTCAGAAGTCTATCCGGATTGCGATAGTAGCGACGCGCAATATGCGCTCGACTGCAATGCGGCCCGCAAAAAGGCCGCCGATGATTCCAAGGTAAAGGCGCATGTTGCGTCACGCCTCTTGTACCGGCATTGGAACAAGTGGAAAGACGGCAAGCGGACCCACATCCTGATTGCGCCTGCCGACGGATCTCAGCCGCCGCGCGATTTGACTCCGGGGGATTACGATGCTCCTCCCTTCTCTCTGGGCGGCCCCGACAACTATGCGTTCTCTCCCGACGGCAAGGAAATCTGCTATTCCTCCAATCACAGCCCGAACGAAGAACGTTCGACAAACACAGATCTTTTTGCGGCCAACCTGGCCACAGGCGAGAGCAATAAGATTACATCGAATCCCGCTTACGATGGCTCCCCGCAATATTCTCCCGACGGCAGGTTCATCGCCTACCGGGCGCAACTCCGCGCAGGCTATGAATCCGACCGTTTCCAATTAATGCTTTATGACCGCGCCGCGGGAAAGACCCGCAGCCTGACCGCGAATTTCGACCGCTGGGTCGACTCCTTTGCGTGGGCTCCGGATTCAAAAAAACTCTATTTCATCTCGGGAGACCGCGGGCGCAGATCGGCATTCGAAGTCTCGGTGGCGGGAAATGATGTCAAGCGGATATACGCCGAGCATTCAGTGGGAGAAATTCGCGTTACTCCCGACGGACGCAAATTGATCTTTACCAGATCCTCCATGCACCAGCCGGCGGAAATTTTTTCCACTGGAACTGACGGCTCGCAGTGCGCGGCTTTGTCCCATCATAATGATTCCCTGCTGGCGGCTCTCGATATGAATCAGGCGGAGGAGTTCTGGTACGATGGGGCTCCCTCTTCTCAAGGGCCGAAAACGAATCCTGTCGCCGCGACCGGATTCATCGATCCGGCTCAACTAAACGCAGCCTTGCCGGCGCAGAAAGCCTTCGATATCCCCAAGGTCCATTCCTGGATGCTCAAGCCGCCCCGGTTCGATGCAAGCAGAAAATATCCTG
>JBBISO010000257.1:0-4248 GCA_037441325.1 Acidobacteriota bacterium | reverse complement strand
ATCCACACCCGTCTGCGACGCCTCGCTACGAAACCTTGTGAGAAATGCGGGCTAGCGGTCCGTCCGCACAAAGTCATTTTTTCTCCAAAAGCGCGATCGCTTGGGCGGAAATCCCCTCCCCGCGGCCTTCGGCGTTCATTCCCTCCGTGGTTGTGGCTTTGACGTTCACGGCGGCGTCGTCCAGACCAAGGCTTTCTGCGATATTTTGTCTCATTTTCCGCGCGAAAGGGCCCACTTTGGGTTGCTGCATGATCAGGGTCGCGTCGACATTGCGGATCTTCCAACCCTCTTTTTCGATCATCTGCCGCGCTTCCCGCAGGAACTCCAGGCTGGAGCGGTCTTGGTTGGAGGGATCGGTGTCCGGAAAATGCCGGCCGATATCACCCAGTCCCGCAGCGCCCAGCAGGGCGTCGCAAATGGCGTGGGAAAGCGCATCCGCATCCGAGTGTCCTTCCAGCCCCTTATCGAAGGGCAATTCCACTCCTCCGAGAATCAGCTTCCGCCCTTCCCTCAGACGATGATAATCAATCCCATGTCCAATATGAAGCTCAGCTTTGCTCATTGCGGCGCCGTCCTTTTCCCTAATTAGCAACTCGGCAAAATCCAGATCAAGCGGACGGGTGATTTTAATGTTGTCCGGCGAACCGGTGACGACGGTAACCGGATGCCCCGCCCAGCGCACGATGGAAGATTCGTCGGTTCCCCAATAACCCTCCTCATGGGCCCTATCGAGGGCTGATCTAAGAATGTCGGCGCGAAAGGCTTGAGGTGTCTGGATCGCATACAGCTCCCGGCGGGGTGGAGTCGACAGCACCCGCCCGCGGCGGGAGACACGCTGGATCGTCTCCGTTGCCGGAAGGCCGGGCACCGCTGCGCCCTTTTTCCACGCGGCATCCAGAACGCGTCTCATCGTCTCAAGATCGCAAAGAGGCCGCACCGCGTCGTGAACCATGATGATGTCCACGCCGGGCCTGACGTGAGCGACACCGCATCGCACCGACTCCTGCCGGTTCATGCCGCCGGGGACGCACTCGATCCTCAGGCGCGTCGGCTGCCGGTTAAGGATCTCACTTGCGGCGCCAATAAATTCCAAGGGGAGAGCAACGACTATTTGAGTCACTTCATTGATTAAAGAAACTCCCTCGACGGTATGGAGCAGGATCGGCTTGCCGGCGATCTCGAGGAATTGCTTCGGCACCGCGGAATTCATGCGTATTCCGGTTCCCCCGGCGGCAACGACGGCTGCGGCTGCGAATTTTCTCAAAGGCCCCGAAATTTTGGATGCATCCCTATTCTGAGGGGCAAGGCGTGCGTCCCGGGTTTCCATTCTTCAAACCGGATTCGAAGGCTGCTTCATTACCGTCCCTTGATCCGCTCTTTCTCATCTTCTGCGCCGACACGGTGGTTATTGATGGGCTTTTCGTAGAGGCGTCGGTCCTGTTTGGGCAGCTGCGTGCCCATCCCTGATTCCGCCTCTTCCGGGAAGCGCCCGAAGATCATTTTTCCCGCGGTGGTCTGCAAAACGGAGGTTACTTGGGTGGCAATCGTCTTTCCGATCATCCGGCGGGCGTTATCGACAACAACCATGGTGCCGTCATCGAGATATGCGACTCCCTGATTGTACTCCTTGCCCTCTTTGAGGATAAAAACCTTCATGGTCTCTCCGGGCAGAACAACGGGCTTGAGGGCGTTTGCCAACTCGTTGATATTGAGCACTTCCACCCCCCGGAGCTGTGAAACCTTGTTGAGATTGAAATCATTGGTGACGATCTTGGCTCCAAACTCTTTGGCCAGCTCGATCAGCTTAAGATCCACCTCCTTCACATCCGGGTAGTCCTTTTCGACGATCTGGACGATGACCCCGGGGGCCCCCTTTATTTTTTCCAGGACGTCAAGGCCGCGGCGGCCGCGGTTGCGTTTAGCGGAATCGGCGCTGTCGGCAATCTGTTGGAGTTCGCGCAGCACAAAATGAGGCACAATGAGTGTCCCTTCCAGAAAGCCTGTTTTACAGATGTCGGCCACCCGGCCGTCAATGATGACGCTGGTGTCGAGCACCTTGGAGATTTTTCGTGCAGCGCCGTCGCTGAAGATTCCGCCCAGCACCGACAGGTCCAGATGCTCGCCTTTGTTGGCGCCGGCAATCAATCCCAGATAGGTCATAAATATCAGAATCAAAATCTGGACGAAGGTTTCGGTCTGGGGTTGGGCAAAATTCATGCGGCCGATAACCAGGCTGATCAGGCTGGCACCGATAATTCCCAGGATGGAGCCGATGGCGGCGCCCAGGAGTGTCTTGAGCGAAAGCCTGCGAATCCTAAATTCCGCCAGGAGTATGATGACTCCCAGCGCGGCGCTAAACGAAATCGTCAGAGGGATATCGGTACCGAAAGGGCGGACGAAATACCCGCTTACCAGGATAGCCGCGAATAGAAGTGCGCGTATGAGCCAGAGATCCATGGATGGACTCCTTGGGCATGATCCACTTTATATCAACGGAATAGATTATTAATTGCCGGATGACAGGAAAGAGCCCGAACCCAAATCCATCAATGCTCAAATTGATATAAGGAAGATACCCTATGATCATGGCTGAAGCTTCCCTTGATTTCATCCGGCGGTCTAAAAACCAGCCAGGGAATACCCGGCAGATAAAAACAACCAAACTTCAAATGAATTTACCACACCTGCGTTCTTTTTATAAGTTTTTCTGCGAACAAGATTGCCGGGAAGCCGGACTTGCCGCAGCCGGCGGCGGTTCTTACGGAAAAAGGAGATCCGATACCTGGGCAACAGTCCTGATCGGCACCAGCTCGATGCCTTCCATCGGCTCCGCCAGGGGAAGATTGCTTGCGGGCAAAACGCATTTTTGAAAACCCATCGCCGCCGCTTCGCGGACGCGCAGTTGCGCCTGGCTTATGGGGCGCGCATCCCCCGAGAGACTGAGCTCGCCAAGCAAAACGGTGTGGGGGGATAGCGGGCGATTGCGTAAGCTGCTGAGAATCGCCGAAAAGATGCCCAGGTCGGAAGCCGGCTCCTCGATCTCAATTCCTCCCGCCGTGCTTACATAAATATCGCAACCCGCCATCTGTACGCCCAGCCTCTTTTCGAGCATTGCCACCAGAACCGAAAGCCGGTTATAGTCAATCCCGGCCGCGACGCGGCGCGCCGTCCCATACTGGGTGGCAACCACGAGCGCCTGGATCTCAACCAGTAAAGGACGAGTCCCCTCCAGCGCGCACACCACCGCGCTCCCGGCGGACATACTTTCCTTTTCCAGCAGGAAAAAACCGGAAGGATTCCGGGCGGGGATCAAACCTCTGGACGTCATCTCGAAAATGCCAACCTCGTTTGCGGCGCCGAATCGGTTCTTTGCCGCGCGGATAATGCGGTGATTCTGATGCCGCTCTCCTTCAAAATACAAAACGGCATCCACAATATGTTCCAGCGCTTTTGGGCCCGCGATGCTTCCGTCTTTGGTCACGTGGCCGATAAGAAAAACCGGCAGGTTCCGGCTTTTCGCGAGATTGAGAAATTGCACGGCAACATGGCGCACCTGGCTGACGCTGCCCGGCGCGGAGTCGAGCGCCTCGGAATATGCCGTTTGGACCGAGTCCACGACAATCGCATCGGGTTGGGTGTCGTCCACGGCCGAAAGGATGCGCTCCACATTGGATTCCGCCAGGAGATAAATGTCGCCGTCCGTGCCGGGCGTTTCCATTTTCACGCCGTTCTCGAGCCTGTCCGACCGCAGCTTGATCTGTTGAGCGGATTCTTCGCCGGAAGCATAAAGCACCCGCCGGCCTTCGTTCCGGAGGTTGCGCGCGATCTGCAGAAGGAGGGTTGATTTTCCGGCGCCGGGTTCGCCTCCGAGTAAAATCAGCGAGCCGGGCACAACCCCGCCGCCGAGCACACGATCAAACTCGGAATGGCCCGTTGCAAGCCGCGGGCTTGCTCCCGCGGATACATCCGCCAGCCGCGTCGCTTTGGCGGCCCCCAGGCGGGCAGAAGACGCTTCTCCCGGCTTGGCTCGCCGCTCCTCCACGAATGAATTCCAACTGCCGCAATCCGGACAACGCCCCAGCCATTTTGCCGATGAGTAACCGCAGTGCTGGCATTCGAACACGGACGAATATTTGGTCATTATGCGCCGCCTTTTCAGGTTTGGTTACAACCGCGATAGCCCGCATTTCTCACAAGGTTTTTGCTGGGGCGGCATATCCGGGCATGGCTGCTGCATTTCGCCGCCCG
>JBBISO010000256.1:0-4261 GCA_037441325.1 Acidobacteriota bacterium | reverse complement strand
TAGGTGGGGCCAAAATAAAGTTCCGAAAAGGGGCCAATTATAGTTGCCGAAACCAAATGCGCTTTTCTTCGCCCAATATCGATTCAATTATATCCCCATGGATTCGGCCATTACATTCAAACAAATGACTCTGGGAAAGCTCTATATGCTGAAGGACCTTTGGCAGCATATTCCGTGAATGATTCAATAGACCTTCAGCCGACTGAGAAGCGCATTGTTGAGGAATCACCACCCGATTGGAGAACCTGACTGAACGAGTGGGCGATGTTCGCCGCCGCCACTTTGGCCCATTTTCTGACCGCCACCGACATAATTTTGACCCTACGAAGCAAGCTCGGCTTCTTTTCGTGCCTTTGGCAGAGTTCCCGATAGCGTGATTGAAAACCCTCAATCTTTCCCCGGCGTGCCGCGAGATCACGCAAGTCGACAAGCAACTTGACGGCTTCATCATACCGGGCAGGTTGTTTTGTGGAGATTAAGCCCTCGACCTTCAGCCAGGTCTTGTCTGCCTTCTGCGCAAGGTCTTCCAGATATTTTTCGCGGGCGGCTGCCCTCTCTCTTTCGATTCGCATTTTCTCGGCAGAAGCCTTTTCGGCGGCCCGGCGCCTTTTCTCCTCGGTAAGCGATTCGGCGGCCGAGAGCAATTCGCCGACCGTCCGCCTGCTCCCTGGGTCTTGAGCGGAGTTCGGCAAACTGTTAGCCCGTGTCTGCCGCGCAAACCTGATCCACAATTCAGTCCCAAGCTGGGGATCATCATCGAGCACGCGCAAGAGCAGCGCGTTCTTCTCATCCTCAGGAAGCCGCTTGGGGAATCGCCGCGCCGCCGCTCATTGCTCTATCGGCATGCAGACCGGGCATTTGGGGTTTTTGGCGATCTTGAACTCTCTGAACGTCATGTCATATCCGCAAAAGCTAAGCAGCCTGCCGGCCAGGAGCCCTTCCATACCCAGGATGATCTTGATAGCTTCAATCGATTGGATGCATGAAATGACTCCCGGCACCGGTCCAAGGATACCCGGAGGAGGTGAAGATGCTTCCGAGCGGTCGCCGGGAAATACGCATTCCAGGCACGGCGTTTTGCCCGGAATAAACGTGGTCGCCATCCCATCAAGATAATGCACACCGCCGTAAATATAGGGGATTCCGAGTTTGACCGATGCGGAGTTTAGGATTCTCCTGCCTTTCATGTTGTCCATCGCATCCACAATCAAGGCGCAATCCGCGATAAGCTCCACACAATTGTCTTCGGTAATCTCTGCCTGGACCGCATCGATGGTGCAGTGGGGATTAAGCTGCTGGAGCTTCCGGGAGCCGGAATCCGCTTTCCACGCGCCGATGTCGGTGGTCCAGTGGATGATCTGCCGGTTCAGGTTGCTGTAATCGACCTTATCCTTATCAACGATTTTCAGATATCCGATCCCGGCCGCTGCCAGATAGTACGAGGAAATGGAGCCCAATCCGCCGATGCCGCCCACAAAGACTTTTGCGTTTTTGATTTTCTGCTGACCTTCTTCCCCGATCTCCGGGATAATTATTTGCCGGTTGTATCGCAGCAATTCCTCTTCATTTAATCTCACTGGCTCCCCCTTTTGTTTCGCCCGGCGGAAAGCCGGAATCCTGGCGCGTCTGCATTCAGCGGCTTTTTGAAATGGTAATGTTTGCGTCCACCGCCACGCAGCCGTCCTCATAGGGAAGGACCGGATTGAGATCCACTTCTTCAACCTGTGGTTGTTCCTCCAGAAGGCGTCCGAGCGAAACCAGAGTTTTGGCTATCGAATCCAGGTCAATCGCCGGTTTTCCCCGGAAGCCTTTAACTTTAATAAGAGCATCCGGCAGAGTCTGTACGATCAGTCGTTTCGCCTCCCGGATTCCGAGAGGCAAAAGGCGGAAGCCCACAAGTTTCAAGGCTTCTTGGCAAATCCCGCCAAGCCCGAACATGACGGTGGGGCCGAATGCTTTATCCCGGACGGCGCCCAGGACCAGCTCGGCGGAGACCGGCATCATTTTCCGGATAAGAAATTTGAACGGGCGTGCATTCGGAATAGCTTTGGCAACTTTTCCGGCAAGATTAGCGCAGGCTTCTTCCACGGCGGCATCGGAACGCAGCCCGAGCATCAGGCCGCCGACATCCGTCTTGGGCAGGATCTCTTCGGACACAACCTTCAGCGCGACCGGATATCCAATTTCCTTCGCGCAGGTGATTGCGCCTGCCGGCGTATCGGCGAGCTGGAAAGGCGGCACGGCGATCTCATATTGGCCGCATATCTCATAAGCTTCGGATTCAAGCAGATCGACTCGTCCCTTCCTGGATGCCGAGGCGATCAGATCAGCGGAGGGCGAGCGATAGCGGCGATATTCTCGCTCAGCGGTCTTTATTTCTTCCAATTCCGCCCCCGCCGCTTTACGGAATTCCGCATAACTTGACATGTTTCCGGCAACCCTGGCGAGGATGTCGGGATATTCGAAAGTCGGGAGGCTCGCACTCTCGAGCCCTTCTCTCACATTCTGCGCGAAACGGCCGAAGGTTATCGCGTTCAGGAAAGTCTTTTTGGGCTCTTTCTGGGACTCATAGGCGTCGGCGATTTCCTTGACGATAAGCTTCTGATCGATGAATGCGCTCGGAGCGAGCGTCTGCAGGACTATATCCACGTTCTCATCCCGGAACATAATGCCGAGCACTTGGTTATGGAGTTTTTCGTGGTGCGCGGCGGTCAAGTCCACGTAACCGTCGGGGTGGCCGATATTGGCCATCGGCGCGCAGACGCTCTTAAGGGCATCAAGGGTCTCGGGCGAGAATTGCGCCAGTTGCAGAATTCGCGTGGCTGAAATCTCATCGATGCAGATGGTCCCCGGCCCGCCCATGTGAGTCAGCACGCCAACGCGGTTCCCCCTGGGAACCGGCTGCTTAGCGAAAGCTCTCAACGTCTCAAAAAACTCAAGAACGCCTCTGGCGCGCAGCACGCCCGCCTGTTTGAACGCTCCGTCATAAATCGCATCCGCGCCGGTGACCGATGAAGTATGAAACAGCGCGGCGTTCGAACCGGAATCGCTGGCGCCGGTTTTGATAACGACGATGGGTTTGACCGCGCTGACTTCGCGGGCGATCCGGAAAAATTCCCGCGGATCGGGCAGACCTTCCAGGTATATGGCGATGACCCTGGTCGTCTCGTCATCTTTCAGAAGCGCCAGCAGCTCCGCCATGCCGACATCGGCCATGTTGCCGATGGACGCATATTTGCTCAGGCCGAGCAGGCGCAGGCCCTCCGCCCAGAACAGGCACGAATTGGCAAATGCCCCGCTCTGCGTCAGGATGCTGACTCCCCCTTTGGGATAGGCCGGAATATCGAAGTTGGTGTTGAATCCGCTGTGGGTGTCCATAATTCCCAGGCAGTTTGGGCCAATGAGCCTGATCGAGGCGGACCTTAGGGTCTGAACGAGTTGCTTCTCGCGTTGCCTTGCGTCGAGGGTGTTTAGCTCGGCGAAACCCGCCGACATACAGACGGCTCCCAAAACATCGTTGAATCGGCTTTTCCTTTGCACGAGTTCCCCGGCAACCTGCATGGTCAACTCTGCGGACACCAACAAAACGCAGATTTCCACAGCTTCCGGAATGTCCAGCAGGCTTTTGAAGCAGGGAAAACCAAGGATGGAATCTTCACGGGGATTGATGGGAAAGATTTTTCCTTGGTAGCCCATGGATACAAGGTTTTTAAGCGCCGTGTTCCCCGGTTTTTTGGGATCCGAAGATGCTCCGACAATCGCCACGCTTTTAGGCTTGAAAAATACTTCCAACCCCGAAACCTCTCGCATGAATTCCCTCCGGCAGGCAAAAGGATCACAAATGGCTTCGCGGCGCAACGCCACAATTATTCCAAGAGAGTCCCTTCGCGATAATCGCAGAATAATGGAGTATTGTCACCATTTTAGTCGGGCGGCACGGCGAAATCATCTCCCGCTTGCGTGACGGCGGCGTCTTCCAGCGATATGGTCATTTTCGCCGCTCTGCTCCGGAATCTGGAGACAGCAGTCGATAGCCGCGTCAATCCAAGTGCAGGTCGGACGGACGCCTGGGGAGATGCTTCAGGAGAGATATGCTCACCGGCACATTGAGAAGTGCGACAACGCTGCAGATATGCCTGGATTTGCTGCGGCAGGAGGAATCTTTTGGGAAATGGTGGCGCGCGGCGGATTTCATTGGAGGCGCCGAGCGGACTCGAACCGCTGCATAAAGGTTTTGCAGACCTCCCCCTTAGCCACTTGG
>JBBISO010000255.1:0-4346 GCA_037441325.1 Acidobacteriota bacterium | reverse complement strand
AATTGATCGCTGTCGAGACGGGCGATTACCTGCCCCTTTTTCACGGTGTTTCCCTCATCGACAGTCCGTTCAATGAGCCGCCCTGAGGTCTTAAAGGCAATATTTACCTCAGTCAGCTCGATATTCCCTGAGACCAGAATTGCGGAGCCGGTTTTCTGGCGGGACTGCCGGAAATAATAAGTTGAAACTGCGGCTGCGGCCAGCGCAAGCACAAACAACAAAATGATTTTTTTTCGCATCCGATTTGCTCTCCACTCGTGCAGCGGATCCTTGATTTTATACTGCCTACGTCCGATCGGCCGCCGGGTCGGCTCCGGAGAAGCCGTCTCCAACTGCAACCGCCCTTAGTGCACGCTTTGCCTCACCCGGCCCATGGCTTTATCCAGGTCAATGCGCGCCACATTGTAATTATAGAGCGCTTCCGTCTGATTATCGCGTGCGCGCTCCAGACGCGTCTGCGCGTCGGTCACTTCCAGGCCGTAGGCGACTCCGGCTTCATAGCGCCGGCGCGCCTGCGCCAGTTCATTCTCAGACAATTCCAGCCCGATCCGCGCTACTTTAACCTGCTGTTCAGCGGAGCGCAGGGCGTCCAGCGCAAGGCGGATATCAAGTTCGATCTGCTCTTCAAGGTCTTTGGTCCGCACTAATTCAGCGCGGTACTGGGAGGCTGATTCGGCCCTCCGGGCATCACGGCGCCCGCCGTCAAAAATGGGAAGCCGGAGGGAAACGCCGTAAGTTCGGATGGGAAGCGCATTATCCAGCCCTGAGCCAATAGATCCGTAGTCTCCGAAGGCGGAGAGCGAAGGCAGACGTTCCAATTTGGTTGCGCTTGCTGCCAGGCGGGCGCTGTTTTCGCGCGCTTTTTGCGCTTTGAAGTCGGGCCTCTCCGCAAGCGCCAGGGTTTTTGCCTGTTCCAGAGTCATAGCATCCATCGGCACATAACCAAGCCGGTCCGTAAGCTCAAGCTCGATGTCAAGGCGCAAGTCCATCGCGCTCAGAAGCTGCAAGTGTGCGCGGCGGCGAGTGTTTTCGGCGACCAGGAGCCGCTGCTGGTCATTGGCCAGCTGCACCTTGGCGCGGGTGATCTCAATCCCGGTGCCTGTACCCGCAGTTTTCTGACTTTCAGCCTGAGCCAGAACCGCTTGAGAGAGAGTTATATTCGCTCGAGCGGTCTCGACATCGGTATCGGCCCGGATGGCGGCAAGATAAGCGCGGGCCACTTGGGCGGCCACCTGCTCTTCCATGGTTTCCAGGTCCGATCCAGCGGCTGAAATGCCTGCGCGCGCTGCCTGAAATCGCCTTATCGAGCTGAAGTCAAAGATGCTTTGTGTTCCGGAAAGACGGGCGTCCATGACCGTGAAAGGGCCCACCAGTGAAGGAAAGGAAAACGATAATCCCGGTACCGTCGGTATTTCGAATAGCAAACCATTTGCTCTAAGGTTCAGAGTCTGATTGCGGTAAGTCAGGGAGGACGACAGGTCCGGAAGAAGCGCCGCCCGGGCCTGTGAGGAACGCGCCCGGGCCTGCTTCAGGGCTTCGGCCGACAATTGAATTTGAGCATTTCCCTCGGGCGAAATGGCAAGCTGCACGGCGCGCTTCAGACTGAGGGTGAGAAAGCCGCGTTCCTCGGTCTGACCGGCAGCCATTCCGAATGATGAAAGGAAAAAAATGATCATCCATTTGAGCCTCATCGGTTCACCTCAATCTCTTTTTCTGGGTCCGTTGCCGCACGGAAGCCGCTGCTGGCGAATGCCACCAGTTGCCAGGCAACTTTAAAGGACGGTTTTGACGGGGATTCCGCAAAAACTACCGGCTGAACGGAAAGCATGTGCGCCATGGCGCCAAGCGTGAAATGGACGTTCCATTCCAGTTCTTCCTGTGGCATTTCCGGCATTGCCTGGCGAATAGCGGTAAAGAATCTCTCCATCATCAAGTGGAAGTGCCGCCGGGCGATTTCCGGCATCAGTCCTTCTGCGTGAATCCTTCCCATCAGTTTGAGGAACTCCGGACTCCTGTCGCTCAGCATCACGGGCATGATAAATGCCTCCAGAATTTTCTCAATGCAGACCGGCCCAGGGGCAGCTTCCGCTTCAAACTGGTCCAACAATTCCAGGCGCCGCTTGTTTATAGGCCTCACTTTGCGCAGAATAACTTGGTCCAGCAGATCCTGTTTTGATCCAAAGTGATAGTGGATTGCGGCCAGATTGACGCCGGCTTCCGAGATTATATGTCGCAGGGATGTGGCGGCGTAACCGCATTTTCCAAACAGCGATTCCGCCGTGTCCAGAATTTTACTTTTGGTATCAATCATACGTATGTATAAATCATACGTATGATTGATTTGTCAATAGTCCGCATTTCTCACAAGGTTTCCACTGGGGCGGCACATCCGGGAGGACAGCTCTCCAGCAGCCATCCTGGGCGGGTCTGGAGACCCGCCCCCACATGTCGCGTGCCTTGTATCCACTCCCGTCTGCGACGCCTCGCTACGAAACCTGGTGAGAAATGCGAGATAGTGTCCTTTTACTTTGGAGGAAAAATAAAAAGCGATTCTGATAGAATAATAATCCTTATGTCACCTGTGGCCGAAATCGTAGAAAACGGACGGCTTTTATGACCTTTGTCTCCCTTACCATAGCAGGTTCCGATCCTTCCGGCGGAGCCGGGATTCAGGCCGACCTGAAAACCTTTCATCAAATGGGCGTTTACGGCGCCTGCGTTATCACGTTGATTACGGCGCAAAATACACAAAAGTTCAGCGCTGTTGAAATCCTTTCTCCGCAAATTGTGGCGGCTCAGCTCCGTGCAGTGCTTGAAGATATTCCACCCGACGCGGCGAAGACGGGAGCGCTGGGGGATGTTGAGATTGTCAGGCTTATCGGCGATGAAGCCCGGACATTCAAATTCCCCCTTGTGGTGGATCCGGTGATGGCCGGCAAGCATGGACACCCGCTTCTCACGGAGCCGGCTCGTGCGGCCATGGTTGATTTTCTGTTCCCATATGCGTTTTTGGTTACCCCAAATCTGCATGAAGCAGGCATATTAGCCGGGATGCCGGTGGGCGATCTGGCCTGCATGGAAGAAGCAGCTGTCAGAATCGCATCAATGGGACCGGCGGCAGTTTTGGTCAAGGGCGGGCACCTTAAGGGCGAAGCTGTGGATCTGCTTTACTGGCGGGGTGAAAATTATTACTTCCGGGCGCCGCGAATCGATACTCCGCACACGCATGGAACAGGCTGCACTTATTCTGCATGCATTACAGCCGAATTGGCAAAGGGGCGCAAGCTGCCCGAGGCGGTGGATATTGCGAAAAAATTTATACTCCGGGCCATCGAAACCAATCCGGGACTGGGTAAAGGCGCCGGACCGATCAACCATCACGCGAGGATCGGGTAATAACGGTAAATCTGTCATTAACCAAATCGGCTTTTAAGCGGGCCGCATGCGCCGTTGCCCATGAAAAGTTGCGAGAAATGCCGGGAGTTTCCGATCCTTATTTGGACATTTAATATTCGGATTGATTATGGAGATATCTAAATGGAATTGAATCCTAAGCGGCCGCCCAAGGCCTATCAGAGTTCAGAATTTTTGCACAGCGAAGAGGCCCGCGTGGTGCGGATTCTCAGCGAATATCTGGAACCTGCGAGCAGGCTGAAAAGGGAGCGCGTCGAAGATACGATTGTGTTTTTCGGCTCGGCGCGCATCGTGCCCCGCGAGGAAAGTGAAAGACGGCTTGCCGGGCTGAAAGCACAGCTTTGGTCGGAAACCGGCGAAAACGAGCCGGCCGGCGAGGAGATCGAGTTGGCGGAAAGAGCGGTTTTTCTATCGCGCTATTACGAGGATGCTTCCACGCTGGCCCGCCTGATCGTCCGCTGGGCTAAGACTCTGGATGGAGGGCTCAAACGTCTGATGATCTGCTCCGGCGGCGGACCGGGGATCATGGAAGCCGCCAATCGCGGCGCCCGGGAGGCCGGGGGACAGTCTATCGGCCTATCCATCAGTCTTCCTATGGAACAGGAAATCAATCCCTATGTATCGAAAGAACTGACCTTCGAATTTCATTACTTTTTTATGCGCAAGTTCTGGTTTGTCTATCCCGCACTAGCCCTGGTTGTTTTCCCCGGCGGCTTCGGAACATTGGATGAGGCCTTTGAAGTATTGACGCTGGTCCAGACGCGGAAGTACACCAAAAAAATGCCGGTACTGATCTACGGCTCTGAATACTGGAAGCAGGTGCTGAATCTCGATGCCATGGTGCGCTGGGGAACAATCTCGCCCCAGGATCGGGATTTGATCCATTATTGCGATGATCCCTATGAAGCTTTTGACTATCTGAAGGCCGAGTT
>JBBISO010000254.1:3749-4349 GCA_037441325.1 Acidobacteriota bacterium | reverse complement strand
CCACATTTTCACCGTTTGGCTTCGATTCAAAGGAGGAAAAGGAGTCGCCACGGGATGCGGAGCCTACCTCGCGCTTTCACCGGCCGCTGTATTGACGGTTCTTGGCTTTTTTGCGCTCATCCTCATTTTGACCCGGTATATTTCGTTATCCTCCATGGGAGCTACCGGACTCTTTCCATTCTGGGCTTATGTTTACGGCGCCCCGTTTCCCGTGTTGCTCTGCGGCTCGATCGGAGCGCTGCTGATCATTGCGAAGCACCACCAAAATATCCGGCGCCTCTTCTCCGGAACAGAAAGCAAGCTCGTGCTGGGAACCCGACCATGAAACAACCGGCTGGGAGGAACTAATGGCAATCAGTAAAGAGCTTCTCGATATTCTCGCCTGTCCCCTGTGCAAGGAGGAAGTTCGGCTCACTCCCGATGGCAGTGGACTGAAATGCATCAAGTGCCACCGCGTCTATCCCATCCGCGATGACATCCCGGTGATGCTGATAGATGAGGCCAAGATTGAGGAAGATTAGGCCCACGGATCCGGGATCGGCCCGTGATCCGAAAGATCAGGACGAGCGGGCCATCTCCTCTCCGGCCTGTCCTGCTCAG
>JBBISO010000254.1:0-3739 GCA_037441325.1 Acidobacteriota bacterium | reverse complement strand
TGTCCTCAGTATGCGTCCTCAGGCCGACTCATTGCGCCGGACGCTGCACAATATCCCAAACATTCTTTTAATTCGCCTGCGGTCTCTGGGCGACGCCATCCTAACACTGCCGCTGGTGGAAGCGCTTCATGAATGGCGGCCGGACCTGCAGCTGGACGTTCTGATCGAAGCTCCCTACGCCCCCGTATTCAACCTTCATCCGGCCATTCACGAGGTTATAGCGTTGCGCGCCCGCAACCTGCCCTCAATTTCCGGCTGGACGCGCCTGCGCGCGGCGGCCGAGATCCGAAAGCGGCACTATGCAGCCGCATTGAACTTGCATGGCGGGACCACGTCGATGTTTTTTATGGCCAGTGCGCGCGCGCAAACAAGGATCGGCCAGAGAAGCCATCGCTGGGCTTGGCTTTATACGGCGCGGATACCCTCCTCCGCAGAAATCTGGCAGCGCTCGCCGCTCCACACTGTGGAGCATCAACTCAGCCTGATGCGGTGGCTCGACCTTCCTATTGCCGCGGAGGCATGCGGCTTTATCCACGTCGATCCGGAAGCCAGAAGGCGGATTCAGGACCGTTTGGCAAGGGCAGGCATCGGCGATTACATTCTCGTGCAGCCCACCGCGACCCTGGAAACGAAACAATGGAGCGCAATGAAGTTCGCCGAACTGGGGGACCAACTATTCAGGCGGCACGCAATTCCCATCATATACACGGCGGCGCCTCACGAAGTCTCTGATCTGCAGGAGGTTAGAAAAACGGCTGCCGGCGCCCATCTATACTGGTCTGATCTGCAGCTTGAAGACCTTTTCGCCCTGATCGACGGATGCTGCCTCTTTATCGGGAACGACAGCGGCCCGACCCATGCGGCTTCAGCGCTGCAAAAGCCGGTGGTGGTTATCTGGGGGTCTTCCGATTTCCAAGCATGGCGCCCATGGAGGGGTGACTATGAGGCCGTTAGTTCCCAGCTTCCGTGTATGCCATGTCCGGGTTACACGTGTGACGCCTTCGGAGCGCCGAAGTGCATTCTCGAGATCACGGTTCCCCAGGTCATCGAAGCATGCGAGCGCCTTTTGTCCCGGACGGGAAAAATTTAGCCTGCGTTTTTCACGGGTTTTCCGTTGCGCGGGCGCAGCCGGAACCCTGCAATAGCCGGCCGCAGGATCGTACCAACCTCGGTTCCCATAAAATCTGCAATGCTGACTTGCGGTCACATGCCTCGAATGGCGGCGATCAATTCGTCGGGAGATACGGTGGCAGTGCCCAGCTTCCCCACTACAATCCCTGCCGCGATATTGGAAAGAACGGCCGCCGGCAAAATGGAAAGTCCTGCGGCCAAACCCAAAGCGAGCGAGGCAATAACCGTATCCCCGGCCCCCGTGACATCGAATACTTCCCGGGCAACCGTCGGAATGTAAGTCACCCCTGAATTGCGCTCGAACAGCACCATTCCCTCCTCCCCGCGGGTTATTAAAAGATGTTCGATGCCCGATTCCCGGAGGATCTTCTTCCCGGCCCGGACCAGATCGGCGGTTCCGGAAACGGGGATGCCGGAGGCGCGCTCCGCTTCCTGTGAATTCGGAGTGATCACGGTAGCCGGTTTGTAAACGGCAAAGTTTGTTATTTTGGGATCCACACAAATTATCTTGCGGGCGGCCCTGGCCGGAGGCAGCGTTTTCCTGAGCAGAGGGGGCGAGATCAATCCTTTGGCGTAATCCGAGACAATGATGGCGTTCGCAGAAGGGAGCGCTGCCTTGAATCTCTCCGCAACGCGAGCGAGAACAGAGACCGAAATCGGGGAACGGTCTTCGCGATCCGCGCGGCATACCTGCTGGTGGTGCGCGATGATTCGGGTTTTGATGCTGGTGGGCCGGTTTTTATCCACAATCAGGCCGCTGACCGGCGACCCGATGGCCCTGAATTCCTCCCGCAGGCGTCTCCCCTCGAAATCGTCGCCCAAAACCCCCAAAGGTATCGGCGCGCCTCCCAGGCTGTGAATATTGCCGGCCACATTGGCCGCGCCGCCTAAGCATGTGGTCTCGGTCTTGACTTCCACTACGGGGACCGGGGCTTCCGGACTGATGCGGGAAACCGATCCCCAAATAAACCGATCCAGCATCAGGTCCCCCAGAACGATGATGTTTTTGTTTCGGAAATCGCGGACTGCCCCGATCAAGATTTCAGGATCACATTTATATCGGTTGCGCATCACCGTTCTCACTAAATGCTGGAGTTGGTAATTGCAGATACCGGAACTAAGGCATGATCAAGGAACTGCGTTCTTTCTCACGCGGCATCGCGCGGGCCAGAAATTCAAGATAGCCGATGGCGGAAGATGGCCGCTCCTCGTATGCGCCGATCATCGATCGAATAAATTCAAGGCAGTCGATGGCGGCACTGAGCGGCAGCCTGGAGTTCTTAGGATCCACGATTCCCTTGTTTTTCTCCCCTTCCGGATTCCGGAAGGATTCAATGATTTTCCTTAATTCGCGCCGAAGTGCATCGACCCGAAGATCATTGGAAGTCCTCTCATAAAGGATCCCCTTATCTTCCGTCCGATAGTTCTCGAGGAGAATGTCGACCGCTTGGGCGACATCTTTATCCGCCAAATCGCGAGATAGAAGGCGTGCGCGCGAAAGTTGATATTCCAGATAAGCTACTACGTTCCGGTGATTCTGGAGGACCCGTTGATTTCTTTCCCGAGAGCCCTGGTCCAGGTTGCGGATGCGTTTCGCGTGATCTTCAAGGTCCTTCTCGCGTCCGGATTTCAAATAGGCGCAGCTCTCGGGACAATTGATCGCAAGGATGCGCTTCTCCCCGCAACACGGGGCGCAGATCAATGATTTCCCGGCGGGACAAGATCTCTTTGCTCTCTTTCGGCCGCATAAAGCACATTTCATAATACTTCAACCTTCATGGGTGACCGGCTTTATATCATATTTCCCCGCCGCTGCCGACAAAACTCGCTGAGAAACCTTTTGGCGCGGGCATAATCGGGGTAGGCGCGCTCGGCGCGACGAAATTCGGGCGGATGTAGCCGTTTCGGGCCGGCGGCGGATGCGCCCTCAAACACAGCGTGAAGCATTTCATGGTAGACGATGTAGCATGTTACATACCTGGGGATTGCCGGCGAGTCAAGCACCGGACTCAAGGTAATGGTATGATGCACCGGATCATAATGCCCCAGACGGCTTCGGCTTGGGCGCATGCCCCATCCGATCGCCCGGATTTCAACTTGATTATGGAAGTAGCGTCCGTTTATCTCACGGTAGATTTCCCGCAGGGAGTGGTGCTTCCCCTCATATCCGCCGATGGCCTTTCGGCCTCTCAGCAGCCGCCGCGCGCGCACGATGTCCGCGGTGTGCGGATGCTCGCGGAACATCTCATAGGCTTCCACTGCTTGCCTGCTGGGCTGCTTGCGCAATACTTTGCACGCCAGAATCGTTACGATAGCTTCCAAAACGGACGGCGGGGCGTTGCGGCAATGATCGCTGATTCGGACCAGCCATTTGTTCTTTTTGCGGCGAATCGTGTGCGTCAGCCCGATGTAGGGATAAAAAGAAGCTACAATCTCCATATCCCGGAACACCGGCGAGTCAGCCTGCAAAACGTTTTTACAGAGCCGCTGCAGGCTTGCCGAGCTTTGATCCTGATATCCTCTTAATTTCAAAACGAATCAGCCTTGCGGAGTCAGTCAGACTCAAGCCGGGAATTCCGAATCGCCGCCCGCAACCGCTCAACTTCCT
>JBBISO010000253.1:3641-4374 GCA_037441325.1 Acidobacteriota bacterium | reverse complement strand
GCCAAACTAAATTTGAGGGAATTTTCTTCGATTCTACTTAACATAGTAATACTAGGATTGCTCCTGGGTATTGACCGCCAAAAAAGCTTCCCGCGCAGCCCGCAGCGTTGCCTTGATATCGCTCTTTGTGTGCGCCAGAGACAAAAAACAGGCTTCGAACTGCGAGGGAGCAAAGTAAATCCCACGATCCAGAAGCGCGCGGAAAAACTTCCCGTACCGATCCGTATCGCTTGTCTTGGCAGTTTGAAAATCGATCACCGGCGAAGAAGTGAAAAAGACCGTAAACATCGAGCCCGCAGAATTAACCTGTACAGGAATTCCTATATTCTCGGCAGCTTGGCGCAACCCGGAAACCAGTTCGACTGCCATCCGTTCGAGTTTCTCGTAAGTTCCCGTCTGCTTCAGCGCTTTCAACGCGGCAATTCCCGCCGCGACAGCCAGCGGATTTCCGGATAAGGTCCCCGCTTGATATACAGGTCCTTCGGGCGCCACCCACTTCATAATCTCTCGGTGGCCTCCGTAGGCTCCAACCGGAAGTCCACCTCCGATGATTTTCCCCAGGCAGGTCAGGTCGGGCTTTATTTTCAGCATTTCCTGAGCTCCGCCGTAAGAAAGGCGGAATCCGGTCATTACTTCGTCAAAAATCAGCAGGACGCCGTGCTCCCGGGTAAGCTTGCGCAGGCGCTGCAAATAACCCTTTGCCGGCAAAACGGTCCCCATATTGCCCGCGACC
>JBBISO010000253.1:3148-3631 GCA_037441325.1 Acidobacteriota bacterium | reverse complement strand
GGCTCAACGATGACTGCCGCGATTTGCGCGCGATTGGCTTCCAGCACGCGCGCAACCCTTTCGCTGTCATTAAACCTTACGGAAATGGTGGAGCTGGAATCCTGCGGCTGAACACCAGGGCTGTCGGGCAGGCCAAAGGTTGCGATCCCCGATCCGGCCTTTACCAAAAGGCTGCCCGCGTGCCCGTGGTAGCAACCGTCGAATTTAATGATTTTGTTTCGGCCTGTGAAGGCTCTTGCCAGACGTATGGCGCTCATGGTCGCTTCCGTCCCCGAATTCACCAGCCGGACTTTCTCGATGGACGGACAAGCCTCGGCGATCATTTCGGCGAGGACCACCTCATTTTCGGTCGGGGCTCCGAAGCTGGTGCCCAGCCGGATCTGATTCCGAAGCGCAGCCTGCACTTTTGCCGGACAATGCCCCAGGATCAAAGGTCCCCAGGATCCCACGTAATCTATATACGAACGCCCGTCCACATCAAAA
>JBBISO010000253.1:1997-3138 GCA_037441325.1 Acidobacteriota bacterium | reverse complement strand
TACCGGATTTCATAAAGCGGGGTTCTCCGCCGACGCTGCGAAACGCGCGCACCGGACTGTTGACACCCCCGGGTATCCTTTCCTGCGCCCGGGCAAAAAGCTTTTTCGATCGTTCATTCACCGGCGTAACTCCATCCTTGCTTATAAATACTCGTGATCCCCGTTATCCTAAAAGTTTGGCCGCTTCTTTTGCAAAATATGTGAGAATCACATCCGCGCCGGCGCGGCGAATTCCAATCAGGGACTCAAGCATTGTGCGCGGGAGGTCCAGCCATCCTAATTGCCCCGCCGCAGTCAGCGCGGAATATTCGCCGCTTACCTGGTAGGCAGCCAAGGGATGCGGATAGCGGTCGCGGATCATTCGTATGATATCCAGGTACGGTCCCGCAGGTTTCACCATCAATATATCCGCGCCTTCTTCGATGTCGAGAGCAACCTCTTTCAAAGCTTCGCGCGCGTTGGCAGGATCCATTTGATGGCTGCGGCGGTCTCCAAATGCCGGAGCGGATTGCGCGGCTTCACGGAATGGTCCGTAATATGCCGAGGCGTACTTCACCGCATAGGAAAGAATCGGAATATTCTGATAGCCGTTCCTATCCAGGACTGCGCGAATCGCTCCGACTCTTCCATCCATCATGTCCGAAGGAGCTACCATATCGGCGCCCGCTTTTGCCTGGGAAAGCGCGGCCTTGGACAGCAATTCCAGGCTTTCATCGTTGAGAATCTCATCACCTTTAACCAGCCCGCAGTGGCCGTTGGCCGTGTATTCGCAGAGGCAGACATCCGTGATCACCAGAATGCCTTTGACCTCCCGCTTCAGCGCGCGGACTGCTTCTTGCACGATGCCGTGATCGTCATAGGCCGAAGTCGCGAGGTCGTCCTTCCTTTCAGGTATGCCAAAGAGAATGATCCCCCCTATTCCCAGAGATTTCACAGAACGCACTTCTTCGACCAGCATATCAGTAGACCATTGATAATTGCCCGGCATCGAAGAGATTTCTTTTTTCACTCCCTCCCCCGGACAAACAAATAGCGGATAAATGAATTGGTCAGGCGAGAGCCGCGTTTCACGCACCGTCGTCCGAATGATTTCGTTAATTCGGAGCCGTCGCGGGCGAGTTACTGGGAAGGCCATGGGTCC
>JBBISO010000253.1:0-1987 GCA_037441325.1 Acidobacteriota bacterium | reverse complement strand
AACGCAAAATGCGGCAAAGAGTATAACATAGGTGGGGCGCTGGCAAATTTGCCGGCTGGCTTTCCCGTGCGCCCGGATCTTCGGGCACATCAAGAGCGCTTTGGAGTGCTTCGCCGGCCATAATCTGAGGGCCGTCTTCCCTTGAGCGCCCCAGTCGCCAATATTTGGGAGCGGGTAGCTTGGAAAAGCAGGTCCTTAAAACCATTCGTAAGTACAATATGCTTGCGCCGGGCGAGCATGTGATTGTTGCCGTATCCGGAGGAGCCGATTCTATGGCCCTTCTTGTATGCCTGCATAAACTGGCGCCCGCGCTTCGGCTGACTCTCACGGCCGCTCATTTGAACCACCGCCTACGCGGACCGGAGTCCGATGCCGACGAAGACTTCGTCCGCCGCATGAGCACCGACCTAGGCATTCCCTTCGTTTCGGAATCCGTTGACGTGAAGAGCCTGGCAGCCGAAGCAAAACAAAATCTGGAAGACCTCGCGCGGCAGCGGCGCTACGACTTTCTGCGCCGTTTTGCAGGCCGGCTCGATGCCCAAAAGATCGCGGTTGGCCACACCCTCAACGACCAGGCCGAGACTGTACTGTTCCGCTTTATCCGCGGCAGCGGGATCGAAGGCCTGTCGGCAATTCACCCGGTTGTGGACGGGCTGATAATCCGGCCCCTGCTGGAGTGTTCCCGGGACCGAATTATTAATTACCTGAAACAGTCAGGTGTCGATTATCGTGAGGATTCCACCAACAACGATCTCGGGTATTCCAGGAACCGAATCCGGTTGGAAATAATTCCTTATTTGGAAAAAAGCTTTAATCCGCGGCTGATCCGGACGCTCGCCCTTGAATCCGATCTGGCTCGTGAGATCTGGGCATTCATTGAATCCCAAGGAAAAAAGTATTTCGAACGCCTGTATCGCCGGGTTGATGACGGCATTTCTCTTGATATAAATGACTTGATGTCCCTGCAACCCGCAATGCAGAAACAGGTTTTGCGTCACGCCCTGAGAGAGCTTAACAGGTCGCTCCGTGGTATCAGTTCATCCCACATTGAAAAAATCGCCGGGATTTGCCGCCCTGATCAAAGCGGGCGCAGGATATCGCTGCCGGGCGGAAATGCAGCCATGCGACAGTATGAACGACTGCTGCTGCTCAAGCGGGAGCCGGCAATCTGCCGGCCGTTCAACTATAGCTTGCCTTTGCCCGGCATGTGCCGGATTGCCGAAGCGGGAGTAATTTTCAGCGCCACAATATGCAGCGCTCCGGATCCGCGGACGATAAAAGATATGTGCGAGAAGCGGGCCTATTTCGAACAGACTCTCTTGCCGGCCGCTCTTACGATCCGATCGAGGGCGCCTGGCGACCGCTATGGGGGTCCGGGCCATCGCAAAGTGAAAAAGATGCTGATCGAGAGGAAAATACCTTTGGCAAAGCGGGCTGCTTTGCCGTTGGTTGTCGCAGGGGGTGACGTCATTTGGATCCCGGGTTTCGGGCCGGCGCGAGCCTATGAAGTCCGGCCCGGGTCGAAAAACTGCATCCTAATTGAGATTCAAGAGAGCGCAGGATGAATAGGATAAACCCAAATCTGTCATTCATCTTGCATCCTGCATTCTGCATCTTATATTTTTGTTGGGGATTCATAGGAAAATGTAATTACCGAAGGGTCTCTGGTATAATTAATATTGGTGACTCCGCGAAGGCAGCTTTGATTCGCGTTCCGTCACCACGCTGAGCGGCAGCAAGAATCTCCAACGGGAGGTTTCCCACTTGAGCACCAATTTGAAAAATATTCTGGTGTGGTTGGCGGTTGTGGTATCCCTGGTCCTTTTGTGGCAATTGTTTTACAACATCCGGGATGTCAACATCGAAGAAAAGGACTTTACCGCTTTCCACCAGGAGATGACCGCCAAAAAGATAAGTTCCGTCAAGATTATGGGCGAAGACTTGGAAGGAGTGGAAACAGGCGGCAAGAAGTTTAAAACCATCATCC
>JBBISO010000252.1:0-4385 GCA_037441325.1 Acidobacteriota bacterium | reverse complement strand
AATCCATTTTCGGGACGTCATCTCCTAACCTCCGCAATCTCCTGCATAGGCACCAAAGCATCTCCCACGGATACACCGGATACAATCTGTATAAGGCGGTCGCCAATCGCGCCCAGTTCCACAAATTGGGCGGCCGCAGTTTTGGATTCGGTTTCCTTCAAGACATAGTATCGGCCCTGGGAATCCACCCCCAAATAATCGCGGGGAACGGCAGGAGCCTCTTTCACGAGCACTATCGGGATCTCGATGCGCGCCGTCATCCCGGGCTTCATCACATTCGTGTCAATCTTATCCAGCTGAACAACCGTCTGGAAAAGCTTCTTCGTGGAAGCAAATCCTTTGCGGCTGGCTACGCTGGTCATCGATACAATCCGCCCGCCGACAGAAAAGCCGGGTAATGCATCGAGGGTAACGCTGCAGCGCGCGTCGCGCGGAATGAGACTGTATTCGGTGTCGTAGACATATCCGACGACCTGCATGCTGGATAGGTCCGGCAAGTTCGCGACTTCCATCCCGCGAAAGATATTGTCGCCGACCTGAACCTTCCGGTTGCTGGTCCAATTGTCCCCGTAAATCAGGATTCCGTCCTGGGGAGCGTCGATCTTCAATAGCGCCATGTCGCTGTCGATCTTTTTCAGATTGATTTCGGCCTGCGAACGGTTTATTTCGACCAACTGCATCTGCGAAGCATAGCTTCGCTCAAAATTGTCCAACTGCTCTTTGGCCTTTTGCAGATCCAGCCTCGATTTTTCCAGGTCCAATTGATACTTTTGATAGGTATTCGCAGGCAAAAGATCCTTGCTGATCTTTCCGTACAATTCGGCGATCTTAAGGTTCGCTTCCGCCTGGGCCACCGAATTGAGCAGATCACAGCGCTGAGCTTCCAAATCCGCTTTTTTCTTTTGGATGCTGAGCTTTGCCTCATCCAGAGCGCGCTCCGCTTCGGCTCTGGAGCTTAGTAGGCTGGAATCGTCAAACTCAACAATACGCTCGCCCTGCTTCACCTCTTTCCCTTCCAGCGCCAGAAAGGTGATCATGGTTGAAAAACTGCTTCGAATATCGGGCGCGGCGATCACCATTGAGCGCGCCGCTCGCAATTCGCCGGTAAGAACCACGTCCCTTATTATCTGACTTTGGGTTACTTTGTAGGAAACCAGTTTGACAGGTTTAGGCTCGGGAGCGGGGGCGGGGCGCGGCACCCCGGTCTTGGTGCTCGTGAGGCCGGGATTTTGCGCTGACGCGGGCTGATCATACAACCCGCCTGCCGCAATGACGGCGAAAGCCGCGAATATCGCAGCCAAAAACCTGAATCCAATCGGTTGCTTCTTTTTTATGTCCATGGCTCTGAGTTTCAATACTTGCTAGGTTTTATTTTGACTCGCTTCGGCGCGGGGCCCGAAGGTCTTCTCCGGTTTCTGCGCCTTGACCCAATTGCTCCAGTCCGATTCTATCTTTTCGAAATCGGACCCAAGCACATCCGTTCTGCTGATGAATTCCCTGCTTTCCTTGCCTTCAAGCGTCTGCCTAATGAGCGCTTTAACCTTTTCGATTCCAGTCTTTTCAATCATAAACAGGAAAAAAGTGGCGGCTTGCCCGTCAAAAAGCATCCGGTCCTGTTCGTCTTTTGAAAGCGCTCGCTGCCCGCCTGAGCGCTGGCCCATGCCACCGCCAAAACCGCCCTGGCCTCTTCCGGGCATTCCACCCATCATCGTTCCTCCCGCAGGGGGGCTTTGACCATCAAAAGGCCCTCCGCTGCCGCTGCCTGATCGAGCCATGAATCCTCCCCCACCTTCGTTTCCGCTGCTCCCCTGATCAGTACTAGTACTAGTACTAGTACTTACTAGTACTGAGGCCACAAACGGACGCGACATCGAGATGATATCTTCTATCGGAAACGTCTGATCCATACTCTGCTGAAGGAACGCGAGATTGGGATTGACGCCGCTCGCGAAGGCGGCAATTCCGATGTCCAGCCAATCGGGCAGCGGGCTTTTGCCCATATCATCCAGGCGCGAGGACCGATAGTGCAGGTTTTTGGCCAGTGAGGTTTGCAGGACCGCGTAAGCAATCTGCGGAATCGTCGAACTTACCATCTGTTTCTCCGCCTCCGCAGCCATTTCCGGCATCCGATTCTTTACGCGTTCCAGAATCCCCGCCGGAATGTTGTCCCCCATCTGCGATTTGATGCGCGCCAGCACCTCCTGGCTTCTCATTTCCGCGGTTGTAACGGTGAGGGTCCAGCCATAACCCATCTTCAATACCTGCGGTTCATAAATGGAGTCTTTTTGCTGAAGCGTGGAGCAGACAAATATGGCGCCCTGGGGCAAATTGTCGCCCAGCAACGCTCTTAGTTTCGCCATGGCTTCGGCCGCAGGCTTTTCGAAAGGAGCGACGACCTGCCGGTTGGAAGCAAAAAAATCGATGCCCGCCACCGTCTGTTTAAACTGAACAAAACTCTTATAGCCGCCGGCCTGCTGAGCATTTGCCGTATCAACGCCGAGAGCTATGGCAACCATCAAAACTGCGATGACAGGTCGAACCATATCAGATAACCCTATCTCCTGTTTGTAAATCATAGCCTCAACCTCTGCGTGCCGGCGGCCCGCAAGGCTGCTCGGGCAGGAACCGGCAATGCGCTGCTACCTAACTTTTTTCCTTGGTTAATTACGTCCACCCACTGCTTCTTGTTACATCCTAGTTTTGCTGAAGGAACCCGAAATCAAAATTGTAAGTGCAATGCGTGCACTCGATCGCTGAGCTGGAGAGGCGCCGAGCGGATTCGAACCGCTGCATCGAGGTTTTGCAGACCTCTCCCTTAGCCACTTGGGTACGGCGCCCTAAGGCGGACAGGATGCCTGAACCTCATTTAATTGTATTTGATCCAGCCAAGTCGCGCAAGCCCACAACCCGAGAAGCCCCGAGCTGCACGGCTGCTAGCGCCTTCCGCCGCCCTGGGAATGGGCATAACTTGAAGACCGCGCCATTTACCCCGCAAATCATCAGCTTTGATCCCAAAAGCGCAAAAGGTTTGGCTTGTCAGGCGAATCGCAATGCTTCACTATTAATCAAAACGAGGACATCCATGAATAGGAATGCTGTTTTATTTTCTCTGCTCTTGATGCTTTCTTGCGGTTCATCCGCGGCCGGAAAGGAAAAGCATCCCTGGAAAGACATGTACGTCGAAGTGGGAGACATAAGAATTCACTACCTGGAAGCCGGGGCCGGGGAAAGAGTCCTGGTCTTCATACCCGGATGGCTCCTTACGGCCGAGGTCTGGAGGCACCAGATCCCTTATTTTTCCGCGAGAGGATTTCGCGTCCTCGCCTTGGATCCGCGCAGCCATGGCCAGACTACCAAGACGCAGGGAGGGAACACCCTGCATCAGCAGGCTGCGGATCTGCATGCATTCCTGCAAAAACTGAAAATCGCGCACTCTTGTCTCGTAGGTTATGCTTCAGGCGCAACCGTGCTCCTGGAATATATTTCCAGTCCTGAAACGTTTAGACCCGAAAAGGTTGTCCTCGTGGAAGGAAGCCCGGCGGTATTTGGGTATGAAGATTGCCCAAGCCCCGCAGCTGTTCAGCAGGCCCGTGCGCTATTGCTTGGTTTACAGGAGGACCGGGTCAAGGCAAGCAATCAATTTGTGCGCAGCCTGTTTAAGAACCGCCAGCCTGAATATTTAATAAAGGAACTTGTCGATGGAAGCCTTAAAACTCCCGTTGGCGCAGCGATATCGCTTTATTTTGATCTGCTGACCGGAGACAGACAGCCGGCTTTAGCCCGCATGGCAGTCCCCAATCTTATCGTGACCGACGCTGCAAACCGGGCAGCGGCGGAATTTTTGAAGTCTAAAATCCCTCAATCAAGACTGGAAGTTATAGAAGATGCAGGCAGCGCGGTGTTTCTGGACAAGCCGCAGGCCTTCAATCAAATCCTTGAATCCTTTTTAGGTGCGCATTAACCGGCCTTTCTCCCAAGGTTTCGCAGCCAGGCGGCGTGCATATAAGGCGCACGACATGTGCGGGCGGGGAAATGCAGCAGTCATGCCCGGATGTGCCGCCCCAGCAAAAACCTTGCGCGAAATGCGGGTCAATTCAATCTTCGCTTCAGGGTCCCTTTGGAGGTCAGGTAGTAAGGAAGTGAAATCGCCTCTTCCATCTTCTTCCGGTAGCCTTTGACCGGCCATTCGCGCTCGCAAAAATGGTCCAGGACCCTGCCCTGGACTCGAGGCCGAGCTTCGGCTTCCAGGAAGGTTTGAATCAACTTTTCCCTTATCGTTTCATCGCCGTTGCGGGCCAGGTAATCGATTGCCGCGATACAGACGTCATCATCCTCATCTTCCAGGAAACGAATTACGGTACCGACGACCTGCGGAAAAGCTTCAT
>JBBISO010000251.1:0-4424 GCA_037441325.1 Acidobacteriota bacterium | reverse complement strand
TCTTTCTTTTCCAATTATTACCAGGGGTTCGCTGCGCTCACCCCTGGCTATTCTCCGATCGCCCCTTGCGGGGCTTGGTCAAAAAACCGGTTTTGCGACAGAAACTAATTACGAACGCCCGTACTAAGGCTTAATCAGGCGTGAGGCGGCGACAATCTGGCCCAGCGCGATGCCGCCGTCGTTGGGCGGGATCCTCTGCTGCCAATATGGTCTGAATCCTTCCTTTTCGAGTCTCGGCACTGCTTGTTCGATCAAAAACTTGTTCTGGAAACAGCCGCCCGTCAAAGCCACTCTTTTTTCCGCAATTCGCCGCGCTACTTCTACAATGATTTCCACCAGGGTATTGTGAAATTTTCTTGATATCCGCGCCAGAGGAATTTCGTTCCGCACTTCTTCGAGAATTCCAAGAATCATCGGTTCCCAGTCGACAATTATCAGGGTCTGACTTGAGGATGATGCCGGCGGCTGACTTGAAATCCTGAAAGGGTACAGGTCGTCCGTATCCTCGGGACCAATGGCGAACTCCAGTTCCATGGCTGCCTGTCCTTCGAATTTGATCCATTGCCGCAATCCGGAAATGGATGCCACGGCGTCGAACAAGCGCCCGGCGCTTGTCGTCCAGGGGGAATGGAATCCTTTCTTCAGCATTCGGGAAAGGACGGATATTTCCCGGGCGGTGAATGCTCGGATCGGATTCAAGTCTTGTTGGGCGAAAAGGCTGTCCCCCAGCACTTCATAAAGCACGCCAAGAGCTGTGCGGCGCGGTTCTTTAACTGCCGGGGCGCTGCCGGGCAGCCGGAACTTTCTAAAGGAAGCGATGCGGGTAAAGATTGTGCCGTTTGTCAGGAGGAATTCGCCTCCCCAGACGGTTCCATCAGGCCCGTATCCGGTCCCGTCCCATGATACGCCCAATGCTTTGCCTTCGATCCTGTTTTCGGCCATACAGGCGGCAACATGAGCATAGTGATGCTGAATCGGAATCAAGGGAGTTCCGCTTTCCTTGGCAAATTTTGTTGAAAGATAATCGGGATGCATGTCGCTGGCGATCCGGGTGGGGTTGATTTGATAAAGACGGCCAAAATCCTTGATTACTCGCTGAAAAGCGGCGGAAGCTTCCTGGGTTTCCAGATCTCCAATATGCTGGCTGACAAAAACGTTGTTCCCAACACTTATGGCTATGGTGTTTTTTAAATGTCCGCCCACGGCAAGGATTTCCGGCACCAGCCCCTCGCACTGGAGCGGCAGGGGTGCATAGCCTCGCGCCCGTCTTAACACGAGTTCACGTCCCAAGACTATTCTAAGAATGGAGTCATCGATATGCCGGACAATAGGACGGTTGTGAACGAGGAAAAGGTCTGCAACACCCTCGAGACGCCTCAGGGCTTCATGCTCATCAATGCAGATCGGTTCGTCCGAAAGGTTGCCGCTGGTCGCCACGACCGGGAAACGCAACTCTCTCATTAGGAGGTGGTGCAGGGGAGTATAGGGCAGCATGACGCCCAGATATGGATTTCGCGGAGCGACGGCGGGAGAAACCATGCGCGGGAAGTTATCCTGCCTGATATTTAGAAGGACGATCGGAGACTCGGGAGCACATAAAAGCCTGGCCTCAAGATCTGAGACCAGGCAATCGGCGCGAATATTATCAATTGTCGGATACATCAGTGCAAAAGGTTTTTCTTCCCGATGCTTTCTTAAACGCAAAGCCTCGACCGATTGGGAATTTCGCGCGTCGGCAAGCAGATGGAATCCTCCAAGCCCTTTAAAGGCAATAATTTTACCGGCTCGGATTGCTTCCGCTGCCTCCAGTAGGGCATTGTCTTGGTCGGAGATGGTTTTGCCGGTCGAATCCCAAAGCTCCAGCTTGGGACCGCAGGCTGGGCATGCATTCGGCTGGGCATGGAAGCGCCGGTCGCCGGGATTTTCATATTCCTGCAGGCAATGCGCGCACATCCTGAAGGATCGCATGGATGTGTTTGGCCGATCATAGGGAAGGGATTCTATGATGGTGAACCTTGGGCCGCAATGAGTGCAGTTGGTAAAGGGATAGCGATAACGCCGATTTGCGGGATCGAAGATGTCGGAAAGGCAGTCCGGGCACGTGGCAATATCAGGCAGGATCAAGGCACTCCTGGTACCGTTCAACTCGCTGGCCCTAATCTTGAAATCCGAATAGAAAACAGGGTCCAGAAATGAAAACTCCAGACTTTGAATAAAAGATGGGGAAGGTTTTTCTCTCTCTAATCGAAGCAGAAAGGATTCCAGCTCGGCCTTTTTTCCCTCCACTTCGATAAAGACTCCTTGAGGCGAATTGACGACCCAGCCTCTCAGGCGCATCTCCGAAGCGAGTCTGTAAACAAAAGGTCTGAAACCGACTCCCTGAACGGCTCCGCGGATGGCGATTTGCATTCTTTGAATCACAGTTTTGCAGAATCCTTCTGCCTGAGCCACTTGCACCATTCCGGGATTCCGGCCCCGGTAAAACATGAGGTCTCGAAGATCCGAAGCGCCGGATTGATTTTGAGAGCATTGCTCTTAAGCATATTAATATTGCAGTTCACATAAGGTATCAAATCGATCTTGTTAATTATAAGAACCGAAGAATTTCTGAACATTCCGGGATATTTCAGCGGTTTGTCGTCACCCTCGCTTGTGCTCAAAACCACCACTTTGGCTGCTTCTCCGAGGTCATAATTGGCAGGACAGACCAGATTCCCGACATTTTCTATGAAGAGCAGGTCTATACTGCCCAAATTCATTTTTTGCAATGCATCCTGAACCAGCTGTGCCTCCAAGTGACAGCCGCCAAGGGTGATGATCTGTATTACCGGAACGCCATAATGGGCTACTCGCTTTGCGTCGAGATCAGTCTGCACATCGCCTTCAATGACGGCGATATTCATTGAATCCTTGAGCTCCTGGAAAGTCTTTTCCAGTATGCTTGTTTTCCCTGCGCCCGGGGAGCTGACCAGATTCAACACGAATATGCCATTATCTTGGAAAAAGAGCCGGTTCCGGTGTGCAATCTCTTCGTTTTTCTCAAGTACTTTCCTTTGGATGGTTATAATACTCATAAGGCCTCATCGCTGTCGTCTTCGAGCTCTATTTCGACGATCTCCATTTCCTTTCCGGAAATCAATTCCAGGTTTGAACTCTTGCACGCCGGGCATAGGAAGGCCAAGTCCTCGATTTGAAAACCATAGGCACAATCTTTGCAACGGGAAACCATCGGCACTTCATCGATGGCAAGGCAGGCCCGAGTCATTAGAGTATCACTAACTATGACGCCGAAACAGAAACTAAGCGAATCGGGGACCACTCCCGCGAGCTTTCCGACCCGAACTCGAACCTTCCTTACGGCTGCCTCTTGTCCCTTGGGAACGGACTGCTGAACGATCTCCAGGATATTCTGCGCAATAGCTAGCTCATGCATGACATCCAGCCTTTTCGACGCGGAGCGTTCGGGAAGACGGATCCTTATTTAGAGGCGCATATAATATTACGAGCCGTGGAAGAATACCATATGCGGCCGCAGAATCCACGCTCCGGCAGCGATCCCAGTTCCGAATGAATCCCCGGAGGCATACTTGGGGCGGTGGGGTGAGCATGGGTCAGTCCTGCTATTAAAAAAATGGTTGCTCAATCCGATTTCAGGTGCTAGCCTTTTTCGCATGTCTAATAACACGCATGGCATCATTTCGCCTCCAGGCCCCATGCTGCTGCTGCCGGTGCAGACGCCTCTCTTCTTGCCTTCCTCTGATCTGACGTGAGTTTGATTCTCTAATCTTCCGCTCGGAACGGGAGTAAAATTTTGGTGAGGAGGTTTTATGTCAAGGTTGAAACAGATAGCGCTTGGGAAACGGGTTTCGTTTTTGCGAGTTGTCATCATAGTCGCCGGTTTCGGCTGCATCATGCATCTGAGCCACCGTGAATATGCCCGAATAGCTGATAAGCACAATTTATACAATAGTTTATCAAATGCAAATCACGATTCTGCAGGCGGCCTCGGTCCAGCGGAAGAATTTCAAGCAACCGCTTACTGTATAAGCGGAATCACCAAATCCGGTGCCGTCACGGCTCCGGGACGCGTAGCAACGGATCCGAAGGTAATACCTTTGGGGTCAATGATTTATGTAGATTCACCTTTAATGGGAGGGATCTATCAGGTTTTGGATACAGGCGGGCTAATAAAGGGCAAAATTATAGATATTTTTATACCGAATTATGATATGTGCCGAGAATTCGGCAGAAGGATCGTGAAGGTTAAGGTGCTCCGCTACGGATTTCTTGGTTATCCTCCACCAAGCGACCCGGCGAAATAGCCTGGATAAGCTTGGGGCTGATCCGCATTTCTCACAAGGTTTCTACTGGGGCGGCACATCCGGGCATGACTGCTGCATTTCGCTGCTCGTGAGGACGGCTCT
>JBBISO010000250.1:2768-4438 GCA_037441325.1 Acidobacteriota bacterium | reverse complement strand
ATCCACACCCGTCTGCGACGCCTCGCTACGAAACCTTGTGAGAAATGCGGATTAGATATCACCGGAGCGCATTATGAGACCCTGCCGTTGCGCTTTTCCGGCGATTATGGGACAGAGGATTAATTAAAGCTGGCGGCGTCTGAGTTCCTTTTCGGAAAAGCCGAAATAGTGGCCGATTTCGTGAATGACCGTTTTTGCAATCTGCTCCTCCATATCGCGCAGGTTGTGGAACGCCTTCTCAAAGCTGTTTTTATAAAGCTCAATGCGGGTCGGTTCCATCTGAAGATCAAACACGGAACGCCTGTTGTACGGCACCCCCGCAAAAATCCCGAACAGCAGGCGGCCTTTGTATCGATCTTGAAGCGCCACCGGCGCCTTTTCCCTGGCCAGCACCTGGATGTTCTCTCGCTTTAATATCTCCCTGAATTTTTGGGGGACTTTGCTAAGGGCTTTTTCAACGGTTTCTTCGAATTCACTTAGTTCCATGGCTCAGGCAGGAATTGGCATCCGGAAGGCGCAAGCAAGTATGCGCCCTCCCAGGATTTCATCTCATTCTCCACTAAAGGCCAACCTATTTCGCCGGCCGAGTCAAGAGTTCTGAATCTTGAAAGGTCGGACTTAAGGCATGGCGTTACGCCGCAAATATAACCGCTGCAAAGCTGACGGCAGATTGCGTCGCATCTTCAAACCACATATGATAATCGAGCACCTTGCCTTTGCACAAAGGAAGGATCTCCAATAAGCAGGCAAGGGCGGGAAAACCGCAAACATTATATTGATCTTGGATCTTTTCTGATTCTTCCCAGAGAAATTCTGAATTGGTTTCAGAGAGGGCATTTAGCAAGTTATTGTCATGTTCCTTTACCCGGGCGGCCAGGGATTTAGCGGGTTGAGCATGGCCAAATTTCATTCCTACATGGGAAAGATCCACCCCGGCAACGACAATAACTTCTTTATCTCTTTCATGCACTATGCGTTTTAATTCTCTTAAGAACTCGCCGGCCTTTGTTAGATAAGCATCTCGATTATATGCAGGGAGGGTTGTCCTCAATGGCCCGCAGAGAATAGGAATAATGCTGAAAGAATCGGTCCCTAAAAGGTGTTGAAGAAATAGCAGCTGAAACTCAAGAGAATGTTCCGCGCGATGGCAAAAATCATTGGCGGCTATAATACCCGGCCCCGCTTCTTTCAATAGCCGCATGATATTCTTGTCGCTTTTCACAATCCCTAAGGGAGTTTCGAAGTCCTTTTCACTCACTGACTGGTACCAGCCTTGAATCCTCACACCCAGTTCGAGCCATCTGTCGTCATCCAGCTTTGTCTTCACTCCGCAAATCGCCGGTTGCGCGCCAAAAATACCGAGGACGAATGCGCAAATGAACACTTTCAAAGCTACCTGGTTCTTTACGATTCCAATTGCCATTGGCGCGCTTCGCAAACTACCCGGGGAATTATTGCTTCACCGCTTCATAGAATGTTGAAGTATTTAACAATCGATGCCGGCAATAGGATCATAGCCGCAAAAGACATTTGATATGCCATACGATAGCAGGCCGCTGCGCGTGCTGATTATAATTAATTGATGCGCCTGTGGGTAGGACTTCGTGAAAATAAACAGACAAGCATTTTGGTGGACGACTGCGGCCTCGCTCGGCCACCGAGCTCCTAAT
>JBBISO010000250.1:0-2703 GCA_037441325.1 Acidobacteriota bacterium | reverse complement strand
GCTCTGGAGAGCCGCCCTTCGAGGGGCATGAGGGGAGCGCAACGCCGCAGACATGCCCGGATGTTCCGCCGGCCCCGTTTGCAATTACCTCCATTTATCGACGGATGCACCCCTGCCGGGCATGAAATCGGTTATGAACCAGACACTCGCCGTTTTTCCTCCCACCACGATCGTCCGAATATTTTGGGGATTCGGGAGGTGTTTAATCAACGTATCGCTCGAGACTTTTTGCCAGCTTGCATAGGGCTCGAGACCCTGTTTACCAAGGGGACCCATCATGCCGGAAGCGATGGAATTGGCCCAATAGGTTCCGGCGGGCACTTCCGCGTTCTGAGAGAGCCATTCGGAAAGCGCCGCTTTGGTTTGAAACCCCTGTGTGTTTTTGAGCTGATGCGCGACGGACGGGTCCATAATGATTGTTGCGGCTCCAGTTGCCGCCAGCACCCGCGTAAAGTCACGCATCAAAAGCTGTGGGGCATAATGCTCCACGACCGAACCCGAACAGTTTACGAAGTTCCAGCCCATAAAGACTGTGAGAACACTGTCTTCAGGCTTATGACCCATCAGCACATGGAAAGGCTTCCATCCTTCGGGAAGCTCTTCCTCGGCTTCCGCTATGGTCACGTTATTGTAGCGCAGCGGATTGCTGAGGGAGGAAAAACCGGTCACACCCTCCCGATAACCCTGGATTATGTTGTGTATCAGGTTCATGGCCCGGCCGATGACGGAATTGGCTTCAGCCGTCGGGCCCAATGCGCCAATACCCGAATTCATACCGATCTGCTTGCGTACCGGTCCGTTGACCAGCACCATGCTCGCGTTGGAAGTCGTGGAATCCGAATACGGGACCTGGCTGGACAGCGCCAGGATCACCGGCAGATATTCGGGTTTGGCGCCCGCCATGACGGCAATGATAGCCACCTTTTCCACCGTGAATGCGCGGCCGGTTCCAAAGGTACCGGCGCGGGTATTAACGACCTCATCCGGCTTATGGCTGGTGCCTTTCAGCATCCCGGCCACTCTTTCCGCTGTCGGGAGTATGATTGGATTATAGTCGGTCCAGTGCTTGTCCTTAAACAGGCGTTGTAGATTATCTTCCGTATCCGGGGGCAGAAATCTGGGTTCGGGTGCCGCCTCGGGGAGTACCCCGGTCCTCTTTTCCTCGGCAGTCAGAGGTTTTGTCAGACAATCGACGATCGCCTGCATTATGGGCTTGCCGCTGACCCTATCCTTTCCCTCGAGATAGGTTTTCAGCATTTCTTTCTTAAGGCCCGTAAACGGATACGGCATCCCGACGAAACGGAGGGGCATGCCGGTACTGTATTTGAAATGGGCATCAAGCCCGAATGACACAATGTTTTCATTCGAAAGCGACACGGTGGGGATACCATACTGTTTTTCCAGAGTTCCGGAAAATCGGCTCACGGCCGCGAGGCAGCCCCATCAGCCGGCAACGCCAAGGATTACGCCATTACCCCCGTTGGCGGCTATCTCCTTCCATAATGCAGGGTCATCCGCAACATAACTGCCACTCTTGAGCTTGAATACAGTCTTTACCCTGGGCATGTTCTCGGCAAACCACGCCTGCATTTCTTCGAGCACAGGGGTGCGTCCGAATCCTTCATAGTTCATGTCCACCAGATAGATGGTTTTGCCTTCCAGGGTGTCAAGCCGGGGCGCCAGCGGCACCCGCTCCGCCAACTTTTCTGTTACGGCCGGATTCAGAACGGTAATCAACTTGTCCTTGAGTGCGGCGGCATCGCGCTGGGCCTGCACCGGCGCGATTCCGGAGAGGATCAGGGCCACAAACACCAACAGGCAATTTGAAAATAGCAGATTTCTTTTCATTTCTGCCTCCTCTTAAGGTGATCCATGCTGGTCCGCTCATATGCTCCGATACGGTGCGGCCCAAGCAATAAAACCCGCATAGCCATGATGATACAATACACCCAACAGGTTGATAATAGCTGATGAATGATCGTGCTATGATTGCCCTCAATGTTTCTTAGTCGGCAGTGGGTAGTAGACAGTGGGCAGGAAGATCTTCACATTTGGTTTTTGCTGCCGGCTGCCCACTGTCGACTGTCCGTAGGCTGATTCTTTGATCCAAATGCGGTAACGGAGGACGCTGCCAAAAGCCGATGACGTTTGAGCCGAAGCTGAAACCCAAGGCAAAGGAATAGGAGGGACGACCATGACAGGCGGATACACGGGAAAGATAGTCAGGGTGAATCTGACCGATAAATCGATCAGCACTATTCCTACGGAAAAGTATGAAGAGTACGGCGGCGGCCATGGAATGGGCGCCGTCATTTTCTTTGATCTGGCCGGAGAACAGCTTCCGTTTGAAGCCTTCGATCCCCGGAATCTAATCATCATGATGGCCCATCCGTTTGCCGGCACCTTCATGCCGGGTTCCGGACGGTGCGAAGTGCAGGGTTTGGGACCCATGTTATATCCTGTCGAATGGTTTGCGCATAGCAACTTCGGTGGGCGCTTTACGGCCCAGCTTAAATTTGCCGGCTGGGACGGTATCGTGGTTGAGGGAGCGGCCGACGATCCCGTCTGGATCAATATCGTCAACGATAAAGTCAAGATTGAAAGCGCCAAGGGAATTTGGGGAATGGACACGTGGGATACCCAGGAAGAAATCTCCCGGCGCGTGATGCCCAACTTAAAATACGGCGAATGGGCGGAGGTAGA
>JBBISO010000249.1:0-4479 GCA_037441325.1 Acidobacteriota bacterium | reverse complement strand
GGCTGCAATCGCACTGAATGCGATCATTTTAATGTACTCAGCCATGTAGAACAGGGCAAACTTCAGGCCGGAGTATTCGGTATGGTATCCGGCGGTCAGCTCCTGTTCGGCTTCCGGCATGTCGAAGGGTGCGCGGTTGACTTCGGCCAACGAAGCAATGAAATAAACTATGAAGCCGACAAAGGTAAAAGGATTGCGGAAAATGAACCAATTTTGAATTCCGCCCTTTTGCGCGTTTATGATATCCACCATCGACAGGCTGCCAACATAGAGGATCACGGTCATAATGGCGAGGGCTGCCGGGATTTCATAGCTGATGATTTGAGCAGCCGCCCGCATCCCTCCATAAAGTTAATATTTGTTGTTGGAAGCCCATCCGGCCATAATGATCCCTACGACGGAAAGACTGCCGGCTGCGACGACATAAAGTATGCCGATGTTCAGGTCGGAGACAAAGGAAGAGGCGCCGAACGGGATGACGACGTAAGCAGCAAAAGCCCCCAGAAAAACTATAAAAGGAGCCGTTTTGAAAAGCGACTTGTCGACGGACGCCGGAACGATGTCTTCTTTCAACAGGAGCTTCAGCGCATCCGCCAGCGTTTGCGCCCAGCCGTGCCAGCCGCCTACATACATCGGGCCCAAACGGTCCTGTATATGTGCTGACACCTTACGCTCCAGCCATACCAAAAAAAGCACCATGAGCGCCAACAGAGCAAACACGATAACGCAACTCACCGCCAGTGGGAGAAAAGTCCGCAGCAATTGGGGGAGGGCGTCGTAATTCGGTATCAATTGCAGCAGGCGCTCAACAGATTCCATCCGCAATTCCTTTTTCCGGTCCGCGTCTTTTGAAAGATTTGCGCAGCGGCGGCGTATCCTCGCTTGTATGATTTCTTGCCGTGAGCGGCCGCGAAATCTCCGGACAGACGCAGGCTATCGATCGATTTCTCCCAGCACAATATCAAAGCTGCCCAGGATGGCGATAATATCGGCAATCATCGCTCCCCGGCTGATTTCCCGAAACGCACTCATGGCGGTGAAGCAAGGCGACTTGACCTTAAGCCGGTATGGCTTCGTGCTGCCGTCGCTGACAATATAATAACCAAGCTCTCCGCGCGGGCACTCCGTTCGCATATAGACTTCGCCCGGGGGCGGCTTGATGCGCTTGGGGATGGATTCATGAACATCCCCGGGTGTTAACTTTGCTACGGCCTGGCGGATGATCTTGCAGCTCTCCTTGACCTCGCGAATACGAACCATATAGCGGTCCCAGCAGGAACCCACGGGGCCGCAATCTCCTTTTCCCACGACCACTTCAAAATCGAAATCCTCATATCCGAAATAGGGCTCATCCTTCCGCACGTCGAACCTGACGCCGCTGCCGCGCAAATTAGGTCCTGTGACGCCATAGTTGATCGCGACCTCAGGAGGAAGGATCCCAACACTGGCGGTGCGCCGGACGAAGATGTAATTGTCGGAAAGCAGTTTGTTGAGGTTTTCCACCTGGGGCTCAAAATAATCGACGAACTCCAACACTTTTGCTGCAAAATCGGGCTTGATGTCGTACATCAGGCCGCCGATCCAATTGTAGTTGTAAAGCAGGCGCGCTCCGCAGGTCTCCTCAAAGAGGTCAAGGATTTTTTCGCGATCCCGGAAACACCACAGAAAAGGCGTAAAGGATCCAATATCATTCCCATAAGTGCCCGCCGCAATCAGGTGGCTTGCGATGCGTCCCAACTCAGCCATAATTATACGGATGCAGCGCACGCGGTTATTGACCTCAATCCCCATTAGCTTCTCAACCGCGAGCACATAACCGAGTTCCATATTCATTGCGGCGCAGTAATCCAGCCGGTCCACGAAAGGAACCACGCCGGCATAATCAACATTCTCGGCATGTTTTTCAAAGCAACGGTGGAGATACCCGATATGCGGGATGGCGTCAGCAACGATTTCACCGTCGGTTTTAAGTTCCAGGCGTAAAACTCCATGGGTCGAAGGATGCTGCGGCCCCATGTTTAGCGTCATAATATCGCCGCTATAGGTTGCTTCCATCAGTCCTCCTATACCGGCATATCCCAATAGCTCTTTGGAAATACATAATCTTTGCGCAGAGGGTAGCCTTCCCAATCGTCGGGACAAAGAATCCGGCGCAGGTCGCTATGTCCTTCAAACCCGATCCCAAACATGTCGTAGGCTTCACGTTCGTGCCAGTTGGCGATGGCCCACACTGATTCCACCGACTTTACGGCAGGGGCTTCCCGCGGCAGACGGCATCTTACGGTGTACCGGTGCCGATGCTCCATAGAATATAGAATATACACAACTTCCATATGGTCCGCGTAATCGACCCCGCCCAGGAGCTCGAGATGATCCATGCGCAAGCGGCTGTCCTCCCGGAGAAACCTGCAGATCTCCAGCAAGGAGGAGGCCTCGACCTCGCTCCAAGGATTGACCGCATCCTGCTTGGATGCCAATACTTTGGCGCTGAACTTCTCCGTCAATAAAGCAGAGATTTCCTGTGGATTCATACGGTGCCTTTGCTGGATGTGATAGCGATGGTTTCGCGCTTGATTTTTTTCTGCAGCTGGATGATTCCTTCCAGCAATGATTCGGGACGGGGCGGGCAACCGGGCACATAGACATCCACCGGAATAATCAGATCCACACCCTTCAGGACGTGATATCCATACTGCCAGTAAGGGCCGCCCTTATTCGCGCAACTGCCCATGGAAATTACGTATTTGGGTGATGCCATCTGGTCGTAAAGCCTTTTAAGCCGGCTTGCCATTTTCAGTGATACTGTTCCCGCGACGATCATCACATCGGCCTGGCGCGGTGTTCCGCGAAAAACCTCCGCTCCAAACCGCGCCAGGTCGTAACGAGATGCGCCCGTCGCCATCATCTCGATCGCGCAACATGCCAGGCCGAAGGACAGCGGCCAGGGCGAAGAAGAACGGGCCCAGTTAAAAATCCAGTCCATGGATGTGATCAGAATGTTTTCTTCAAACCTGCCCTCCAGCACTCCCATCCCTTTCTCCCGTGTGAATCAGCACCGGCAAAAATTCGGCGGAAACACTCGACCGCTTCCTACTCCCTCATTGCTTCCAAATCGCCGGCCTTCACCCATTCCAGGTCGCCTTTTTTCCAGACATAGGCGAGCCCCACAGCAAGGATGCCTATGAAAATGAGCCCCTCGATAAAAGCAAAACTCCCAAGCTGCCGGAACACAACCGCCCAAGGCATGAGCAAAATGATTTCAACTTCGAAGATGATAAAAACCAGCGCAAAAACATAAAAGCGTATATTGAATCGAATCCATGCGGACCCTTCGGGAACTTCCCCGCATTCGTAGGGGATATAGGTATCGGGCCCGTGTTTTCCCTTGGGGTGCAGCAAACGCGACAGCCAGAGCACGATGGATAGAAAAATAAATCCGCCCAGCATAAATACGAATACGCCTGCAAAACTGAAAAGCATAATTCAGCTCCGCAAAGGAAAGGCCAAACCGACTGCCGGCCTGGTTTCTGAATGTGCAAACTTACACATCAGCGCGCCGTTTTTCAAGGAATTCTTGGTATTCCGGCTTGCGGTCGCACTACGGCATTCTTTTTTCGGAGATTCAACGATCCGGAGGGCGCCCGAAATCACAACGGGCGTTCTTTTCGGCCAAAGCGCTGGCAACAGCAGCTCCTGCCGCGCCCGCGGTCACATCTTGAAAAAGTGCCCTTCGGCTTGTGCTTTTCTTTTTGGCCTTCACGTTACTCATCAGTTGCTCTGCGTGGAGTTGTGGTTAGGACAAGTTATGCCTGGATGTACAAACAAAACGGCAACCCAAAAGCGAGGATTTTCCATCCTTGGTTGCGTCATCACAATGCGGCAAAGCGGGCGGTGCAGCCTTTCTGAAAACTGCCGCTGAACCTCCGGAGATCCGGATGCGGTCGAATTTCGAAAGCGGCATGGAGAAGATGACGGCGCCGAGCTAATACGTTTCGACGGAGAGAATGTGACTTTCAGTGCTTATCATAACTTCTTTCTTTTGATCGCACAGCCAAACGGCTTGGTTTCTGGGACAACGACTTGGCGTCCTGCCAGAATTGAATCGATGGCATCCTCCGTATAAGCGATTCGCCCGCTTTCACCGGCCTTTTTGTTGTTATCCAGGGCGCCGCGATAACGCACCACGCCGCCGACATCGAGTATAAAAATTCCGGGCGTATGCGTCGCTCCCAGTCTTTCCGCCAATCTCCCTTCAGAATCCAACAGCACCGGCAGGGAAATACCGAGATTGGAGAGATTTGCGCGGATTTCTGCCTCCGTCTCGTTGGCGCCGGAAGACACGCCGAACACCACGACTCCCCGGTGGCCGTATTTTTTGCAAGCGCCGCGATTCGATCTGTATAGGCCAACGACACGGGGCACTTGAAAGACCAGAACACCAAGACAACCACTTGGCGGGAATAGGATTGCAGTGAAATG
>JBBISO010000248.1:0-4489 GCA_037441325.1 Acidobacteriota bacterium | reverse complement strand
GACTGGTGGTTTATCTGGCATCCGCTCGAAGATCTGCGCTACCGCATATGGTATCCCCCTCAGCATGCCGGAATCGCATTGAGTCCCGAGTCCCAGGGGAGGCTTCTCGATCCGAGCATACCTATTTCTGAAAAGAGCTGGGGCGTTACGCACCATGTTACCGAGGACTGCGGTTGCGGGATGGAGAACATCGATATCACTTTCCTATCGCCCAAGGATTTCGGCTTTGACATGGCGCGATGGGAAAAACCGTACGTCTCGACTTTCGTGGGCGGCTTCGGATGGTCCAGTCCGGCAAACGAAAAGGATCATGCCATCAAGGCGCCATCGCTGATGTGCCACATTTTTCGGCAGATTCCGGGCGGCCTCGAACAACGCACGCGCTTTTGGATGGGTTATCGGATGTCTCAAGGCAAGCCTGAGTTGATTCTGCCGCCGGGTGTTGCAGTTCCGGCGATAGCGGTGCAGGGGCTTGCACGGCATAACGTGCGGGAGTTCAAAAACCTCGGGGCTCTGCTTCCGGAGATTTATAAAGAATTCGGCGGGCAGGCCATCATCTAGGAAGTCTGGAGGCGGAATGAGTGCCAGCATTGAAATCAATAGAGATGAATGTACCGGCTGCGGGACCTGCGTCGAGGCTTGTTTTGTGGATGTGATGCGATGGGATGCGGCTGAAGAGAAGCCGGTTGTAGCGTATGAGCAGGATTGCGTCTGGTGTTTTACGTGTGAGATCAATTGCCCGGCTCAATGCATCAACATTATCCCTCAAATGCCGGGACAGCAGGTCCATCCCTATTGAGATCTGTTGTCTGCAGAACAAAAGGAGTCGAGCATGACCGAGGAAATAAAGGATCCCACAGTTTTTGACACTGATGTGCTCATCATCGGCGGCGGTTTCGGCGGCCTTGCGGCAGCTATCCGGATCAAAGAGCTTTCGCCGGAAACAAGCGTGCTTCTCGTAGACAAGCAGACGATCGGATGGGGAGGGAAGGCGAACAAGGGAGCCGGAGTCTTGTGGGTTCTTGCGCCTGGAGACGAGGTCGATGCCTTCGTCGATTTTCACGTAAAGAACATCGGAGTCTACCTGAACGATCAGGAACTGCTGTACGCCATGGCCCATGAATCGTATGGAGCAGCGCAGAAACTCGCGGATTGGGGCGTCCGGGTAATGAAAACTCCGGAAGGAGCCCTGGATGTCAGCCATCTGCCTTTCGGCTGGTCGCTGGCAGCCGCGGACCTGGACATGATGCAGCCGCTTAAGGCAAAGGCGGAAAAGCTCGGCGTCAGGCTGCTTAATAAAACTCAGGTGGTCGATGTATTGAAACTGGATGGTCGCATAACCGGTGCGGCCGGCTTTAGCCTTCTTGATGGCAGCTTCGCCGCCTTCAACTCCAAAGCCACAATATTGGCGAATGGCGATTGCGATTTTGGAGTCATGCGGATGTGGGCCAATGCCTGTGGTGACGGCATCGCCGCCGCCTACAACGCCGGAGCGGAGATGCGGAATGCGGAGTTCGGAAACTTCTACGATGTCATCCACAAAGGCACGGGTATTCCCATCGTTTTCGGCTTTAACGCTCTTTTCAATGCGCAGGGCGAGAATATAAGCTCCAAATATATGCAAGGTCCGCAGCCGGACATCCCGATTTCCATCATCCTCGGCATGGAGAAAGAGGTCATGGAGGGAAGGGGGCCTATATACATCGATCTGGCCGAGTCTGCTAAACCCTCAGAGGGCGGCGCGGGAATATTTCGATGGGACAGGCCCCATGTCAAAGCGCTTTTCGATCATGAGTTTGCCAAGGTTCGCCAGTATGGACCAGCCCCGGCCAATAGAATTGAAGTTTCTCTCGGATTTACCGGCGAGCTGTCAGCTGTCAGAGTTGATGGTGAAATGAGAACAACGCTTCCAGGCCTCTGGGCAATTGGAGACACCAGCTATGCAGGTTCAGCGTGGGCCGGCGCTACCGAGGCTCCGCCGGGAAGATTAAGAGGCTCTGGATTGATGAACGCTATGATTGCGGCTTTATTGGCCGCTCCATCTGTAGCCCGGCATTCAAAAGAAACCTCTCCCCCTGTGTTTGATGATCGCGAGATAGCGCGCCTGAAAGAGAAGATATTTGCTCCTTTGAATCGGGGCCGCGGATACTCGGCCGCAGAAGCGATACGGAGCATTCAGGAAGTGGTGGTGCCCGTGAAATACAGCATGCGCAGGAACAAAGTGACACTGGAGGAAGCCTTATCGAAAGTGGCGGCGGTTCAGGAAAGGATGTCCGAATTATATGCGGAGGATCCGCACGGTTTAGCCAAATGCCATGAGGCTTCCTGCATCGCTCTATGCGCCGAAATCGGTTTCAGAGCTGCGCTGGCCCGCACTGAAAGCAGGGGCTGGCATTACAGGGAGGATTATCCACAGCGAGATGATGAGAACTGGCTCAGGTGGATAATCGTCAAAAAGATCGAGAACAGCATGGTCGTCACTACCGAGCCCATCCCTATTGAGCGATATAAAATCAAGCCCGGCCAAACTGCGTCTGTGCCTGACGCAGTTGTTGAGCACGACGAGCTTATCGGCGTCTCTCCCGAAATGATCGACTGGTGGTGGGTCAATATGGAAAAGGGATATCCCTTGTGGGAACCGAATGATCATAAATCATTTGTATGGGAAGTGCCGCCGCCCGTGGGCGGCTATCTTGGCGCCATCCAGATAGCGGAAGAAAAGATGGGGCCAATGCCGCCGATGAAAATCCGGATCCGGTGGGACGATCCGGACAAATGTCCCATCCCCCGCACCTATGAGCATGCGATCGTGGCTTCCGGGATTGATCCCGATGGGAAAGTTGGGGCCATGATTCTCCACGAGTGGGAGAAGAGTCCCCGGGGGTCCAGGATGCGTTCCACAATGCGCTTCCTCGGCCCTGTCCCCCCGGCATTGCCTGCAATTTGGAAAATGCACGACAGGGCGGAAGTATCGACGTTCACAAAGTTCCTGCCCGACCTCTATAGATTGTGGCAAGCCGTCAAAGATCCGGCGATAAACAGGCAATGCTCCCTGGCGAAGAGTTCCCGGCAAAACCGGCCGGCGTGACCGCTACATCTCTGTTTTGGACTATTAGCAAATTAGTTTTTGCAACTTTTTTGACGGGAGATACGTCTAAATCAAATGTTAGTGATCGAACGCAATGGAAGAAGGCGAAAAATGTCGGACTTCACAGAGGAAGTAAAACGCGAAAATCTGCTTGAGGAAATTTCTGCTGCCCTCCGTCAATGGTCAGAGCTTGAGCAGAGAATTTTTTCTCAAGCTCATTATTATGGACAATCTCCGGAGGCGATTTCCCGTTCTCTTCAATTGGATCAGCAGCAGGTGATTGCAATCCTCAAACAGTGCGACCGCCGGCTTTACGCTTTCTTAAGGAGCTGTCGAGAAAACAGCCCTGAAAAACCGGCGTTGATTCCAAACAGGATTCAAGTCCCACGATCCGTCCAGCGCGCCGTCCACAAGATTTGCTGCTCATCCAACCTTGTAATATTTCCAGTATGAGCACTATTCACGCCGCCGAAGAGCCGACTATTCATTGCCCCGGCCGTCGGAGCCAGGTTTCAAAAATCCCCGGGACCGCGGGCGGCTCGACCGCAAATCTCTTGCTGCAGCCAAGAAAACGGTTGTAGAAAGCCATTTGCGGTCGAGCCGCCCGCGGTCCCGGAAAATGTAAAAGCCTGACCCCTGAGTTTTGAGCTGCCGCGGAGCGTTTTCCAGCGGATTGGCTGCCCTGGACAAACCATTGAAAGCGGGATGCCTGCGCTGACGAAAAAATGCCGCATCATTGGAACGCGTCAGCAATCATGCGAATCCGTGATCGGCAAATCATCGCGAGCTCTCATAAAAGATAAGCCCCACACCGCCGGATCCGATGCCCGGATTTGAGCTCAGGTACAATCCTTCGTTCAGCCACGCATATTTGCCATCCACCCGAGCCTCAAATATCGGGGCCAGCAATCCGAACGAGCCGCCATTGCGCACAATGATCACCTCCCCATCGCTCGTTTGCCAGAGATAGCGCGCATCGATCGTTGCCGGATTCGCAAGGTTCTGATAGTCCGCACCCCCAGCCAGAACCTTTCCCGTGATCTTCCCGGTAAGAGTCCCGCCGGTGATCGGAATGATGTTCCGGTTGCCATTCTTTGTGGCTCCCACCGATTGGCTTGCCCCCAGCGTGACATTCTCGCTGATCAACTGGTCACCCCGCTTCTCCTCCGCCGACGCTTTCCGATAGTCCCACGGTTGATCCCGGACATCCGCCGGCTTGGCCACCTGGACCGAGTTCGATGCATCCCGAGCAGTAGCGATACCTGACACATCATATACGCTTATCTTCATCGTCCTGGCCGCCAAATCCACGACCCGCCTCCCCGCATACCTCCCCGTGTTGAGCCAGTTGTAGCTGCTCGCATTTGGCGCTTCAAAGTCCGGAACCATTCTCACATCATT
>JBBISO010000247.1:0-4550 GCA_037441325.1 Acidobacteriota bacterium | reverse complement strand
ATCCTGACCAAGAGCTACGGCAGGATATTTCTGGAGAGCTTGCCGCCGGCGCCCCTTACACAGGATTCCGCACGGATCCGCAACTTCCTGCAGGATTAAGAATCTATATTATCGAAGTGTGAAATGCGGGCTAAACCCTGTGTTCACAAGCTTGGCGGTTCCGCGAATCATCCCGGAGCCCTGCGGTTTTTAAAAGAGGTCCCTCGGGCGAATCCTGGCTTGTTGACATGAGGTTTATTGCCCCCTAGAATAACGATGTTCGCTATTGTGGATGCAATTTTCATCGGGGAACTGCAAGGAGGTGCCATGCATATCTCATCGCGCAAGTTTGGATTTTTTGGGGTGGTTTTGGCCGTGCTGGCGCTGGCTTTGCCGGCCATGGCACAGAACCGGATCATCAGGGGCAAGGTAACTGACGATAAGGGGCAGCCTGTGGTGGGCGCTTCGGTCTCGATCCAGGCGACCGATTCCAAAACCCGACAATATCCTACAAAGACCGACAAGAAAGGGACCTATATTTATATGGGACTTCCCGCCGGCGAGTACCGTGTCGTTGTCCGCGCGCCTGGTTTTTCGCCGGAATATGTCCCGTCCGTCCGGCCTAATATTCAGGCCGATAGCGTCATCGACATCAAACTGACTCCGGGGGCGGATCAGAAGCTTCCTTTTGAATTGACGGAACAGGAATTGGAGCAGTTCAGGAGAGAGATGGAGAAACAGGAAAAGCGAAGGCAGACGTCCGCAGAGGTTCAAGCCATGTTTGACGCCGGACTGCAACTGGCTCAACAGGAGAAATATGCGGAAGCTATCGAGGAGTTCAAGAAGGCGCTCGAGAAGGATCCCGAGCAGCCCAATGTTATCGGCAATATGGCCGATTGCTATGCGAAATTGGATAAAAACCAGGAAGCGCTTGAACTCTACCAGAAAGCCATCGCCATAAGCCCGAGCGAAGCGGCTCTCCACACGAATATGGGCGTTGTCCTCAGCAAGATGGGGAAAAGCGCGGAGTCGCAGGAAGCTTTCAAGAAAGCGGCGGCTCTGAATCCCGGAGCTTCGGCGCAAAATTATTACAATATCGGCGCCACGCAGGTCAACAGCGGCAGAATGGCGGAAGCGGCGGAGTCATTTAGGCAGGCGATTGCCGCGGATCCCAATTTTGCGGAAGCTTATTACCAGCTGGGAATGTGCTTGTCGGGCAATGTGGAAACCATGCCCGAGGCCATCAAGGTGCTGCAGAGATATATCCAAATTGGGCAAAAAGCCGATCAGATTGAAGTTTCTAAAGAGATTATTAAGGTCCTGGAGCAGCCCATAAAGAAGTAATAAAAGTATCCTCCCTTCGATCTTCATGTCTCCCGTGTGAGGATGGGCTTACCGATCCCTCCTCACACGGCGAATTGCTGCTTTCCGCAAAACTTAATCTTCGGGGGTGAAATAGGCTTCTGCGCGGCGGCAGCCTACATCTGCCAGGTTCTGCAGGGCCGCCATCGCCGATTCCGCGACGGCGGCATCGCGGTGGGTGGCGAGGGAGTAAATTTTTTCCAGGGTTGAATCCTCGATCTCGTTCGGGCAGTGCCAATACGCCACGGAAAGCTCCGAAAGAGCTTGTGCTTGAATCTCCGGATCACGGTGGCCGGTAAGTTCAATCAGCGCTTGCAGCGACTTGCGTCCGCCTTGCTGCGCGATCGCGCCCAGCGATTCGATAATCCATTTGCTCATCCTTCCGGCGCCTTTCCGTTCCGGCGAAACCTTGTTGGCGCAGCAGGTTTTCAAGATGGGCAGAAAGAACTCCACGGCTGCGTCGTCGCCGATTGCGCCGATGGCTTCGATGATCGCAATCTGTAGCTCCTGCGCGCCGAAGCCTTTAAGTTTGGCTGCTTCCAGGAATGCCCTTTTAAGAGGTTCGATGAAGTTTTTGTTCCTGATGGCGCCCATGGCGTAGGCGGAAAACTCGCGCCTCTTGATATCGCCGTGGGCAATAAGCTCCAGAAGCGGTTTATCAAAACGGTGGTCACGCAAAACACCGATACGGGGGATTATTTCGAAGAGTTCCTCTATGTCGCCCGATTCCATAATGGTGAGACATTCCCGGATCATGTCTTCGGAAAATCGATTCGGTTTCCTAAAACCGGGCGTTTTCACATCAGCCACTTATGCCGGACCTCTTCCGGGTGGGAATCTGGGTTTTCCCGCAGGCGGCATTATACGATGATCATTTGGTTTTTCGAAAGGGAAATAGTTTCCAATTGGCGCCTGGTTACTTTCGTGGGGTGACAGATCCGAAGGAGTGTTGCTGCCCGCGAGACTAAGCGGATACCAAAATTACCAAATCAATATCCGCTCAGCCTTTTGCGGAAAATGCTAGCCTGCACTGGGTGAAGCGGTTTCTGAACCGGCTGATTCGCTTAAATACTTTTTTTTGCACTCTTCCGAGCAAAAATAACAAACCTCCCTTTTATTTTCCATCCGTATAGCCAGACGGGAATCCATATACATGCCGCAGACCGGATCTTTAACCATTTTTTGAGCGGATTTTGGCATGTTCGGATTGGGCCTTCCGATTTTCGGACCGCGCAGGATCGCAGCCAGAAATCGTCTTAAGAGCCATAAGGCCAAAATCAGCAGCAATATTCGCAGCAGAATTGTGAGCATAGGTTTGTCGGCGACGCGCACGGATCCGGCTTAAGTCGGCCGATCCATCGTTTAAGCTCCGCCCTTGCGGAAAACCGGGGATTCGATTTTGGCAGGTTTTCGCACGCGGCCACTCCTCCTCGGATATTATTCATCTCCCCGGCCGCCACAATTAATCTTAGAAAGCGGGCGCTCGGTAATCAAGCTGGTTCGATAAAAAGAGACGGCGGAAGCATATTCGCGAGGCATAAATTGCCCCTGATTTCATCCGGCTGAAGGCTGCTATTTGCAGGGGCCGTAGGAATGCAAAAAAACTTCGAGTCTCGGGATTCCTGCATTGATGCAAATTGAGTATGCGTTGCCCGCCGTAAGGGCGCTGGCCGCTATTGGCGGCTGTCGAGAATCAGGGTGACGGGACCGGCATTTGTAAGGGTAACCTCCATCATGGCTTGGAATTGCCCGGTTTGGACGTTCGGAACGAATTGCCGGACGATGGAGACAAATCTCTGGTAGAGTTTTTCTGCCTCGGCAAGGGGTGCGGATTCCGTGTAAGAGGGACGGCGCCCTTTCCGGCAGTCTCCGTATAAGGTGAATTGGGAAACCAGAAGGAGCTGGCCGCCAATATCCAGAAGGCTGCGGTTCAATTTCCCCTGGCTGTCGTCAAATATCCGCAGCTCTACTATTTTTCTGGCCGTCCAAAGCAGATCGTTTTCATTATCGTGACGGGAGATAGCTACTAGTGCCAGGATACCTTCCCCGATCCGGGCTACCGGCGCACCCCCGATTATGACCTCAGCTCGATTCACTCTCTGAATGACGGTTCTCATTTTCAACAAATGCTCCGGCGAATTGGCCAAAAAGGCGACATTGACAGATCCCGTTTTCCATGTATATATTGCCCGATTGTAGACGAATTCTATGGCATTACGGAACAAATACAGACGAGAGTGCGGGCGGGATTGCCTTATTCAGTTGTGGGCGGCGCCCTCCTCCAGTCATGAAAACTTGGAGGGGGCAAACAGGTGAATCCCGACCTTCGGAACCTGATAGCCCTCCAAGATACTGAATTAAGAATTGCCCAGCTGCAGAAACAAGTCTCCGATATTCCGAACCAGGTTCAGAGTTTCAATACCGAGCTTCAGAGAATTCAGACTCAACATGAGGAACGCATTGCCCGCATGAAAGAACTGTCTAACCGCCGGCGCATGCTTGAGGGCGAGGTCGATATGATGAGCGCCAAGCTTTCCCGGCTCAAAGACCAGCTCATGTCGGTCAAGACCAACAAGGAATACACGGCCATGCTCCATGAAATCCAGATGGCCGAGGATAACATCCGCAAGGAGGAAGACAAGATACTGGATATCATGGAGGAAGTGGAGGGGATGGAAAAGGACCTCCAGAGCGCCGAGCAAGACATGCTGCGGAAGGCCGCCGAGCTCCAGGAAAATATTCGGCAAGCGAGTGAATCGGTGCCCGTGCTGGAATCCGAACTTATCAAGTTGCGCAAAGATAAAACGGAGTTGGAGTTCCGAATTGGGGAGGAGCTGCTGTCCCGGTATCGCCGGATCGCGGAGGCACGGAAAGGTATCGCTCTGGCGGAAGCCAAGGACGAGCTGTGCAGCGCATGCCACGTCCGGATCCGGCCGCAAGCATATGCCGATTTGCTTCGCACGGATAGCATACAGGCTTGTGACAGCTGTTCCCGCATATTGTTTTTCCGGGGAAACTCCTGAGGTTCGCCTGGCCGGCCCGCCGCAGCGGAAAGTTCGCGAGAAATGATAATGCCAGAGGCGCGATCGGCCTGGAATCGATTCCTTTTTTCGGCAATAATTGGTTAGGTTTCTGTCGCGAAACCATTCAATTTCGCGGCCAGTCCAACCCCGAAGGGGTGCCAGAGAATAGCCAGGGGCGCAAGCCCC
>JBBISO010000246.1:3442-4568 GCA_037441325.1 Acidobacteriota bacterium | reverse complement strand
TTCTCTAAACGCCCCTCCGGGGCTGCTTAAAAAACCGGTTTCGCGACAGAAACTAGCTACGAAACCTTGTGAGAAATGCGGACTAAAGCACATTGCGAAATATTTTCCTTCATCATTATTCGTCAATCTTTCTTGATCCATCCCCCGCCGATCACCTTTTCATCCTGATAAAAGACGCATGCCTGGCCGGGAGTAATCGCCGCTTGCGGAGTCTCAAAGACCACTTCCACGCTCCCGTCCCCATTGGGAGATATCGTTGCAGGCGCCGCCGAGTGCTGAGACCGGATCTTAGCCTGAACACGAAGAGGCTCCCTCAGGTCGGCCACGGTTATCCAATTGGGCCGGATGACGCGGCAGCGACGCTTAATGAGCTGCGAGCGTTCCCCTACGACGATCCGGTTTTCCTCCGGCCGGAGGTCCAGGACATAGAGAGGCTCGGAATGCGCGATTCCCAAGCCCCTCCTTTGCCCGATGGTGAAATGATGGACGCCCGGATGCGTCCCCAGGATCCGTCCTTTGAGGTCAGTGATTTGCCCCTGTGAAAAAGAAGTATTCCGGCCGTCCGCCCCGGCAACACCCTGAAAATTCCGCTCGATAAAAGCCGCGTAGTCGCCGTCCGGGACAAAGCATATCTCCTGGCTTTCGCGCTTATCGGCGACCGGGAGGCCGCGCCGGCGGGCGATTTGCCGGACCTGTTTTTTTTCCAGATCTCCCAGCGGGAAAAGCGCCTTCGCAAGTTGCGATTGGCTAAGCTCAAACAGAAAATAGGATTGATCTTTGCGCGCGTCGCGGGCCCGCAATAGGAGATGCCTTCCGCTGTGCGCATCAAAGGTGACTTGCGCATAATGTCCGGTCGCGACCCGCAGTGCGCCGGCCTCCCCAGCCAGCCGGACCAAATGGTCGAATTTCATGCGGGAATTGCAGAGCACGCAAGGAGAAGGCGTAAGCCCGTTCCGGTAGTTCTCAATAAAGGCTTTAACCACTATGGATTCGAATTCCTGCCGAAAGTCGACCACGTAGTAGGGGATTCCAAGCCGAGCGGCTACTTCGCGCGCGTCATGGAAATCCTCGAGAGAGCAGCATCGGCCGGACAGGAGAGGGTCTCCCTCGGAACTGTTTCGCCTCG
>JBBISO010000246.1:0-3432 GCA_037441325.1 Acidobacteriota bacterium | reverse complement strand
CTTCAAAACCACGGCGGCGGTAGAACTGTCGACTCCGCCGCTCATCGCAATCGCGACTCTATGCTCGGTCATCTAAGCCGCCTGCAGGGGCATCCAAAGGATGCAGCTTCTGACTAAGTGGATGTCCTTCAGGTTTGGGTGGATAATATATTCGTCAACCGACCACGCCTTGTCGGTATAGGATCTCTTAACCTCGGTGATCGCCCGGCAGGCCTCCCATTCAAGATAGAATAGCCGTTCCTCCAGTTCCCTCATCTCCGCCGGAGGGCGCGGCGATTCCGCGGCGGGATTCGATCCGACTGCGGCGTTGAGGAAAAGGCCCGCAATCCGTTCCGAACAGCGACAAAAGGCATTTTTATTCTGCGCGTCGGCCCTGGCATCTTCCAGCGGGCCGCTTTCATCGGCATGCAAATGCTTTTGAGCAATCTGCCCCAGCCTCCGATTGAAAACCTCATGCAAAGAATCCAATTCCTGCCGCAGGGGCCCGTCGAGAAGCTCATGGCAACGCCGGACAAAATCCTGCAGCGACTCCCTGGAATAAGAATAAATGTCCAATGCAAAATTCCGATAGATCCTCACCGCGAAAGAACGCAACAGATACTGGAGGAATTGCGTTTCCATGCGCGAAATGAAATTCGCGTCCACGAACCCGGGCAGACATCCCAGAAGCACCGAATGCGGCTTTACGGATGTTATTTTGCGAGGATCAATTTCCCGGATCATGTCGCCCGCCCAGAGCAGCTCCGCGTTTTCAGAATAAATTTCAAGCGCCCTGTTCAGGCTGACAGTTTGCCGGAATCCGGTTCGAACATCGTTAAAATCTACCCTGGCTTCCACATAGAAATGGGGAAAAAACTTCCTATTCGTGTCCCGGCGGCCTTCTGCCGAAAAAAAAAGATATTTGACTTTATCTGCAACCTGCAGTGCGTGATCCTCGGAGTTCAAGAGCATAGGGCTATTCAACTCTCCGGCCGGCCTTGATTTTATCACGCGGCCAAAATCATTCTCAATCTTGGATCTGTGCAAACCCGAGGATTTCGCGGCCAGTGCAAAACAATTCCTGCATCCATGGGTACCGCAGAAGTCCGCGAAAAATAGTTTCGGGATTCAAAAACCGGCGGCTGGAACCAACGAACCCGATGGCCGGACGAGAATCGGGACGCCGCATGCATCTGCGGGCTAGTTGTTGGAGGCGGATTCGGCTCTGAATCCGCCGTTGATACGCGAATTGAAGAGCGCTTTAAACTCCTGCCTCCCGTAGAAAAGTCGGGATTTAACCGTTCCCGGGGGACACCCCAGGATCCCCGCAATCTCCTGAATCGTATGTCCTTCCAAATCATGCAGCCTAACAACGGCTTTTTGTTTTTCGGACATCCGATTAAAGGTATCCTGGACGAGCGATTTCAATTCCTCAATTGATGCGTGCGCCAGCGGATCCGTGGAGGGGGTGGGCTCAGAAGGCAGATTTCTGGCAAGTTCGTTGTCCAAATCAATATATTGTCTGTTTTTTCCCTTTCGCAGCATCCCAAGACATACATTAATCGTGATCCTGCTGACCCAGGTGGAAATTTTTGAATCGCCGCGAAAACTCGATATCCCCCGGTAAATATTCAGCAAAGTCTCCTGCAGCGCATCCTCTGCCGATGACTCTTCTCCAAGAATGCGGTATGCGGTATTGAAAATCCTGCGATTGTACCTGCTGAATAGCTCTTCGCAGGCTTCAGGATCATTGGAGCGGCAGCGCTGCAAAAGGGCTGTGCTGACTTCCTCGTTAGCCTGTATCTCGATTGCCATCTCGAATTCTCCTTTATATCAAATCCCCTTGTGTAGCCATCAACCCGGCACACCCTAGATATTTGCAAATTACGTGCCAAAGCCAAGATATTATCTAAGTCACGTAAAATCAGTTGTTTGACGATTTTTATCAATCGCGTGCCGCAGGGGATGTGTCAATAAATTAGACGGATCTGAAAGGCATGGAACCATCTCTTTTGTTTATAATAATTAGAGTGTCTAGAAAATTTACAGCTGCTGATGACCCGGATGACAGATTATGAATAGGAGGAGTCCCAGACGTTACCGATTACCTCCCCATGCGTCGAAGTTTTTCCAGCAGGGATTGTCTGCTGATCCCAAGAGAGCGCGCAGTGCGCGATTTGTTTTGCTGAAAACGCTCCATCGCTTCCCGAATCATTTCGTCCTCCACTTCCCGAACTGCGGATTTCAAATCTCCATTGAATACAGGGGAAGCTCGGCGGCGTTGGCTGATGTGATCGGATAGGAGCTCGGGACCAATGTTTCTATCCGGTTCCGACAGGAGGACCAGGCGCTCAATTTCATTCTGCAGCTCCCGCACATTTCCCAGCCAGGAATAGGCAAGGAGGAGATTTTTGGTTTCTTCGGTGAATTGGCCGACCCTGCGGTTCAATTTGACGGAAAACTGTTTCAGAAAAAACTCGGCCAAGGGGAGGATGTCCTTTTTGCGTTCGCGCAGAGGGGGAATGGTAATGGAAAACACATTGATCCGGAAATAGAGATCCTGGCGAAAGCGGTTTGCCAGGACTTCGGCTTTTAGGTCCCGGTTGGTGGATGCAATGATGCGGACATCGACTTTTTTCGGCTGGTGGTAGCCGAGGGGCATTATTTCATTTTCCTGAATGACCCGAAGCAATTTAACCTGCAGTTCCGGCGGAGCGTCTCCAATCTCGTCCAGAAAAATAGTGCCTCCGTTAGCCATTTCAAAGTAACCCTTTTTCCCCTGGGTCGCGCCGGTAAAAGCGCCTTTGGAATGCCCGAAGAATTCGCTTTCGACGAGGTCTCTGGGAATGGCGCCGCAGTTAACGGGAATAAAAATCTGGTCGTGGCGATTGCTTTCCGCGTGGATAAAGCGGGCCACCAGTTCCTTGCCCGTGCCCGTCTCGCCCTGAATCAGAACGGTGGTTTCCGTTCCCTTCACCTTGCGCAGAAGGCGTAAAATGTCTTCCATCTCCGGGCTTCCGCAGATGATGCTTTTGGGGAAGGCCTGTTTTTCAACTTCCTGGCGAAGGATGATGTTTTCCGTCCTGAGCTTTTCATTGGCCAGTTTCAGTTCGGCTGCGAGCCGCTCGTTCTCGTGCACCAGTTCCATCTTTTCAAGCGCATCCTGCACGGCGAGCCTGAGGTCACCCGGTTCCTAGGGTTTGGTAATGTATTTATGAACCTTGCCGGTATTGATGGCGGCGATGAGATCTTCCACATCGGTGAAACCGGTGAGTATGATGCGGACCAGATTAGGATGAGCCTTTTGCGACATTTCGAGAAATTCAATGCCCGTCATGCCGGGCATTTTCTGATCCGTGATGACCGCATCGATGGGCGTCTCCTGAAGGATTTGCAAAGCCTCTTCCCCCGATTGAGCCAGATGAACATCATATTGGGCCATGAAGGTCCTCT
>JBBISO010000245.1:0-4576 GCA_037441325.1 Acidobacteriota bacterium | reverse complement strand
GGCAGCGAAATGCAACAGTCATGCCCGGATGTTGCTCCCCGGTAAAAACCTTGTGAGAAATGCGGACTAAAGATGTGTTGACAAACATGGATAAGGTGAGATATACAAAAGCCTGATATTACAGTAATTTATCGGCACGGTTGGATTGCATCAGAAAAAAATCTCGAGCGGCGGATGAAAAATAAAAAAGATGTGAAGGTCCTTGTCGTGGATGATGAGGACTATATTCGGGAAGTAGTCCGGCAGGCTCTTCAAAGCCCAGGTTTCGAAGTTGAGGAGGCCCCCGACGGCCAAATGGCGCTTTCGATGATCCGCAACTTCCCCTACGATGTGATTATTACCGACCTCAAACTTCCCGGATTGGCAGGAGAAGCGCTTCTGGAGGAAGCGATTTCACTCTATCCCGAGACGGTTGTCATTATTATGACGGGATTCGGAACCATTCAATCCGCAGTGGAAGCGATGAGCAAAGGAGCATACTGGTATCTTGCCAAGCCTTTTCAGCTTTCCGACTTGGTGATGCAGGTTGAAAGAGGCCTTAAGGAGCGCAGGCTGGAGTCCGAGAATGAAATGCTCCGGAGCGAACTTCAGGGAAAATATCAGTTCTCCAGCCTTATAGGCACCAGCCCGGCCATGCAGAGCATTTACCGCTTAATTGGAGTCGTAGCGCAGAAGACCAGCACCGTTCTTATCGAAGGTGAAACGGGAACGGGGAAAGAGCTTATCGCCCGCGCCATCCATTATAACGGTCCCCGCAAAGACCAGTCTCTGGTCAGCGTCAACTGCGGGGCTATTCCTTCAAATCTGCTGGAAGATGAGCTTTTCGGCCATGTTAAAGGAGCCTTCACCAGCGCCCACCAGCATCGGATCGGAAGATTTGAGCAGGCAAACCACGGAACGCTTTTCCTGGATGAAATTGGGGAAATGAGCTTGGCCAGCCAGGTGAAATTGTTGCGGGTGCTTCAGGAGCGGGAATTCCAACGAATCGGCAGCACGGCCACGATCAAAGTGGACGTGCGTATCATCGCGGCCACAAACACCAATCTGCAGGAAGCGGTTGAAAAGGGGGATTTTCGAGGTGACTTGTTTTATCGGCTTAATGTGATACCTATTCGAGTCCCTCCCTTGAGGGAACGGCGCGAGGATATTCCGCTGCTGGTCATGCACTTTGTAAATAAGTATTGCACAGACCAGAATCTCCCACAAAAGCGCGTCTCCCATAATGCCATGAAGCACCTGATGACATTTGACTGGCCGGGAAATATCCGGCAGCTTGAAAACGCGGTGGAAATGGCGGTCGCGCTTTCGGGAAACCGGGACCTGCTGGACTTGAACGACTTTGCATCAGGATCTGGGATTTCCGGCCGGAATGCGCTTTTTCAAGGCATCGATATCCCCGATGACGGCATCAACTTCAACACGATGATCTCCGAGCTTGAGAAACGTCTGATCCTCCAAAGCCTTCAGGTTTCGGGAGGAAATAAGAAGAGGGCGGCATCACTGCTTCACCTCAAGCGGACGACTTTTGTCGAAAAACTCCGCCGCATGGGGATCCAATCCCCATCGGAAAAAATGGGGGAATCCTAGCCGCAACTGCGCATCCGATCGTTTGGGAAACATTCCGCTGAGCATTGGAAAGCGGAATACTATTGTCCGGTTTGCACTGGATCCGCAAAAATCTGCGATTGCAGGGAGGTAAGCGTGCCCAGAAAAAAACTGTGGGGAGGGCGCTTTGTCTCGGACGAAGATCCGCTGTTGGCTGAATTCAATGATTCCCTCCCTTTCGATCGGATTCTGTTGGAAGCGGATATTGAAGGCAGTCTTGCTTACGCGCGGGCTCTGGAACGGGCGGGCATTTTCACTCGCAAAGAGAGAATGAGCGTGGAAAAAGGCTTGCGCTGCGTTCTTGATGACAACCGGCACGATCCGTCCATGATCAACCGCAGCCGGGCGGAGGATGTGCACACTTACGTGGAAGAAGCCTTGGCCCAAAAGGTCGGGGCGCTGGCGCTGAAGTTGCATACGGGCAGGAGCCGGAACGACCAGGTGGCAGCCGATCTGCGTCTCTACCTCCGGCAAAAGGAAAAGAGCATTGAGTCCCAAATTAACGCCCTGCTTGAAACCCTTGCGCACCTCGCTGAGAAGCATGCTTCAGTGATCGCCCCCGGTTACACTCATCTGCAGCCGGCTCAGCCGGTGTTATTCTCGCATTATCTGCTTGCTTACGCGGAAATGCTGCTGCGGGACCGGCAGAGACTGCGAGAGGCGGCGGCGCGGGCCGATGTCTGTCCTTTGGGGTCCGGTGCGCTGTCCGGCACCGTGTACGCGATCGGCCGGGAGGAGCTTGCCCGGGATCTGGGATTTTCGGCGGTATCGCAAAACAGCATGGACGCGGTTTCCGACCGTGATTTTGCGCTCGATTTCCTGTTTTTCGCGAGCACCTTGCTGATGCACCTCAGCCGGCTTGCCGAAGACCTGATTCTGTATAACTCCGCGGAATTTTCTTTTGTGCAGCTGGACGACAGCATCGCCTCCGGCAGCAGCCTGATGCCTCAAAAGAAAAATCCCGACGCCTTGGAACTCGTGCGTGCGAAGGCCGGCCGGGTCTATGGCCATCTCATTTCCTTGCTGACAGTCCTGAAGGGTCTGCCGATGACCTATAACAAAGATCTGCAGGAAGACAAGGAAGGCCTCTTTGATGCAGTCACCACCGTCGAGAAATGCCTGCTGATGGTTCGGAAAGTGCTCGAGAAAATCCGCCTGGATCCTAAACGCATGCTGGCATCGGCGACGAAAGGATACTTGAACGCCACGGAGCTGGCGGATTATCTTGTTGCCAAAAAGATGCCCTTCAGGGAAGCGCACGGCCTCGCAGGGAAAATCGTCCTGCGCGCGGCGGAGCTTGGAACCACACTGGAGGGCTTGCCGCTGCGGGAGTATCGGAGCTTTTCCCCGCTCTTTGCGGCCGATTTGTATCAATGTTTGAACCTGCGAACCGCGCTGTCGCGCCGCAAGGAATCGGGCGGAACGGCTCCTGCCTGCATTAGAAAAGCGATCCATTCACTCCGCAAAAGAATGCGGAGTTGAAATTCGGAAAAGCTCACCAGCGAGCGCGCAGAGTTCGCCGAGAAAATCGACGATCTTCGGCGCAAGTCTCTGCGCGCCCCGCAGTAAAGTGCTTTATCCCCGGGGCGGCCATTATCAGTCTTCGAGGTAGGTGTAGCTTTCCAGCAAGGATTGATAGGATTCGCTGAGGGCTTCCCGTTCTTCGGCGGTGATTTTTAATTGCGCTTCGGCGCTCTGGGTCAACCCCTTAAGGCTTTCCGTGAGATCCTGAGCATTGTATCCTGCGGTCGCAAGAACCTGGCCCAGACATTCCCCCCGTATCACCTTGTCGATATGCGGCCGGCCCGCGTCATCGACCAGAAAATGGCCTTCATTGGCCGAGCCCAGAAGGTTGTGATTCATTCCCAGGGATTCCTGATAGGCGCCGACCAGGAAGATGGCCAGGTAATACGGTTCTGAGTTGACGCCGTGCAGCTCCAGAGCCTGCTTGACGTCCCGCAAATCGACGAATTTGTCGATCTGTCCGTCGGAATCACAGGTGATATCGCACAAGGTGGCCCGTTCCGTGGGTTCCTCTGTGAGGCGGCTGACCGGCACAATCGGAAAGAGTTGGTCTAAGGCCCAGCTGTCCGGGGTGGATTGAAAAACCGAGAAATTGCAGATGTACTTGCTGGCGAGGATATTTTCTAAGTCGATGAATTCCTCGGGGCGGTCCTTCAGTGAACGCGAAAACTTGATGGCCTTGCGGCAGATCTCCCAAAAAAGCCATTCACCCTGAGCGCGGTTCTGAAGGTTCAAGTAGCCCAGATTGAAGAGCGATTGGAGTTCTTCCCGGTGCTGCAGAGCGTCATGGTAATACTCGCGAAAATTTTTGGGATTGATGTCTTTGTATAGATCCGTCATCTCCCGGACGACTTCGGAGTCCACCTTGGAAGGGTCGATCTCCGAACCGCCCAAGCCGGGATTAAATGTGCGGATGACGTTCGTGACAAACAGGGCGTGATGGGCGGCCACGGCGCGCCCGCTCTCGGTTACGATGATGGGCGGGGGTACGTTTTCGGACTGGCAGATCTCATTGATCGTATAGACGATATCGTTGGCGAATTCCTGCATGCTGTAGTTGACGCTGCAATCCGACGCGGTGCGGCTGCCGTCATAATCGACGCCCAGCCCGCCGCCTACATTCAGGTATTCTATCGGAATACCCATCTTACGGACCTTGGCATAGACGCGGGCGGCCTCCTTGATCGCATTTTTGATTCTCCGGATGTCGGTGATCTGGGAACCGATATGGAAGTGCAGCATGCTGATCTGGCGAGCAAGCTCATGATCGGAAGCCATCCTCAGGCAATCCAGCAGTTGCATGGTATTGATGCCGAATTTTGAGGTTTCTCCTCCGGACTCCTCCCATTTCCCCGCACCCCGCGAGAAGACTCTCACGCGTATCCCCAGATTGGGACGCATGCCGAGCGCTCTGGAAACTTCTACGATCTTTTTCAGGTCGGAGACT
>JBBISO010000244.1:0-4600 GCA_037441325.1 Acidobacteriota bacterium | reverse complement strand
ATCGGGCAATGCTCGTAGCAGTAGCCGCAACGGATGCATTTATTCAGCGCGCCCTTCCATTTTTCCAGTTTGGCAAGTTCAGTCATTGTGATCCCGTTTTTGATATTTGATATCGTAGATTGGTGGCTTCGACCCAGTCATCGGGGCCGTCCATAAGCTTACCCGGATTCAGAATATTGTTTGGATCAAACACTCTTTTAATCGCGCGCATCAGTTCCAGCGAAGCTGCCTTTTCTTTTTTAAAAGCGGCGGCTTTGGACAGTCCGATGCCGTGTTCCGCAGAGGTCGTACCGCCGACCGAGCGCACGAAATCATAGATTTCGGCAATGGCTTCCCGCGCCGATTCCCATTGGAAATCCTTATCGGTGTCCATCAGAATCTTGGTATGCATGCAGCCGGCGCCGCAGTGTCCGTAGGCGGTCATGACGAGGCCGTGCTTTTCGGCCACCTCGTGGATTTTGTCGGCGGTGGCGGCCATTTTTGAGAAAGGCACTGCCATATCGTCAGCCAGAGATGTGGAGGCCAAACGCTCGTCGTATTTTGAGAGGGAAGGGAATAGCTTGGCGCGTGCAGCCCAAATTCTGGTTCTTTCTTTCTCTTCGTAGCTGCTTTCCATTCCAAAGCCGTTGTGTTTCTCACAGATAGCCTGAATCTTGGCCATTTCAGCGTCAATCATTTCCTTTGCCATGCCGTCGGCTTCAAAGAGCAGAATCGCCTCGACTTCCGGCAAACCGAGTTTTGCGGCTTTATTGGCGGCAACTATGGCAATTTTGTCGATGAGTTCGAGCATCGAGGGTTGGCAGCCGCTGCCCATGATGTCGGATATGGCATTGCCCGCGTCCGACAAGGCGTTGAATTTTGATGTCCCCAGACAGCGCAGCTTGGGTATGGGCACAAAACGCAAAGCAGCTTCCACAATCACTGCCAGCGTTCCTTCGGATCCTACCATGAGGCGCTCAATCGCATAGCCGGAGGCGGAAACGCGGGTGGCCGATCCAAAGGAAAGGCATTCTCCGTTGGCCAAAACCACTTTCGCCGCCAGTATTGCATCGCGGACGGCTCCGTATTTAACGGACCGTCCCCCGGAAGCGTTGTTGGCGATTTCTCCGCCGATGGTGGCGATCATGCTGGAAGCCGGGGTCGGCGGATAAAATACCCCATACGGTTTCAGGGCCCTATTAAGATCATCATCAATGACGCCCGGTTCCACCCGGCAATAACCGTCCTGTGGGTTGATTTCTATAATGCGATTCATCGCCCTCATGTCCAGGATAATGCCGCCCAAGACCGGAACCACCTGTCCGCACATTCCCGAACCCGAGCCCCGCGGGATCACGGGGATTTTTTCGCTGTTGGCGTGTCGCATGATCGCCTGGACTTGTTCCGTATTCTGCGGCCTGACAACCACTTGCGGCAGCGCCTCATGAACGGAGGCATCGGAACCGTAAACGTATAGGTCGGCCTTATTGTCCCGAATGTTTTCGTCGCCGACGACCTCTCTTAACCTTTCAATATCTGCAGATTTCATATGCTCACCCTCGTTAATGACGCGAACAGCATTGCTGCCGCTCCTGAGAAGCTATCCTAATCATATGCTGGAATTGCGGCCAATCGAAGATGAATACGGTCTTCATAATCTTATTCCCTCGTGTGATCTGCATAGGCTGATCCGGGAAACCGCCCTCATTTTTGCATAGATAAGGATCATAGAAAAGTAAATCCTCTTCGTTCTTTGCAAATAATGTATGTGAAAGAATTAGAGTCCCTGCCGGGAACAGGGTTGGATGCATCCGGTTTGCACTAACCTTCCTGATCGCGACAATCCCGGCCGTTCCCGCAACTCCGGATCGCCGGCCAAGCCGAAAACAACCCATTTGCGGAAATGGAGTGCGGAGTCGGTTTGTCTATTTTGGGGGCAGGTAGTAATTGATTGCTTACAATTTCAGCATGGATGCTTTCAATACGCCCTCGGTCCGGCGCAATTGATTCAGGAGTTCGTCGCTTACCTCATCGTCCACACTGACAAACGAAACGGCCTTTTCGCCGCGCCGGTTTCGGCTCCATTGCATCGCCGCGATGTTGATTCCGTTGGCGCCGAGCAGGGTGCCGATTCTTCCGATGATTCCGGGTTTATCGATATTCTGAATGGCTATAACGTAGGGAGTAGGTTCGAAGTCGAGCTTGTAACCGAAGAAATCGACAATCCGGAGTTCCTCCTTCGCGAACACGGTGCCGGAAACCGATAATTCCCTCTTTTTGGTGAAGAATTTGACGGTTATGAGATTGGTGTATTTATCCAGGTGAGAACTCTTGCCTTCGATCAGCTGGATCCCCATGCTCTCCGCGACGAGCTCCGCGTTCACATAATTTACCCTTTCCTTGACAATGGGGTCCAGCAATCCCTTAAGCGCGGATAGGGATATGGCTCTTGTCTCTATGTCCGCCAGGTCGCCGCAATATACGACCTCCAGCTTTTCAACCGTTTCCTTTTCGGCTTGATAATATATTTTGCCCAGCATTTCAGCCAATGCGATATACGGCTTGAGGCGAAGGAGGTCTGCTGGATTCAACGGCGGCATGTTGACCGCCGCTACCATTTCACCCTTCAAGGCGTCCGCCACAAGTTTGGTGATGGCGGTGCCGACATTGTAGTTTGCTTCCTCGGTGGAGGCGCCGAGGTGCGGAGTGATGATGACGTTATCCAGTTCCAGCAGCGGATTTTCATAGGTCTGTTCCTCCGGCGGCTTGTCATAGCCGGGCTCCGGATCCAATACGTCGATGGCGGCGGCAGCGACGTGTTTGCTCTTGATGGCGCTATAAAGGGCTTTTTCGTTAATCAGCCCGTCCCTGGCGGCGTTGACGAGTCTTACGCCCTTCTTGCATATTTTCAGCTGCTCTTCTGCGATCATGCCGTAAGTTTCTTCCGTTTTGGGCGTATGAATGGTAATGAGGTCGGATTGGCGAAGCAGCTCCTCGAGGGTTTCGCACTTCTCGACGCCGTTTCTTTTGAACTTTTCGTCGGTTATGTAGGGGTCATAGGCGATCACCCTCATGTTCGCGCCTTTTAGTTTTCTCGCGACGATCGACCCGATCCTGCCCAACCCTATAATCCCGACGACTCTTCCGTCGAGCTCATGTCCGATAAATTTATTTCTTCTGAAATCTTTGTTTTTGCCTGCCCAGTTCGCCTGGGGTATATTGCGGAAAATACAATACGCCATCCCGATCGCGAGCTCGGCGGCTGCCATGATATTGCTCTCAGGAGTGTTGACGACAATGATGCCCTTTTGGGTGCAGCACTCCACGTCGATGTTGTCGATGCCGTTGCCGGCTCTCCCCACAACTTTCAGGTTGACGCCTCTCTCGATCAGCTCCCGGTTTACCTTCGTTACGCTTCTGACGATAACGGCATCGTAGTTTTCGATGATTCCGAGCAATTCAGAGTGCGAGATCCCGTATTTCGTATCAACCTCAAATCCGTTTTCGCGGAGGTAGTTGACTCCCTCCTCGGCGATTCTTTCGGTTACGACAATCCTCATAATTTATCAACCCCTTGTTATTTTTGTCTCGCTGTTGCCGGGGTTGGCCGCTTCTGGCCGCCATCGCCGTCAATATACCACAAGAAGAGGATCCAGATTGATTGAAATTGACGGCATCCTTCCGCCGTCGGGATCCCAGGGGTTTTCTTTTTGGCTGCGGTTTTGCTCATATGACGAAAGCATTCTTTCGCTGCCTTTACATCTTTTAGGCGCTGTTCGAGGAGACATATAAGACTGGCGCTGCAGAGCGGAGGAGCCGCCCGGGTCGCACGGCGTGGCCGCCGGCTATCGCGCCCGATTTGGCTTGCCGGGCAGCAAAAAAGACGAAGCCGCAGGCAGAAATGTAATCTATGTCGGCGTGAATTGTCACTACCTCCATGGCTTCCGGTATGAAGATGCGGATCTGACCGTTCAATTCGATACTGATTCGGAGGGACTGGTAACGCTCAGTCCGAAGAAGATTCCGGTGGTTCTAAACTACAGCAATTCACGCTCCGGCAAGGGATTTGCCCTGGACGTCGGTATCGGCGCTGTAATCGATCGCTGGGAATTCGGCTTTGGCGTCAATGGCATCGGCAACCGGATCAGCTGGGAGGATTTTACCCTGAAGCAATTCCGCCTGGATGCCTGGAGTGTTGGCGGCGCCGACTTTGTCAAATATATGATGCCGGCGGAATTTTCAAAACTGAAAGTTGAGCTTCCCGTGGATTATGTCGGAAATGTCGGCTACCACCTGAAAAGGTGGTCGGTCGCTGCGGAAATGTCTCATGGATTCCAGGGGGCCGGCTTCCACGGCGGCGTTGAATATCGTCTGGGCACCTTCGAATTCCGGGGTGGCGGGCGTTATGGACTGGATCGCTGGCATCCCAGCGGGGGCATCGGGCTTAATCTGGGCAAAAGATTTTCTGTCGATGTTGCGGCCTTCGGCACTACCACCAATGTCCAACGCCAACTCAAGCCTGGAATTGCCATATCCCTCCGCTTTAATCATACGGAAAGCTAATCCGCATTTCTCACAAGGTTTCGTAGCGAGGCGTCGCAGATGGGTGTGGATACAAGGC
>JBBISO010000243.1:1735-4613 GCA_037441325.1 Acidobacteriota bacterium | reverse complement strand
CCGACACCCTGATCAAAGGAGCGCACCTATGGACACAACTCAGATCATCGCGGCGATATTAGCTATCATCGTTTTGTTAATCCTCGTCTTTCGCCTTCGCTCCCGGCGCAAAAAATCCTGAAACCGGCGTGCGGCGCGAGTATTATTGGGTTGCGAACAGGGCCAAAGGAACTATTCTGGCCTCCAGAGCGGAAATGGCGAGTTCCGCCTACATGCGCATACTGGGCCTCATCGGCAGGCCGGCCCGGCTCTTCCCCCCGGGCTCCGGACTGTGGATTGTTCCCTGTAATGGAATCCACACGCTCGCTATGCGATTTCCTATCGACGCGGCATACCTGGATGCCCATAACCGCGTGATCCGTATCTGCCGCCGGCTGGTTCCCTTCCGGATTGCGTCCGTGACGTTCAAGGCCAAGAGCGTTCTGGAACTTCCCGCGGGAACCCTGGAACAGACCCAAACGCAAATCGGCGATGAACTGGAATTCCGGAAATTATCGAATGAAGAAGCCCGGACATCTCAATAAGTCTCGGACAAAGCTAGATGCAGGTGCTTTGGAGGGCGGCGGCTTGCCGCCGCCTTTGCGGATTAATAAAAGCCAAGGCGCAAGCAAGTTTGCGCGCTCCAAGGGCATCGCCCAATAGATAGCATGGTTAAGATATTTAAGATGCATTTCGCGATCAAAACCGGCTGGCTTTAAGGAAGGCCTTAGCGAAGCATGAATTGGATTGATCTGCTGCTGACATTGGCCGTTGCAGTCGTTTTGGGAACATTCGCTCAGTTGACGAGCACCTTCGCGCGCGGGGGCTGGTTTGTTCACCTGGGAGTCGGTTTTCTGGGAGCACTGGCGGGAGTAATGGTTTCGCGCTCCCTGCCCGTTCCCGAAGTTTATGTGCTGAAGATAAAGACCTTCAGCTACCCCATAATCTGGGCAATTATCGGCTCGGCTTTGTTTCTGGCCGCCATAGGGTTTTTTGTAAAGCCGAAGCGGCAGTGAACCGAAGCGGCTTAGCGCAGGTGGAAAGCTTTTGCCGCCTCTTGATGCCTTTTGAGAGATCAACAAAATGCACGAATTGACGCCGTCCGGCAGACAGCAGGCAGTATTTGACGACCAGACGCTTGCTCCCATTATGCCCGAATTGCCTGAGGAAACCGGGCTCGATTTCAGCTTCCTGGCCGACCTCGCTCTGAAGGCTGTCTCCATCGACACCAATTGCACCTCGGAGCGCATGGCCGAAAAGCTCAGACTTCCCATGGGAATTACGGAAGCCGTGCTGCAATACCTGTATCGGGAAAAATATATCGAAATCCGCGAGCGCTCAGGCGTCCAGAGACACCGCTACGCGATGCTCGACCGCGGCTGGGAAAAAGTCCAACGGCTTCTGGATATGTGCAGTTACATAGGCGCGGCTCCCATAAGCCTCGACGCCTATTCGGCGGGCATGCGGTGGATCCACCGGAATACCAAAAAAGCCAATCCCGCCTCCGTTGAGCGCGCTTATTCCGAACTCGTCCTTTCCGAGCGCGAGCTTCAGACACTCGGATTGACCGTGGACTCCCGCCGCAGCCTTTTTCTCACCGGCCCGCCGGGCAGCGGTAAAACCACCGCCGCCAAAGCGCTCCACGACGCACTCGAAGGCGATATTTGGGTGCCCTATGCAATTGAAGTGGATAATCAAATAATCCGCGTGTTCGATCCGCATGTGCATCATCCGGCCACCGCGCCAGAGTTTCGCCATGACAGGCGATGGGTCAAAACCAGGCGGCCGCTGGTGGTCGTGGGCGGCGAGTTGACGCTCGAATCCATGGACCTCATTTTTGCCGGCAACATCAATTTTTACGAAGCGCCGTTCCAGATGAAGGCCAACGGCGGCGTTTTGATCATGGACGATTTCGGCAGGCAGAGAGTGGATCCCAGCGACCTTCTGAATCGATGGATCATTCCGCTGGAAAATCATGTGGATTACCTCACCCTGCACACAGGCAAAAAGATTGAGGTGCCGTTTGAACAGATTCTTGTCTTTGTCACCAATCTGAATCCAAAAGACCTTGTCGACGAAGCTTTTCTGAGACGCATGGGATACCGCCTGGCCTTCAAGACTCCGAGCGCCGAGACCTATTCCCAGATCTTGCAGAAATATATGGCTTCCCGCGGGCTCAGCTACAGGCCGGAATTGCTTTTTGTTCTCCTGGCGCGCTATGAGCGCGACAACCGGGAAATGAAGGCCTGCGAGCCGAGGGACCTGGTGGAGAGAAGCCTGGACATCTGCAGGTATGAAAATCTGCCGAGAGAAATCACGCCGGAAATTCTTGCGCGCGCCTGGGATAATTACTTCGGCGTTATCAATTAGTTTCTGTCGCGAATCTTAACCATGCTATCTATTAGGCGAAGCCCTTGGAGTGCGCAAAGCTTGCTTGCGCCTTTTGTAATGTGAAGATTATCAAGCACTTGAAGGCGGCAGCAAGCTGCCGCAGTCCAAAGCGCCCTGCGGATTCCGGGACGGCTCGGGAGAGCCGTCCCCACACAGAGATAGAGGTCGATATTGGAGAACGACAAGCTGTATCATCAAAAACCATCCCTCTGGCCCAGAATATGGAACATAGGCTTTATTATGCTGGCGGCCGCTACCTTGTTTCGCGCCCTTGCCAAAACAGCAGCGGATCCGGACCTGTGGGGACACCTGCGCTTCGGCCTGGATATCTTAAAGACCAAATCCATTCCCGCTGTTGACCATTATTCCTATACCACCGCCGGCCACACCTGGATCAACCATGAATGGCTCTCAGAAGCGCTCTTCGGTATTTCCTGGACAATTGGGGGAACAGTCGGCCTTCAAACGCTTAAAGTTCTTGTGGGCTTTATAACCCTGGGCCTCATCT
>JBBISO010000243.1:0-1725 GCA_037441325.1 Acidobacteriota bacterium | reverse complement strand
AATTTCTGATTTCTTTGGGCGTACATCCTCTCCGGGCCGGCATCCTGCTCTTTATCGCATTTTTCATGCTGGCGCCGACGATCGGGACTGTGCGGCCGCACATGTTTACCACGCTGGGTTTTTCGCTGACTCTGATATTGATTCGCAAAGCGGAATCCGGCCATTACAGGCCGTTGTGGATGTTGCCGCTGATTTTCGCCGCCTGGCCCAACCTGCACGGAGGCTTTCTGGCCGGCGGGGGCATGGTTGCCCTCTGGGCGCTTTTCCATCTCTTCGGCCATTACCGGCAGTGGCGCGGATTCCTGCCGCCTCTTATTCTTAGTGCTTGCGCAACTCTGCTGAATCCCTATGGCATAAATCTGATTCTTTTTTTGCTGCGGACCGCCACGGTGCCGCGGCCGGAAATCACCGAGTGGGCTCCGCTCGCCCTCATTTCCATCACTGGAGCATCATACCTGGCTTTGTTGATCATATCCGTGCTCGGGCTGGTTTACAGCCGCCGGCCGCGCCACAATACCCTTATATGGCTGTTCGGCGCAGCGGCCCTTTTGCCTTTCTTGGCTACCCGTCACACTAATTTATTTACGGTAACCGCCTTGGTCTTTGCCGGCGAACACGCGGCTGACGCCTGGACGCGGCTGTTTAAACGGCAATCCAAAGCGCTGGCTCCGGCCAGACCGGCTGTGGCAGTCCTGCCCGCGCTGGCAGCCGCCGCCTTGCTTTTCAACTCGGTTTCTTTTGCGGCTCGCATTGAAGTGGATACGAAATTTTACCCGGTGACTGCTACGGCTATTCTCAAAAAGAGTCAGGCCGTGGGTAACCTGGCCACATCATTCAATTGGGGCGAATATGTTCTCTGGCATGCGGGCCCAAATATAAAAGTCATGATGGACGGCCGCAGGGAGACCATTTATCCGCAGGAAATTTATAATCAATATATAAATTTTCATCACGGCCGTAAAGAATGGGACGCTCTCTTGAAAAAATTCCCGGCTGAGATAGCGCTCGTCGAGATGGAAAGTGCGCATTATAACCTGCTTGCCCTAAAACCCGAATGGCGGCTCGTTTACAAGGATAAGGCCAGCGCTTTGTTTGTCAAAAATGATTCGCGCTGGCTCGAGCCGATCCGTAAAGCCGCTGAGGGCGCCAAACCGCCTGCGGACAACCTTAATTTCCCTTAAAACAACCTACCTCGTGCGGCGGGTCGCCAGACCCGCCCTGAGCATGTGCGGCGGGTCTCCAGACCCGCCGAGACGGCTCTGGAGAGCCGTCTCACGAAATTTTTCCTGAAATCGTCCGCATCTTCAAGAAACATTGCAGGTGTGAGCCAACCAACATCTGAAGGACATTACTACCGCCGCAACCTTCCCCACTATAGAAGCGTGGGAGCCATCTATCACCTGCGGCTGCGAATTCACCCAAGTTTTGGGCGGTTGAAGTCAATCGGCGATTTTCGCCTCATCCAAGATGCAATCCTTTTTCATCACAAGAAAACGTGCCTGGTAATCGCATATGTGGTTATGTCCACACATGCCCACATGGTATTTCAGCCGCTTCCCAAAGATGAAGTATCAGCGGCATGGTGCGATTATCGAGGTTTTTGCAGGATTGAGGATATAGTGGCAAGCATCAAGAAATATTCCGGACGAATGATAAATAAAATCTATGGCCGTACCGGCAAAGCATTTTGGAAAGATGAGTACTTCGATCGCACTGTCAGGAACG
>JBBISO010000242.1:0-4615 GCA_037441325.1 Acidobacteriota bacterium | reverse complement strand
GATCCAGTCCCGCAAGGGGTGGGGGTTCAACTCCCCCCTTTCGCACCAGACAAGACAGCGAATGACGAATCATGATTTAAAACCTACGGCATACCGGAATACCTGCCTGCCGATGAATCCGGATCTTGACGGCCACCAAGAACGCATGTTTCATTTCGTCGATTGTCATTCCTAATTCATTGAAACCACAGATAGTTAGGAGCTAATTTGACAGCAGAAATCATCGAACTTAGCAACTGCAAGAGAAACCTGGTAGTTGAAGTGCCGGCGGCCGAAATGGAGCAGGAAATCGATAAAGTCGCCCGAGAGTATGCCCGCAGCGTTAAGGTGCCCGGATTCAGGCCGAGCAAGGTCCCGGTGAATATCATCAAGCAGCGCCATGGAAGCGATATAAGGAAAGAAGCCGCTAAGACCATTATGGAACGTTGCTGGAAAGATGCGATCCAGGAGCGCAAATTAAAACCGCTGGCAGATCCTGTCGTTGAGAAAATCGAAAACATACCCGGCAAGCCATTGAAGTTTACGGTGGCATTCGAGGTGTTGCCGCAACTGGAAGTAAAAGATTATAAGGGAATTTCCATCAAGCTTCCTGCGGCCGAGGTTACAGAGGACACTATCGACCGTGCCCTCGAAGAGCTTCGTGAACAACATGCCCAGTTTGTGCCGGTGGACGGAGGCGAAGCGCGAGAGGGCCATTATCTGACCGTGACCGTCGATGGGCAATTCGAAGGCGCAGGCAAGCCGATGCACGAGGAGGATGTCACCTTGATCGTTGGTCATCCTCAAACCAGCGAAGAGTTCTCCCGTAATCTGCGCGGCGCAAAAGTTGGTGAAACAAGGAGCTTTGAGGTCGAATACCCAGCCGATTATCACCGAAAGAGTTTCGCGGGTAAGAAGGCACAATACGGCGTGCTGATCAAAGATATCAAAGAAAAACAGTTGCCCGAACTAAATGATGATTTTGCAAAAGATATTGGATCCGAAAGCCTGGAAATTCTCCGCGCCAAGGTCCGCGATGAATTGGTAACGCAGGCCAAGCAAAATGCCGAAAAGAAGGCGAGAGAGGAACTGCTGGATTCCATTGTGCAGCGCCAATTTATGGAAGTCCCGGAATGCATGATTCAGGAAGAGTTAGAGGCGCATGCCAATCGTATCGCCAACAACCTGGCGTATCAAGGAATCAACATCAATCAGACTTCGATCGACTGGAAGAAGATATTTGACGACCAGCGCCCCCATGCGGAAAAGGCCGCTCGCCGAGCAATTTTCTTGGATGCGATCGCACGGCAGGAAGGCATCGAGGTGACCAGGGAGGAAGTCGATTTGGAGCTCCAAGAGATATCCAAAGGAACCAACAAATCCGCCGCTGCCTTGCGCGCCCAACTTGAAAAAGACGAACGGATTAAGGTTTTTGAACAGCGCCTGCGGCAGAACAAGGCGCTTGATTTCATCTATCGCAATGCTAATATAACTTAGGGGTGACGAGTCTTGGCACTGATACCCATGGTGGTCGAACAAACCAACAGAGGCGAGCGCGCATATGATATATATTCGCGGCTCCTTAAAGATAGCATCATCTTTCTTGGAACCCCGATTGACGACAACGTAGCTAATGTAGTGACGGCGCAGCTTCTATTTTTGGAAGCGGAAGATCCGGAAAAAGACATCCATCTTTATATAAACTCCCCCGGTGGGTCGATCTCTGCGGGCATGGCGATCTATGACACCATGCAGTATATCCGGCCGGACGTATCAACCATCTGCATCGGGCAAGCAGCCAGCATGGGAGCCTTGTTGCTGGCCGCAGGCACTCCGGGCAAGCGCTTTGCCCTTCCGAATTCGCGGATCCTGATTCACCAGCCGTCAATGAGCGGCCTGACGGGACAGGCAACGGATATCGATATTCATGCGAAGGAAATATTGAGACTTCGCGAAGCGATGAATGAAATCCTTGCCAGACACACGGGACAAAGCATTGACCGGATCGAAAAGGACGTTGAGCGGGACTATATCATGACGGCCGGCCAAGCCAAGAACTACGGAATCGTGGACCTAGTCATCACCAGAAGAGAATAGGTTGCCTACCCGCATGGTGGAGGACCCCTTTGAGAAAAGATGACGAGAGAGATGATGTCTTAAGATGTTCATTCTGCTCCAAGAGCCAGAATGACGTCAAAAAGCTCATTGCCGGACCCACGGTATATATTTGCGACGAGTGCGTTGACGTCTGCAATGAGATCATCGCCGATGATGTGGTAACCTCGCCCATCGGTGAAAAACTTCCCAAGCCCCAGGAAATCAAGGAATTCCTCGATCTGTACGTGATCGGGCAGGAAACAACCAAGAAAAAGCTTGCGGTTGCCGTCTATAACCACTACAAGCGCCTGGAGATATCCAAGAAACGGGGAGACCTTGAGCTGCAGAAAAGCAATGTGCTTCTCATCGGTCCCACCGGCACGGGCAAGACCCTATTGGCACAGACACTGGCGAAGATGCTTTCGGTTCCTTTTGCCATTGTGGATGCCACAACACTTACGGAAGCAGGCTATGTCGGCGAAGATGTTGAAAACATCATCCTTAAGCTGCTGCAAAACGCCGGGGGCGACAAGGAAAAGTGCCAGCAGGGAATCGTCTATATCGATGAAATCGACAAGATAGCAAGAAAGGACGAAAACCCTTCCATCACCCGCGACGTTTCCGGAGAAGGCGTGCAGCAGGCTCTACTGAAAATACTGGAAGGCACGGTGGCCAATGTCCCCCCCCAGGGTGGCCGGAAGCATCCGCATCAGGAATTCATTCAGATCGACACCACGAATATCCTCTTTATATGCGGCGGAGCGTTTGTCGGCCTGAATAAAATTATTGAGCGCAGGATAGGCAAGAAAGGCATGGGCTTTCTGATCGACGATAAGGCCTCCAAGGTGCTGAAGAATGCCAAGAAGGACCGGCCGGCGCATGTCCTGGAAGCCTGTGAACCCAGAGACCTGATCAAATACGGATTGATACCCGAATTTGTGGGAAGACTGCCCGTGATCGGCTCCCTTTCGGAATTGGACCATGCAGCGCTGGTGGAGATCCTAACGAAACCGAAAAACGCCCTGGTCCGCCAGTATCAGAAACTTTTTGAATTTGAAAACGTTAAACTTAAGTTCACCGACGATGCGATAGGTGCCGTAGCCAGCCTTGCGCTGGAGCGCAAGATGGGGGCTCGGGGTTTGAAAATCATCCTCGAGGATCTAATGTTGGATGTGATGTACCAGCTGCCGTCGCAGAAAAAGGTTAAGGAATTTATGATTACGCGCGAAATGGTCGAAAACAAAGACATCGTTTTCGCGCTGTTGGAAAAGGCCGGTTAGCTATAATAATGACAAACGAATCGCCGCCCAAGAAAACCGAACGCCTTCCTATGATCCCGATACGGGATGTCGTGGTCTTTCCGCACATGATGATCCCATTCGTGATCGGGCGCCATACATCCGTGCGCGCCCTGGAATTTGCGCTCGAGGGTTCCAAGCGAGTTTTTCTAGCCACTCAAATGGACGCTTCGGTGGATGAGCCCAAAGCGTCGGACATCTATGCCGTGGGCACGGCCGCAAATATCGTTCAAAGCGTCAAGCTCTCCGATGGAAACATCAAAGTCCTTGTGGAGGGTGTGCAGCGGGTTCGCGCCATCCGTTACTCCAACGACCCGGGGTTTTTCGTCGCGGACGTGGAATTGCTCGAAGAGACCTCAGCCGTCAGCGCACGCACCAACCTGCTGATCAAACGTCTCCAGACCGTTTTCGAGCAGTTCTCAAAGCTCAGCCACCATGTAAATTACGACGCGATCCTGAACGCCATGAAAACGCTGGAGCCCTCAAAACTGGCGGACAACATCTGCGCCAATTTGCCAATCGGCATCGAGGAAAAACAGCAACTCCTCGAGATGGTTGATCTTGCCGAGCGAATCGAAAAGATCAACGAGATCATCGACATCGAGATGGAAAAGATTAAGGTGGACCGCAACATTCAGGGACGCGTGAAGCGCCAGATGGAGCGGGCTCAGAAGGAATACTACCTTAACGAAAAAATGAAAGCGATCCAGAAAGAACTGGGGCGCAAGGACGAAAAGAGCGAGCTTGAAGAACTGAAAAAGCAGGTGGAAGCCGCCAAGATGCCGAAGGATGCCCACGAGAAAGCCATGAAGGAGATCCAACGGCTTGAGATGATGCCGCCGATGTCGGCGGAATCCATTGTTTCGCGGACTTATCTCGACTGGCTCCTGGCCATGCCCTGGAACAAAAAATCGCGGGAGATACGCGATATAAAATGGTCCAAGAAGGTGTTAGAGGAAGACCATTACGGGCTGGAAAAGATCAAGGACCGCATCCTCGAATTTCTTGCCGTCCGCAGGCTCGTCAAAAAGCCTCAAGGAACAATTCTCTGTTTCGTCGGCCCCCCCGGAGTGGGAAAGACCTCGTTGGGCAAGTCCATTGCGCGCGCGACCGGCCGCAAGTTCGTCCGGCTCTCACTTGGAGGAGTGCGCGATGAGGCGGAAATCCGCGGCCATCGCCGGACTTACATCGGCGCCCTGCCCGGCCAAATCATCCAGTACATGAAAAAAGCGGGCACGCGC
>JBBISO010000241.1:0-4629 GCA_037441325.1 Acidobacteriota bacterium | reverse complement strand
TCCAGACCCGCCCAGGACGGCTCCGGAGAGCCGTCCTCACGGGCAGCGAAATGCAACCGTCATGCCCGGATGTGCCACCGCAGCAGAAACCTGGCGGGAAATGCGGGCTAAGAGTGTTTTTGTCTCGGGGGAAAACAGGGGATAGAGATATCAGGTGGTGCGGGCCTGGAGAAGGCGGACTTCGGATTTGATCATTTTGGAAATGCGCATCTTGGCCATGTAAACCTGCGCCGCGCTCACACCCAGAGCTTCCCGCACCGTTTCCCTGGGCCACTGCCTGTTGACATGGAGGTCGAACATCTGGAACTGCCTGGGGCTGATACGCCGCTTGATGCGCTGTACGGCAGTACGGAGCAAATGCAGCCGCCACTCCTCTTCCCACCATTCGGAAAAACTGGGAGCGGCGGTGTCCGGCAAAGATTCGAGATCTGACGGGCTGCAGAAATCTCCGCGCGCCGTATCTTCGGGCGCTCGCTTGCGCAGCTGGTCTGCGATTCGCCAGCGGGTCACTTGGCTCAGCCATCCCTTGAATGAACCCAGCGCCTGATCGTATTTGAAGTCCGGCATCTGCCTGGCTACACTGATGAGCGTCTCCTGCAGAGCGTCCTGCGCCTCCGCATCGCTGAGTCCCGCCCTCCGCGCCATTCGATAGATCAGGCGGCCGTAAGTATCAAAAAAATCGCGCCAGCTCTCCTGATCTTCCCAGTTCTTGAGGCGGCTCAGCAGGCTCCGCCGCGTCGGGATGAAGTCATCTTCCGAGTCGGTCATGTGCATGTGCCAGCTCCCTTATTTACTATTCAGAGCGTTTGCGGAGATTCTAACAAAAAAACGTGCAGGCGGAGGGCGGCGACTCCTTCCGCAATTTCATGATCGCGGCGTTGCCGGCAGGCGGCCCTGGATTGTGCCCTTGGTTTCGGGTGCGATGCAAGCGGGGTTGGTTCAAATCGGGGGGCACTGGGCCCGAACGGCGCGCGCTACTACCCATTCTGAACGGATCCGTGAAACGGTTCCGAATTCATCTTGTGCAGCAGGCCGTGGCAGCGCGTGAGGGATCGGAATTGGTCTAAAAATGGATCACTCTTGATATTCCAAACCGCCTTTATGAGGGAATAATAGCTTCCTAGGCATACCTGCCGTAGCTCTTGGTAATGTCTATCATGGCTTTCACATTTTCCGGCCTGGCCTCGTCCAGGCACGTGGCGGTCATAATAAAGCCGCCGTCTTTACCGCATACTTTGATGAGGTTCCTGCAATAGTCTTCCACCTCTGAGACTGTACCGGCCTGCAAAATGAAGCCGGGGACATCGATCATAAAGCAAAGATGTCCGCCCAAGATGGTCTTTGCCCTATCTGGATCAGTCTTTGCGAAATGACAAAGGACTTTTCCCTTGGGCAATTCACGAATATATTCAAGGCGTTGGTCCCATGTCCCTTCGAAGAACGGGCATGGCGTCCATCCGGCGTCGATTAAGGCCAATATAATTTTGTTAAGCGTCGGCCAGTAGAATTTCTCGAATTGCGGCAGAGACATGAATCCGTCCGATCCCCTGTGAAGGGCCATGAAAACTCTTTTAACACTGCTTTCTTCGGGAGGGGGCAACGTCTTTATCATGCTTATGGTCTGTTTACAGAGCATATCGCAGGTCTCAAGGAGCTTGTCGGGAAAGCGATACATGTCCAGCATAGAACCTCGCATACCGCGGAGGAAGTCGGAAATCATATCGAAGGGCGCCCCGGCCATCATTCTGGCAGTGTTGTAGCTGGGGAAACCAAGCTTCGCCATTTCTTCATTGAAATCAATATCGCGGCTCTGCCACTTTGCCTGTAATTCCGCTGCTTGGCGGAATTTTTCAAGCATTTCTGCCATTTCCGGCCGGGTGAATTGCGCCAAATAGCGAGCTATCCCGGCGCTGCTCAAAAGCGACCGGAATGGCGGCAGCGTGGCCATAGGCTCCGCTGATTCCAGGATCCGGGGAAGATAGGTGCGTACAATATAGTCCGAGGGGTCGCTAAGAAAGGATTCATAATCCTCCGCTTTCATGGGCTCCAGTTCGATCGCCTGGTGACTGTGGTTCGGAGGCACGCCAAAACCCGGCCACTTGATTTGAAGTGGGCCGAGGATCTCCAACGCTTTCCCCGAAACAGCGGCGGTCTGTGCCCAGTAAACATCCGGTTCAAGCTCTGTTATTGTTCTGATATTGGCCGCCCTCCATGTTTCGGAATCATAATAGGCTGATGAAAAAGGGATGTCACAATACTTGGCTGCGAAGTAGCCGACGAAGAGCTGGATCGGCACCCGGTCCGGCACCCTCATAGCGATGGCTTCGTTTACCCTGTTATCTCTTTCGGCATATTCCTTTACAGCTTTGTTTCTAATGGTCTCTGTAGTCATGTTTCTGAAAACCTCCGAATCTTCACTCAGCGCTGGCAATCGCTGTGGTCGAAAAGTATGCACTCAAACGAAGATAATTGGTAATGGAAAGTAGCTTCTTGCTCAGCCGTGCCTGCAGTGTTTCACCCTCTACATACTCCGGGGCAAGGAAGCGGTTGCCTTCAGCTCGTTCCAGTCCATGGATTCCGGCGATGTTGGCGTGGTTGAGTGACGCAAGGAACTTGGCCTCACGCTCTAAGCGGGTCATTCTCTCGGGATCGCCTGCAAAAACATCGGGAAGGAGCTTCAGAACAACCTTGCGGTCCAGGTAAAGGTCTTCGGTTAGGTAAACCTTTTCCCTTTCGCCGACGCCCATCTTTTCTACGATCCTATAGCGCGAAACCGTTCGGCCGATCTCGAGCATGCACTCCTCTCATATAAATCGAGAAGCCTGAAGGGATCCAATGTGGCAAACATGCCCAATTCCGCCGGGATGATACGCAGCTGGGACAAGCTTCGCGCACCTCTAATTTCGGCTGCTTTATCTTTTCCGGCGGCCCAAGGCGATTTTCAGGCTTCTGGCCGCCGCCGCGTCATCGGGGTTGAGGCGCAGAACCTCGTTCAGGTGCACGATGGCTTCCTCTTCGCGTCCCAGGTTGATCAGAGCGATGGCCAAGTCATGGCGCGCTTCTGCAGAGTTTGGCCTCAGGCGCAGGGCTTCGGTCAAATGAAAGACCGCCTCCTTGTCGCGCATCTGGTTGATCAGAACTATTCCCAGGTTGTGGTGCGCTTCAGCATATTCCGGCCTCAGGCGCAGGGCTTCCCGGTAATGAGCGATCGCCTCCGTTTCTTTTCCCTGCTGCAGACAGGCGTTTCCCAGGCTATTATGAGCTTCCGCCAGATCGGGTTTGATGCGAAGGGCCTCCCGATACTTTGCGACGGCTTCGTCCTCGCGCCCCTGCCGCATCAGAGCCACTCCAAGGTTATGGAGCGCCTCCGGGAAATCGGGCTTAAGACGCATAGCTTCCCTATATTGTTCCACGGCCTTATCTACCTTGCCCTGATTCAACCAAACGTTCCCAAGCTGGCTGTGTGCTTCGGCAAAATCCGGACGAATTCTCAGGGCTTCAGAGTAATGAAAGATTGCCTCTTCGGTTCTTCCCAAAGTGGCCAATCCCAATATTCAGGTGAATCTTCGCATCCTCCGGCTTTAGGCGAAGAGCCTCGAAAAAGCTGCGCAAGGCTGCTTCTGCCTTTCCTTGATTTGCCAGCACCAGGCCCAGATTGCCATGGGCCTCCCCGAATTTGGGTTTGATGCGCAGTGCTTGCAGGAAATGCTGCCTGGCCTCTTCATGCCGCCGGTTTTTCAGAAGAGCTACGCCCAGCGCGTTGTGAGCCTCCGCGAAATTAGGATCAATGCGCAGGGCTTCCCCATAATGCTCGACAGCTTTGTCGACTTCCCCGCGATCCATCCGCGCAAATCCGACATTAACATGCGCATGGCTGTTGCCGGCGGTCGATTGTAACGCATGTTCCCACAGGGTAAGCGCATTTTCCCAAGTGCGAACCTGCCTCCGGGCTGCCACAGTCAGACCGCCGATTGCGGTTGCCGCCAAAGCTGTTAACACGATGCTGCGGCATCGCCACGACCTCAAAAGATCGCCCGCGCCCCAAGCGAAAATAATAAAAATTCCAATCAAGGGCACATAGGTATAACGATCAGCCCTTGCCTGATCTCCCACCTGGATCAATCCGATAACAGGTACCAGCGCAATTAGATACCACAGCCAACCGACCAAAAAATACGGGTAACTCCGCGCGATCCGTATTGCCCAAAGGAAGATGCCGACAAGGATCAGGATACTTCCCAATACAGCCCATGCCGGCAGAGCCCGGTAAGGGTAGAAGGCCGATAGATTTGCGGGCCACAGCGTCTTTCCCAGGTAAAGAGCATAGGACACCGGCGCATTGGCCGCGCGCATGTCGAGGGGAAAAGCCTCAAATCCGGCCATGGTCCCGCCGCGCAATTGCACCCCAAGCGTGACCGCGCTCAAAGCCGCCGCCAGCACCATCAACCACAGCTTTTCTCGCGCCAGTTGCTTCCAGACCTCCCGCCGGCCGGATTCCAGGCGCACGCGGCCGAGCGGCCAAAGGTCCAACAACAGCAAAATCAAAGGCAGCGTGACTGCCATAGGCTTCGCCATCAGGGCCAGCACAAAAACGCCATGGACGATAAGATAACGACTCCGCGAAGGCCT
>JBBISO010000240.1:3318-4747 GCA_037441325.1 Acidobacteriota bacterium | reverse complement strand
CTGCGGGTGCGCTACCTTTTGCCCCATCTGCGGGCCAAACGCCTCAATCAGTCCGGGATCGAGATTGACAGAGGGTTTATCGGGGTGATATGAAACAGCGTCACGTACAGGATCTTCTATTTCTGTCGCGAAATTCATTTGTCGGGTGCATACAGATGATTGAAACCCGCAGGGTGCTTTGGACTGCGGCAGCTTGCTGCCGCCTTCAAATGCTTGATAATCTTCACATTGCGAAAGGCGCAAGCAAGCTTTGCGCACTCCAAGGCTTCGCCTAATAGATAGCATGGTTAGGATTTAAGATGCATTTCGCAACCGAAACCAGTTAAGAGGTGCGAATGTCGCTTGCGGAAAAGTTCGATGAGTTGCGCCGGAAAAACGCGCTCGCCATGAAGGGCGGCGGCAGGAAGCGGATCGACACCCAGCATAGTCAGGGAAAACTGACGGCGCGAGAGCGAATCGAATTGCTCCTCGATGCGAACACATTTGTCGAATTGGACCGATTCGTCCAGCACCGGTGCTCCGACTTCGAAATGGAAAAATACCTCGGCGACGGCGTGATCACGGGGTATGGACAAATCAACGGGCGGCTGGTTTACCTCTTTGCGCAGGATTTCACCGTTTTCGGAGGCTCTCTATCCGAAACCTACGCGCAAAAAATCTGCAAGATCATGGACCACGCGGCGCGCAATGGGGCGCCAGTCATCGGGTTGAACGATTCCGGCGGCGCCCGCATCCAGGAGGGCGTTCAAAGCCTGGCGGGGTACGCGGATATTTTCCTCCGCAACACTCTCTATTCGGGCGTCGTCCCCCAAATCTCCGCCATTATGGGGCCATGCGCCGGCGGTGCAGTGTACTCCCCGGCGATTACAGATTTCATCCTGATGGTGAAAGATACGGCCTATATGTTCGTTACCGGCCCCGATGTTATCAAGACGGTCACGCTTGAAGAGGTCACCAAGGAAGATCTGGGAGGCGCGATCACGCATAACGAACGCAGCGGAGTCGCGCACTTCGCCGCTGAAGATGAAAAGGAATGCCTCTACTTGATCCGGGAAATCCTTTCCTTCCTCCCCCAGAACAACATGGAGGATCCGCCGGCCGTCATGCCGAAGGATTCTCCGAACCGCACTGATGAAGGCTTGAACACCATTGTCCCCGACATGCCCACAAAGCCGTATGATATGCGGGAGGTTATCAAGAGGGCCGTGGACGACGGAGAGTTTTTGGAGATCCAGGAGCACTACGCAAAGAACATTGTCATCGGATTTGCCCGAATGAATGGCCGCTCTATAGGCATTGTGGCAAACCAGCCGGCGGTTCTCGCCGGCTGTCTCGACATCAATTCTTCCGTCAAGGGGGCGCGCTTCGTTCGGTTCTGCGACGCCTTCAACATCCCTCTGCTGACCTTCGTTGACGTGCCGGGCTTCCT
>JBBISO010000240.1:2195-3284 GCA_037441325.1 Acidobacteriota bacterium | reverse complement strand
GCGGGATCATCCGGCACGGCGCAAAGCTTCTCTACGCTTTCGCCGAAGCCACCGTCCCCAAAGTGACCGTGATCACGCGCAAGGCCTATGGCGGAGCCTATGACGTCATGTGCTCCAAGCATATCCGCGCGGATGTCAACTTCGCTTTCCCAACCGCCGAGATCGCCGTGATGGGACCCGACGGCGCCGTTAATATCATCTTCCGGAAGGAGCTCCTCAAATCCGACAACCCCGACCGGACGAAGTCCGAGCTGGTTGAGGATTACAGGGCGCGGTTTGCCTCGCCCTATAAAGCGGCCGAACTCGGATACATCGACGAAGTCATCATGCCTGAGGAGACGCGCCCCAAGGTCATCAGGGCTTTCGAAATGCTTAAAAACAAGCGCCAGAGTAATCCTCCGCGCAAGCATGGCAACATCCCTCTCTAAGGAGGACCGATTTGTTCCAAAAGATTCTTATCGCCAACCGCGGAGAAATAGCCGTGCGCGTGCTGCGCGCATGCAAAGAAATGGGGATTCAAGCGGTGGCGGTCTTCTCTGAAGTCGACCGCACGGCGCTGCATACCCGGTGCTCAGAGGAAGCCTATGGCATAGGCCCGCCGCCCGCCCGGGAGTCGTATCTGAATATCGACAAAATCATCGAGGTCGCGAGAATGAGCGGCGCGCAAGCGATACATCCGGGATACGGATTTCTTGCGGAGAATCCGCTGTTCGCAGAGCGATGCGAAAAGGAAGGGATAAGGCTCATCGGCCCTTCCTCATACGCTATGCGGATCATGGGCTCAAAAACGCTGGCGCGAAAAACCGTCCGGGCGGCGGGCGTTCCGGTTGTTCCCGGGACGCTGGAGCCGGTCTCAGACGAAATGGAAGCCCTCCAAATCGCACACGAGATCGGCTTCCCCGTGATGCTGAAAGCCACCGCCGGCGGAGGAGGCAAAGGCATGCGGTTGGTATGGAAGGAGGAGGAGTTCGAGAACGCCTTTGAGCAGGCCAGCCAGGAGGCTGGTGCCGCCTTCGGCAACCCGGGCATGTACATGGAGAAGTACATCCAGGAGCCGCGGCACATCGAGATCCAGATCGCGGGTGACCA
>JBBISO010000240.1:0-2185 GCA_037441325.1 Acidobacteriota bacterium | reverse complement strand
CCCTCAGAATGGCCAGATCCGAGGCAAAATCGGCCTTTAACGACGACTCCGTGTACGTTGAAAAGTATATCGAAAGCACGCGCCACGTGGAGATCCAGATAATGGGGGATCAGCACGGGAATTATGTCCACCTGTGCGAGCGGGAATGCTCCATCCAGCGGCGGCACCAGAAAGTAATCGAGGAATCCCCATCCATGATCATTACTCCTGAAATGCGCGCGGCGATGGGAAAAGTAGCCATTGAGGCGGCGCGTGCCGTGCGTTATGAGGGCGCCGGGACGTGCGAGTTCCTGGTAGATCCGAACCGCAATTTCTACTTCCTCGAAATGAATACACGGCTCCAGGTGGAGCACCCGGTCACCGAGATGGTCACGGGAATCGATATTGTCAAGGAGCAGATCCGGCTGGCGGCAGGGAAAAAACTCAGTATCCGGCAAGAGGATGTGAAACAGGTGGGGCACGCCATCGAGTGCCGGATCTATGCGGAAGATCCTGATCGGAACTTTGTACCGTGCCCCGGCTTGGTCACTTCGTTGCGTGTCCCCGGAGGGCCCGGCGTGCGGGACGATTCGGGAGTCTATGCCGGATTTGAGATTCCAATCCACTACGACCCTATCATCTCCAAGCTGGTCGCCTGGGGAAAAGATCGGGCCGAAGCGATCGCCCGGATGAAGCGTGCCCTGTCCGCGTACGTGGTCACAGGAGTAAAAACCACAATCCCTTTCCATATCCGCGTGATGAACAATCGGCACTTCATTGAGGGAAGCTTCGATACGAACTTCATTGACGGAGTGTTTTTCAAGGAAGAGGAGGCGCGCCAGCCCGGAGGCGAGGAATTCGCCCTCCTCGCGGCGGCGATCCACCTGTACACCGAAGAGCGGAGGCGCGCTGGCAATCATGTATCCGGGGATGTAGCCGGACCCGTCTCGCTGTGGAAGTACTCCACCCGGCCGGGAATTCAAAAAATATGGCGAGTACCGCAATGAATTACGTGGCAACAATCGGAGAGCGGGAAGTAAGAGTCACCGTCGAAGCAAACCGCGGATCAAACTATAGGGTAACTATTAACGGCGCCTGCTATGTAGTGGACGCGCGTCAGGTGGCGAGCCACCTTTGGTCGATTCTCCACGGCAACAAATCCATTGAAGTCGATGTGACCCAACCGGCGGGCGAAGAATTCGAAGTTCTGATCGGCGGCGATTGCCATAAATTTTCCCTCGTGAACGAACAGCGCAGAGCAATGATCCGAGAGCGCGGCAAGGGGATTGCCGGCCAAGCAATCGTCACTTCCCCCATGCCGGGTAAAATTGTGAAACTCCTCGTTACGGCCGGACAGGATGTCGAGGCGGATCATGGATTGGTAGTTGTCGAGGCAATGAAAATGGAAAACGAACTCAAATCCACCGGCAAGGGAAAAATTAAAGAGATATTCGTGAAGGAGGGGGACGTGGTTGAACTGGGCGCAAAGCTGCTCCTGGTTGAATAAATAGGAGCAGCTCTAATAATGACCTTGCGCGTTGACGGGCTAAGGCCGGCAACTGAAATACCCGGGGGTGCAGGCCCTTAACCGGCATTTCTCACAGAGTGCGCTCCGCACACCTGAGAAACCGGAACTCGACTTACCGCCGTTCGCTCAACTCTATCAAAATGCCGAAGGTGGATTTGGGATGAAGGAAAGCAATCCTGGCGCCGGATGCGCCGTTGCGCGGCTTTTCATCGATCAGCCGGATTCCTTTCGCCTTCAACTCCTCCAAGGCGGCCTCAATATTATCCACTTGAATGGCCAGGTGCTGGAGGCCCTCGCCTCTTTTCTCGATAAAGCCGGCGATCGGACCATCGGGAGATGTGGATTCCAGAAGTTCTAGGGCGCTGTCTCCGAGGGACAACACTGCGACCTTCACCTCTTGTTCTTCAACAGACTCAGTTCCGGCAGGTTCCAGGCCAAGAATATCCCGGAAGAGCCTTGTGGCATCGGCAATCTCCTTTACCGCAATCCCTAAATGATCGATTTTTAGCGCCTTCAATCTCGACTCCCTAAAATGGCAACCGTTGCCGATTTTTCCTCTCTGCCCTCAACCATGATGGGGAAAGAGCCTCCGGATTATCTCCCGGATGCTGGAATATGGATCTTTCTTGCGCAATGCGATGTCATCGACCAGCTCGTCGAAAAGACGGTCTCCGGAAA
>JBBISO010000239.1:0-4782 GCA_037441325.1 Acidobacteriota bacterium | reverse complement strand
CAGTGACTCTCACATCGGGATTGAAGTATGGCTGCCGATTGCGGCAAATTGGAACGGAAAATTCCTGGCCGCAGGCAATCCCGGATTTATCGGCTCAATATCCAGCAGCGGGCTTGCGGGAATCATGGAGAATGGGTATGTTGCCGCGGGGACCGACACAGGGCATGTGGACACCGGATTCGAGTGGGCCATAGGTCATCCCGAAAAATGGGCCGACTGGGGCTATCGCGCCGTCCATGAAATGGTTGTGGTAACCAAGCAGGTCGCCGAGAAATATTACGGCAAACCTATACAATATTCTTACTGGAACAGCTGCCACAACGGCGGCAACCAGGGACTCAACGAAGCGCAGCGCTACCCTGACGATTTTGACGGAATTGTCGCCGGCGATCCTGCCTACCACATCTCTCACCTGCAGCCGGGCTCTCTGTACATTAGTTGGCTTGCGCTCAAAGACGGAGTCGGCGGCTCCGGCTACATTCCGCCCTCAAAGGTTGCTTTGCTGAATAAAGCGGCGATCGCCGCCTGTGACGGGGACGACGGGCTTGTCGACGGTCTCATTACGGACCCCACGCGCTGCAAATTCGATCCCGCAAGCCTGCAGTGCAAAGGCCCGGATGCCGAATCCTGCCTTACCGCCGGACAGGTGGATACGGCAAAAAAGATTTATGCCGGGGCGAAGTTCAAAGACGGCACCCCGATTTATAGCGGATTTGAACCGGGAAGCGAGTTGAACTGGAACTTTATGATTGAGAAGGAGCCTTTCTCGGTCAATATCAATTACTTCAAAGGTATGGTCTTTCAGGATCGCGATTGGGATTTCCGTACCTTCGACGTGGATCGGGATACGCGGCTGGCCATAGAACGCACAAGCAAGTACGTGGACGGCAACAATCCCGATCTGCGGCCTTTCAAGAAGTCGGGCGGCAAGCTCATTATCATTGCGTCCTGGAACAGCATGGGCCTTCCGCCGCGGCAGGTCATTGAGTATTACAAAAGTGTGGAAAAGGTCATGGGCGGACCTCAGCAGACGCAGGATTTTGCTCGCCTATTCGCAGTGCCGGGATCGGGCGGCTGCCCCGGCTTTATCGTGAATACCGAGGATTTCAAGGCTTTTGAAGCCATGCAGGAATGGGTGGAAAAAGGAAAAGCTCCGGAGCAGATCATCTACTCTTACAGAGAGGCGGGAAGCATGACGGCAGGGATGGGAAGACCGGGAAAAGTTTATCGCACTCGGCCGGTCTGCGCTTATCCCAAGGTATCCAAATATAAAGGAAGCGGCGACATCAATGATGCCGCCAATTTCACCTGCGTCTCTCCCGATCAATAAGCTATTTTTAACCGCAAAGACGCAAACAACGCGAAGGGAATCGTTGTCGAAGCGGCGGGCAGACGGGGAAAAGTGTATCGGGAGAAGTTGGGCCACCGGGTTATTCTTCGCCCACGCTATCCGGAGATTCCGCCCCCCGATCCGAGAGAAGCTTAACGTTGTACTCCCTTCCACAGCCGACATCCAGAGCGCGGCGTGGCTTGCCCGGGGGTGCAAAGTCAAGCCGAAGATGAACTGTAGCCAGCATCGTTTGCATACAATTCTGATGTTATCTTCCCTGTATAATACATCCCAAACACGAGGCGGAATGAGAGGAGACCTGCTGTGGCAACAAAAGAATATGAAATAATCATCAAGCTGATAGGCAATAAAAGCCCTTGCCATTCCGGACATAAGGTCGGGGACGAATGGGTTTTTGATTTCAGGCCTCCGCAGGGTTTGTGCGGATTTGCTTATAACTCCCTTTTCCCTTTCGCCGTGGCGCTGAAAACAGGGGGCACTTTTCCTTGGCAATCAAATCCGGATGTGGTCACCGTTTCCTGCCCGGACGGCGAAGTGAGCAATCTCTTTGAGATTCGCCGCCGCCTCAAAGAGTAACCGGCCCCGGGAGAATTTATTCTACATCCGGCAACAAGTGAATTGGCCGCTGATAGGCGGAATTGCACATCTTCCGCGAAAGTGAGAGATAAAGGTCTTACTCGCATTTCTCACCAGCTTTCTACTGCGGCGGCGGATCCGGGAATGTATACTGCGCTCCCTGTGAGGATGGCTCTCCAGAGCCGTCCTCGGGAGGGTCTGGAGAGGTTGTCTCAAAGCCTGCAGATTTGCTGGTTTTTGATGAAAACCGGATGGTAAGGCTTACCCCTTGGAGTGCCCAAGCTTGCTTGCGCCTTTTTCATAAATCTTTATGGGATATATATTTAGCATGTTTGTGAAGGCGGCACAACCTTTGGCGCCATGACGAACGCCGCCATATTGGGATGGGTGCCGGTCTGGTTCGAGCGCAGGTTCGGGTGGAATCAGGCGGATCTTCCCCCGCCATGGCGGGTGAAGATCCGTCTGAGTTCGCGGACAGAATCACATCCCCGGGCTCTAATCTTGATCTTGCCGCCGCAGAATCAGGAATTACAGACTGGACCACCACGCCAATCGCCAGCCCGTTTTGATCGGTAATATTTTGAACAATAATGCCTGCATTCTCCGGCGCGACAATGCATGCATAGTAGCGCACTGCGGCACAGATAAGAAAAGCCGCCCCTACGGCATACATCCACCAGGGAGCGCGGCTGCGCGCGGTTCTGCCAGCGCACCTTCGCACGTATCAGCCTGAGATAAGCTTCACGCACGAGTGCCGTCGTCTGAAGGGGGTGGCCGGATCTTTCGCGCATCATGTAGCAGTGAGCTATTCGACGCAGTTCCTCATAGACGATAGGAATCAGCTTTTCCAAAGCCTCTTCATCACCATTGCTCCAGGCCAGGAGAAGTCCGGTGATGTCATGAGTGGAGGCAGAACTCGAAGACGCAGCTTTATGAGAAAAATTTGGAGTACTCACCGTTTTTCTCACACGACCAAGGAATTCGTCCACTACCTTACAGTTTTTTGCGTCCATTTTCGCATTATTAACAGTAGCCGGCATGTGAACCGGGGCGGTGTTTGTCCCGGCAAGGCGGTGTTGCCGGAATATTATAAAGATAATTTTACAGTGATGCAATGGCAAATCCAACCTTTTCTTGAGGTTAGAGCTTTTGAGCCTATGAATCCTGGAAGTACAGGACAAAATAAGCGCAAAGACTCCAAGCCCCAAAAAGGAATAGGGACATGGCAATGATGCCAATTTTCACTTGTTGAGCCCCGGAGGAATGGCATAACCGATTCTGAAAATTAGCACTCGTGTCGGGCGTTCAGGGCTATCTAATTTCGTAATCCTTACTGCAAGTTTTCGCTAATGGCTATTCCCTATCGGGCCTTAGGGGCTCGGATACGACTTTCGCGACAGGGCTGTTTTGCTTTTGGAGCGAATTTCGCGCCATGGAAATAGAGAGCATTCAAGTCACGGAGGAAACAATGATAGAAACGAAAATAGTTGGAGGCAGAGCATTGTTGGTAGCTATTTTGGGTCTTGCGGTTTGTGGCTTTTGGTCCGCAGCAACGGTGACCGCGGAGAATGCGGTGACACGGCCACTTCGAATCCAGGGCCAATCGACCATACTTTTGGGTGAATGGCCTTGCGAATTGCCTTGGACGGAGATTGAACAAGGAGTAGCTACCGGAATTGGCGAGTTTGTAAGCGTGGGGAAATATACCGCATATGGTCCAGACGCTGTTGCATTCGGCGTTCTCTTCGCAGCCAACAGCGACCAGATCTACTGGCAATTCTCGGGGGGCGTCATGACCTTTACAGGAGGCACAGGACGTTTTGAGGGCGTCACAGGCATGTTGACGGGCACGTATGTATCTGAATACGGGTATTCATCCGATCCCCAGGGAAGAGTCATTATCACATATACTTGGAAGGGCGTGGGGATCATTACCTACTAATCGCAAAGATAAAAAAGGAAGATCTAACCTAAGTCTACAGGAGGCATATCTATTTCTTAATGGCTACCGCGCCGCGCAATTCGGACCCTGGCCGCGATTTTAAGGAAACGCAAGAAGTTGCGATAGCTCAAAAGCCTGTCGGGCGGCAGAATCACTGACCAAGGAATGTTTGGTGGTTTCATTGAACGCTGCATGCTATAGGCTGCGTTCTCCGTCAAATTATCATCTGACCTGAATTGCACCGCTAAGTGACAAGAATTTACAGGGCGATATGGACCCACCGGATGGCGGCTCTCCTCACGCGGGCTAACCCTTGCCTAGCGCTGTCAGCACTTTGTCCGGCGTGACAGGCGGAGCGATCCACTTTCCTATGGCATTGGCGACGGCGCAAACAGGAAGCTGCGGAGCGGCCATGCAGTGACTGATGCCCGATGCGCCATAGCAGGCGTTCGCCGATCGAGTCTCGACCGCGTAGGTTTCTATCGGCCCCAAATCCAGGATCGTGGGTTTCTTATACTCCCACATATTCGTACTGAGTTTTATGCCTGTCGCCTTGTCGTAAATCCACTCCTCCGATAATCCCCCACCATGGCTGAAGAACATCGCCTGGTGCAGCTGGCCTTCAAACGACGTCATCCTCAGCACCTTTCCCGGATCGCAGACAACCACGTATTTGGTCACTTCCACCTCGCCGGTTTCGGTATCCACGGCGACTTCGCAGAAGCTCGCATTCATCACATCGAGGATTATCCCGCCCTTATGCCACGTCGTTTCCGGCGGTCTGCCAAAGAACGTCGCGGTGATATCCAAATCATGATCGCCGAATCCCTCGTCTGCGATAAATTTCCCGAACGGAATGGATTTGCTGGGATCCGACTTCAGATAAACCATCGTGTCCTTCGTATCCAGGTCT
>JBBISO010000238.1:0-4795 GCA_037441325.1 Acidobacteriota bacterium | reverse complement strand
ACTTAGAATTTCGTGAAACCCTCTGAGAAATGAGGGTTAGGCAGAGGATTTTTTTGCAGGCGAATTATTTTTAAGGTGCAGAGGGTTTCTTTTGCAAAGCTTTTTCCGCGAAGGCCTTCAAACGGGTTCGAGCCCGAAAAACTTTCAACCTGGCTGCCTGCTCCGAACACTCCAGCAATTCGGCCATTTGGGTGTACGGCATTGATTCGAGGTCGCGGAGCACGATGGCCAGCCGCTGTCGGCGCGGCAACTGATCCAGCATCTTGTGCAGCAGGGCGCGCAGTTCCTCCCGGTTATCGCCCGAATCGGCCCTCGCTTCATTCTGGGTGATCAGTTTCTCAACACTGCTTGCATCCTCCAGACTCAACTCGCTGAAAGTGTGAATTATTTTGCGCCGGGCTTTTCGGAGTTCGTCATAACACTGGTTGATCGCAATGCGATATAACCAGGGAAAAAACGGGCGGTGATTATCGAATTGGGCGAGCGAGAAATATACTTTGGTGAAGATCTTCTGGGCGGTGTCCTCGATTTCGCTCCGATTACCGATATAGTGACATGCGAGATTCAGGACGGTTTGCTGATATTTGCGAACCAGTTCCTCGAAGGCAAGAGAATCCCCTTCCCGGGACCGGGCAACCAATTCACGGTCTTCTTCTGGATCTGATTGATTCCACACCAAGCGGATCCTGTCCGCAGGGTTTTATCCTGCCGAATGAATCAGGACTATATCTCCGGCTGAAACGCGCAAATTTCCGCGAAAGCAATTTCCCAGAGCTTTCGGTTTACCCGGACCGCATCTCTCGCAAGGGGTTACTGCGACGCCAGCCAGTCATAGCGGGCCTTATTGCTCAGGACTTGCTTGATATAGTTCCGCGTTTCGCTGAAAGGGATGCGCTCCACAAACTGCGCCATGTCTTCGCCGCCGAATTCCCTGAGCCATCGGTCCGCGCGCGAACTCCCGGCGTTATAGGCGGCGAGAGCGGGTTCGACTTTGCCGTAGCGCTGAAGCAGCGAAGCCAGGTGCTGGGTTCCCAAAATGATGCTGGTTTCGGCCTCGAAGAGTCTCCTGTCGTTGTATTGCGCGATTCGGGCCTTTTCGGCCAATCTTCGGCCCGTGGCGGGAATGATTTGCATCAAACCCCGGGCATTTGCCGGGGACTGAGCTTTTGGCTCAAATCCTGATTCCTGCCGGATAATTGCAAGAATCAGAATCGGATCTGTTTGCATCTTTGCCGCCTGCGAAGAAATCGTTTCCCAGTGGCGCACAGGATACAAGAGCTGCCAGACCTCGCCCGGCAACGAATCTCTCGGGCGAACGCCGTGATCGGGGAAGATTTTGCGCAGGCACGCAATCGCTTCGGCGAAACGCTCCCCGGACTCATGGATCCGGGACATGAGATAACCCAAGGCATTTTCCTCGTGCGGATAGCGCCGGCTTCCCCATCGAAGCTCCGAAATCGCGAATTCGGGCAGTCCGGCAGCGGCCAGAATGCGCGCCCGCTCGGCAATCGAAGCCCCGTCACCTCCGGGTTTGGGGATGGAGAGCGGAGGATGCTGAATTCCGTCGCCTATCCTTATGACCTGGTTGAAATCGATCCCCGAAACGCTTGCCGGCTTGCCGGCAAGCGGATTTCTCAGCGCGGCCGCTGATTCGCGCGCCCGCTGTCCATAGTAGCCGTCGCCGGCCAAAGCATGGGTTCGAGTGAAGAGATACTTGGCGCGCGCAAAGTCGCCCAGATTTCCATAACAGCGGCCCATCCAATACATGGCGGAGCTTGCGGCGAGGGCGTTTGGATACGCGCGCGCGTAATTCCAGAATCCTCGAGCTGCGTCGCCAAACTCTGCTGCCAGATAGGCGTACAGGGCAAGCTGCCAAAGGGCGCGCTCCGCGCGCCGGCCCTTTGGGAAAGCCCGGTGAAGGATCCGGTATGCTTCGCGGGCTTTCCCGAATTCGTAGTTCAGTTCAAAATAAGCGGCGACTGAATAGCAGAGCTCTTCCGTATCCGGTGAAAGGGGATAGAGTTTCAGCGCCCTATCCCGCGCCGTTAGAAGCGCCGCCTCATTCTTAAGTCTGCGGTGACAGGCGCCTTCCAGATAAATTGCTTTTGCGTGGAGTTCCGGGTCAGCGGCTGTCACCTTGCGGAGGTAAGTGAGCGCGGTTAAATTCCTCCCCAAACGGTATTCCGCTTCGGCCAGCAGCAGATTTCGCTTTTTACCGCTCGCGCGGTCGGGAGCCGAAACCCGTCCCAGAGCCAAAAGCAAGGCTCGGGCCGCGCGCGCGTCCGCGCCTTTAAGCAGGTTTTCCGCTCTTTGCAAGCGAATGCCATAGTGGCGGCTGCCTGAAAAGGCGCCGGGAGAGAGCGAAAGCAGATCCTTCTCCGCTGATTGCGAAGCCTTGGATCCGGGATACCGGGAATAGATCCTAAGCAAGAGTTCGATTGCGGCCTCCTTTTCACCTGCTTCTCGATGTGCTTTAGCTTTTAGATACAGCGTGTCGGCATTTTGTTCAATTTTTGGATGGCCGATGGCCGCAAGCGCCGCTTTGGCATCATTCAATTTCAGCAAAACCTCGCACTGTTCTCTCAACACGTCTTGGATCAGCGGCGATTCGGGGAAGTGTTTCTGCAAAAGGCCAAAGGCGTCCAATGCTTGACGGTACCCGCCCACCATGAAGTTCGATTTTGCCCTGTAGTAGAAAATATAATCGCCGAGCAAACTTGCCTTCGCCGCTTGCTCGCCGGGCAAAATTTCCAGTGCCGCCTCGTAACGCTTGTCCGCGTAACAATCGACTCCGCGTTTGAGAGCCTCGAGCGTTTCCGTGAAGGAAGGAAAATCGGGGGAGGTTACCTGAATGGGCGCATCCGGAAATTGAGCCGGGTTGTTTTCGCGCTTGCCGTGCGCGGCCGGAATTCCGGACAGGAGAAGGATGGCGATTAAAGCGGCGGCATTGAAAATCGGTATTTTAAGCCCGCGCCGGCGATGCTTTCCAGAAACGTATGATCCTTGTTGCACTTCGGTTTATCAGTTCTCGACACGAGGCCCCGGATAGTCGCTCCCGAGCGCGGAGGGATCGTTGTCGCCTAGGATTCGGATGATTTCGTCATGCAAATAGTCTATTTTACTCGCGACGACGGGAGAGATTCTCTTTTCGTACATCTCCCGGCTTCGATCGATGTCCCGCTTCAATCGGATGTAGAGATCGCGGTTCTCCCGCCCCTCAACGACATGATGTTCGTTGTAGAGCTTTACTTCTGATATCAGCAAACGCGCGAATCTCCTTGCGTCCGCGTGAAGTTTTTCCTCCTCCCCGATCGGGAAAGGTTCCTGGATCTGAGCCTTGGCCGGCTCAGAGGGAGGCGCTGCAGCGAAAAGCGTTTCCGGGGGAGCTTCCGCCTGAGCGGCAGGCATCTCTTCATGCTCCGCAACAGGAACGGCTGGTAACGGCGGCAATTCGACGAATTCCTGCGGCTCCGGCGCGGCCGCTGCCACTTCTTCGCCCGGTTGAACCGGCGCCGGGGAAGGTGCGGGAACTGCGGCCAAGTCGTCCCGCTGAGGACGGGCAAGGGTTTCAGGTTCCGCGGCGACCAGTTCATGAAGGATCTTAAGGGCGAGATTCTCAAGCCTGAGCGACGTAAGTTCCGTCAGGACGTAAAGCGCATCGCCGCAGAATGGAGCGCTGTCAACGCCGCTTGCCATTACCAGAGCGACCGGCCGCTTCAAGGCGCGTAATGGCATCAGGTGCCAAGGCTCCGCGGGCTTTTCCTGAAGAAGACGCATAGGGCCCTGCCCCTCGGGGATATCCGCAACCGACAGCGGGACATCGCTCTTGAGAGCCTTTTCCAGCGGTTCGCATTCGGAGCGCAAAAAGGAAGAACTGCTGATGCCTTGAGCTCGGGCTTCGGAATAGCCCCTCGAGGACCAACCTACAAACCTGTCTCCTCGGACCGCAAATAGTGCGACGCGCGGAAAAAATTTATGGGCGCCGTCTAGAAGAAGCGCAAGGATTTCCTCTTGGGTTTCCTTTTGGCACAGACTCTGAGCGAAAAGGGCAAGCGAACCGATCTCTTTTTCCCTTTGGAGCTTTATTTCGTCCAGAATCTCACCCAGTACGACCTCGGTGGTAGGCAGCTCGATGTTGCGCAGGCCGTCAAGTCTTCGTCCGATATGTTGTACGCCGGAGGAAAGGGTATTCGCAAGAGTCTGCAGCTCCTGCTCCAGATCTCGGATCTGCGGTAAGAGCGTCCTGTAGGCTTGTTCCCGAAGCCGTTTTGCGCAATCTTGAGCGGAAGACATGGATCGCTCCCAATTAACGAACAAATGGTGATTGAAGACTACCGAAAGCTCCCAGGGGTGTCAATTCCAAATTGGAACCGGCCTGTGCCCTAACCCAGACCACTCGCGCGCCTATGCCGCCGATGATTTGAAAAATTCGGCTTCAAAACTGTAGGCACATGACCTATCGGCTTGTTGGTTCAAATACTTGCGGTTTGGACCGGCGGCGGGAATGAAGAGTCTGTTTCCATCCCCGCCCCCTTGAAAAGCGGTGTTGTTATATTGGGGTTGAATGTTTACCTGATAAAACGACGATCAGTACCATAAGGTTGCTTTTTTTCTTCTTCCCGGCCCCGAGCCGAATATTGCGCCGCAAAGGAAGCGGAACGGGCCTTTTCCCATAGTAATATCCGGGAGCATTTCTCTGCGGGCGCCTGATTCAATTTGCGGCCGGCAGCCAGTCTTAGTTGGTTTCTGTCGCGAAACCATTCAAATTGGCGGCCAGTCCAACCCCGAAGGGGTG
>JBBISO010000237.1:0-4798 GCA_037441325.1 Acidobacteriota bacterium | reverse complement strand
GCCTGCAGCGGTATCGCCGGCAATAGATTCTATGAGCCTGATATCTATTCCGGCAAGCTTTTGGAGTTGCGCCGCGGTTCAAAAATCAACAGTTGCTTCCCGGTTTTCCGCATCGAGGAAACGGATGGATATTTCACCTCCGCAATAACGGAGGAGAAGCTGGCTCAATTCTTCCGCGGCCTCTTCGATCTCTTCGCGTGCGATGGATGGCATCATGCCGTCCACGTTAATGGCGAGGTTTTTGGTATCCGGAGTAATCTTGGAAAAGTCCGCATTCCTCCAGTTCCAGCGCCTGCATAGCACTTTCTTGGTCCGGCGGTTCACGTAGATGACTTCCCCGGGGTCCGGATGCTCGATTTCATCCGGCCTGAAAAGGGGAGCGAAAATTTCGTCGGAAACGGCCCGCCCGAGCGTCACATCTCCTTCGACACTATTCATGTCGTCGCCGCCGCACGGGATGATGTGTCTTATGCTGATGATATTGAAGGCGTCCACGGCAGGCGAGATGGAGCGCACGGGTTTGCCCGCTGTTACCTGTTTGGCAAGAAATACAATCGACGGCGTGAATTTGTTGGGATTGGAGCCGAATTGCCGGTACGCATCCTTCCAGGCAAGGAGGCGCGGGTTTGTAGCCGGATCGACGGCAGGGTCCTGACGCATCTTTTCTTCCTGGTCACGTAACAAGCCTTCAAGGTCCGGAGATGAACGGCTATTATCGATCCCGGCAGCTATGACGATGCCGCGGCAAAATTTCGGGAACATTTGAAAGACAGCATCTTCAATACAGAATCGCACGAATACCTCCTTTATGCTCGGGGCGAAGCGGAGGGTTTAACCAGCCTTTCATAAATCCACATCAACATGGTTGTCAATATGCCGATTCCCGCAATGACGTACCAGAGCTGATTTGGACGCTGCCGCACCGCCCCGAAATAATTCACAAGTCGGCCCCCGATCTGCCCGGCAATGACGAACCCGATTGCGATCGGCAAAAATGAAAAGCCCATGAAGGTGCCCTGCTGACCCGGCGGCGCGAGCCGCGAGACATATTCATAGTAGCGGGGTGATTGGACCATTTCGCCTGTTGCCAGAACCAGCAGCGCAAGCACGGCGTACACCGGAAGCCCTTCAACGGGCATGCTCCACGGCCCGATCCGGACTATCCCGTGGATTTGCCAGGAGAGATTGCAGGCCGCAAGAATCAGCCAAGACAAGCTCGCGATCAGAATTCCGGCGATCATGGCGCTGAACGGCCGTATTTTGCGGGTCAGGTAGCTGATCAGTATCTGAAATAAAATGACGGCCAGAGGATCCACCGTTGTTAGGAGATCCACGTCGGCATTCGGATTCACGTAGCCGCGGATAAAAAGCGGAAGAGCGATGAATTCCTGCCAGAACATGACCCAGAAGCCTGAAAAAATCAGCAAAAACGCCATAAACCGCAAGTTCGTCAGAACGACGAACATGTTTTGAAATGCTTGGGCAAAGCTCGCCACCGGTTTCTCGGCCCGGTGGCCCGGCTCCCTGAAAAATAAAAGGATGCCGAAAAACATCAGGAAAACACTGGCCGCGGACACCCTGAAAACATTCGCGATTCCAATGGTGCGGCGGACGGCAAAAGCCATGATCGGGCCTGCAGTTCCTCCGACGTTTACCAGAGTGTAATAAATCGAGTACCCGAGCGAACGGACGTTCTCCGCCGCGGCGCGCGCCGTGGTCCCGACGACGCAGGGTTTGACTATCGCGGGCCCGAGCGCCGGCACGCATAGAATCAACTGCACAGTGGCCGCGAGGGGCAAGGCGTTTCGCAGCGGGGCCATCCAGGTTGCGGAAAGGGAACCAAGCAGGTAATAGCCGAGGGCAAGCACCAGGTAAGCGCCGGCAAGAGAACGGCGGAATCCGAGGCGGTCGGCGATGGTGCCGCCAATCACGGGCAGGAACCACACCACGCCGCCGAAAAACCCGATAAGCTCTCCCGTTTGTTGCTGTGAAAATTTTAAAGTCTCGTGCAGATAGATTGCCAGCACTGCATTGACGGCATAGTAGGACAGGCGCTCAAACAATTCCGTGACATTAGCCACCCAGAAGGCCGGTTGGAAACCTTTGCGGATTTCCTGCAGCCGGTGCGAAAAGTCCGAAGCCATCTTCTTGAAATGAGTTGCTCGTGATTCGGTTTCCGGCGGAAAAGCCGGCCACGGATTTCGTTGATTTTGCTATTTCAGCAGATGCGGGGGAGCTGTTCCCCGCTGAGCATGTCGACGATACGGGTCGCGCCGATGCTGCTTCGCATAGTTACCAGGCCCGGAGTGTCTCCCGCAACTGTTCCGATGATGCAAGCCCGGCGACCCAGCGGATGAGACCGCATCCGCTGGAGCGCTCGCTCTGCTTCTCCAGGGGGGATGAAGCCGATGAACCGCCCTTCATTCGCCACATATAAGGGATCGAACCCCAGGATCTCGCAGGCAGCTCGAACCTCTTCCAGCACCGGGATCACGGTCTCATCGATCTCGAAATGAAGGTGCGCTGTGTCTGCGATTTCAACCAAAGCGCTTGCCAACCCTCCCCGGGTAAGATCGCGCAGACAATGCACGTCAATTCCCGCGGCGAACAGATCCAGAACCATTCCGGAAAGCGGCGCGCAGTCGCTCGCAATCGTGCTCTCGAACTCCAGCTCCTCGCGCACGGCCATGATTGCGATGCCGTGACGCCCGATATCGCCGCTCAGTAAAATGGAATCTCCCGGTCTGACGCCTGCGGGAGAAATCATGCGCGCGGACTCAACGACGCCGATACCGGCGGTATTGATGAAAATTCCGTCCCCTTTGCCGCGGTCCACAACCTTGGTATCTCCCGTAACAAGCTGAACCCCGGCCTGCTTTGCCGCCAGCGCCATGGACTGGACGATGCGGCACAGGGTATCTATGGGAAGGCCTTCTTCGATGATAAAACCGGCGCTTAAAAAGAGCGGGCGCGCGCCGCACATGGCGAGATCGTTGACTGTGCCGTAGACCGCGAGCGTGCCGATGTCGCCTCCCGGGAAAAAAAGGGGATGGACTACATAAGAATCGGTCGTAAACGCAAGCCGATCGCGATCCCGAGGCAGCTGGACGTGGGCACCGTCATGCCTTGCGTCCAGCATTGCGTTGCCGAAGGCCGGCAAGAAGATCTTTTCGAGCAACTGATTGGTCAGCTTTCCCCCACCGCCGTGCGCCATTACTACAGCAGGGTACTGCTCGATAGGGATGGGACAGACGAATTCAGCGCCGGTTTTAGGTTCGAATTCCATAAACTTGATCCGTGTCAGATTTTTCTTTTCCGGTATTGATAATATGCCGCACAGGCGCCTTCGGAGGAGACCATCGTTGCGCCTAAAGGATGCTCCGGAGCGCAACGGGTGCCGAACGCAGGACATTCGTGGGGTTTCCTGATCCCCTGGAGGATCGATCCGCTTATGCATTCGGAAGGCTCATCCGCCGTGAGATGGGCAATGCCAAAGCGCGTCTCAGCATCGAACACCGCATACTTTTGCTGGAGGCCCAGGCCGCTTTGGGGAATTTCTCCGACCCCGCGCCACTTGCGCGGCACGATACAAAACACTTCGCGAATGATTTGTTGTGCGGGCAAATTGCCTTCCCTGCGCACCGATCGCGAATACTGGTTTTCCACCACGGCAAGGCCTTTTTCCAGCTGCTGAATGCACATGTAAATGCCTTGCAGGATGTCCAAAGGCTCAAATCCCGTCACGACGATCGGCACACGGTGCTTCCGGGCGATCGGTTCGTACTCCTTATAGCCCATGACCGAGCAGACATGCCCTGCGGCCAGAAATCCTTGCACGCGGGTGTCGGGAAGAGCAAGGATCGCCTTCAAGGCCGGGGGAACAAGGACATGGGAGGTCAGCAGCGAAAAATTGCGAACGTTTTGCACACTGGCCTGAAACACAGCCATTGCGTTTGCCGGAGCGGTGGTTTCAAATCCGACCGCGAAAAAAACCACTTCGCGCTGAGGATTTTCGACGGCAAGCTTAAGGGCATCCAGCGGCGAATATACGATGCGCACATCACCGCCGGCTGCCTTTACCGCGAGCAAGTCTTTTGATCTGCCCGGAACGCGCAACATATCTCCGAAGGAACAAAAAATTACGTTCGGGATGGATGCGATCTCGATGGCTTTTTCGACCAATTCCAGGGGAGTCACGCAAACCGGGCAGCCGGGTCCATGGACCAGTGTCACACCGGGGGGGAGAAGCTCATCGATTCCAAACTTCACGATGGAGTGCGTCTGGCCCCCGCATACTTCCATAATGGTCCAGGATTTTGTCGTGATCCGTTCGAGGGCCCGAGCATATAGCTGCGCCACCCGGGCATCGCGGTATTCGTCGATGAATCTCATGGCGTGCGGTTCTCTTCCAACTCCGCGAGTTCCTCCATTTTCCGGAGATACTCAAAAACCTGCCGGGCTTCCGCTTCATCAATCGTGCTGATAGCAAACCCCACGTGTACCAGGACGTAATCGCCTATCTTGGCCTCGGGGACATAAGCGAGATTGATTTGCTTTACGATCCCGCCAAAATTGACTCTGCCGCAACGGAACAACGGGTCCGTTCCTTCAATACTGATAATTTTTCCTGGAACCGCCAGGCACATAGTCAACTCACATTCTTGGGCAACCAAGCACCATGTCTCAGAAATTACCCAGCCAATTGAAAGGGTACTGCCTTCCGCCGCGCTCGGCGCGAACGTCATCCTAATTAGTTTCTGTCGCGAAACCATTCAAATTGGCGGCCAGTCCAACCCCG
>JBBISO010000236.1:0-4813 GCA_037441325.1 Acidobacteriota bacterium | reverse complement strand
GCAGCCCAATCTGCACCGACTGGGTGCTGGGCGTTTTCCAGCAAGGAGATGCGCGGGATGCGCACGACGCCATTACCGCCGCGCGCGCGGCCGCACGAGACTGGGGCAGCCGCCCGTGGCAGGAGCGCCTGGTTTTGCTGCGCAGGGCGGCCGACCTGATTGATGAGCGCATTTTTGAATTCGCCGCGGTGATCGCCCTGGAAGTCGGCAAGAACCGCATGGAAGCGCTGGGCGACGCGGCCGAAGCGGCCGACCTGATCCGCTATGCCTGTGACCAGATCACCGCCAAAGACGGTTTCATCAAGAAGATGGGGGAAGATCCGCTGGAAGGGTTTAGAGCGGTGAACTATTCGGTCCTGCGCCCGTACGGCGTGTGGCTGATCATCAGCCCGTTCAACTTCCCGGCCGCGCTGACCGGCGGGCCGGCCGGCGCCGCCATGGCCGCCGGCAACACCATCGTGATCAAGCCCGCCTCCGACACGCCGTGGACCTCGCGTCTGCTGGCGGAATGTTTCCGCGACGCCGGTCTGCCGGACGGGGTGTTCAATTACGTGACCGGCCCGGGCAGCACGCTGGGGCAGGCGCTGATTGACAGCCCGGAAGTGGACGGCATCACCTTCACCGGTTCTTACGACGTGGGCATGCATATCTTCCGTTCTTTCGCCCAGGGCGCAATCGTGCGCCCCACCATCCTGGAGATGGGCGGCAAGAACCCCGCCATCGTCTCGCGCCACGCCAACATTGAAGACGCCGCGCTGGGCATCGTGCGCTCGGCCTTCGGCCTGCAGGGGCAGAAATGCTCGGCTTGCTCGAGATTAATTATTCACGAAAAAATATACACGCCGTTTCTTCGACAACTCGTGGCGAAAACCCGAGAAATCAAAGTAGGCCCGGCCATGGATCCTTCGAATTACATGGGACCGGTGATCAATGAGACAGCAATGAAGAGCATTCTTAAATACATTGAGATCGGCAGAAACGAAGGGGAGCTGCTTACAGGGGGCGAGTCGATCGAAGGAGAGGGATATTTTATTCAGCCGACCATATTTGCCGATGTGGATCCCGCGGCCACGATTGCCAGAGAGGAGATATTCGGCCCGGTATTGACCGCTATGAAGGCAAGGCATCTTGACGACGCGATCCGAATTGCCAACGACAGCGAGTTCGGCCTCACCGGTTCCGTGTTTTGTACCAGCCGGGAACATATCGAGCGCGCGAAAAACGAATGCTACGTCGGAAATCTCTACATCAACCGGAAGTGCACCGGAGCTCTGGTGGGGGTGCACCCTTTCGGCGGATTTAATATGAGTGGAACCGATTCAAAAGCTGGGGGGCGGGATTACCTCTTGTTGTTTACCCAGGCCAAAGCCATTTCGGAAAAGCTCTGAGCGGATCCGATGCAGCAGGAATCCTATGCGAAATGCGGGCTAAGTTTCCTTACTTATTTCCATCTTCATGAAGACAAGGCCGGTAAGCAGCTTGGGGAAGAAGTCCGTGGATTTCTGGGGCATGCGTTCGCCCATGGAAGCGATGTGCAGCATTTGTTCGGCGGTAGCCGGATTCAGGAAAAAAACGGCCTGATATTTTCCGTCGTCGGTCAGACGGATGCAGGATTCCCGGTCCCGCGCGTAGTCGACGTAAGCTTGGGCGGCCAACTTGTCCTCATCAATTCCGAGATAGTGATCCAGAATCAAGGCATGCAAAATGCTGACGCCCAGCCGGCGTTGTGCTTCCGAGAATTTCTGAAGGAGAGGGTCTTCCATGGCCTGGTCCTTAAACCGGAGCAGATAAAACTCCTTCAGGCACGCCGGATAGAAGCCGAAGACCTTGTCGTTTTGCGCCTGTTTCATTTTTTTCCACAGATCCGCCGGCGATGATGCGCGTTCTACCTGAAAATGCTGCCGGACGGTGCTAAGGAACGAGCGGGCGTCGAATTCGGGAAGGTCACGGATCAGGCGGTGGGTCGCAAGGATGGTCACTCCGTCCACGCTGTTGAAGCAGGTCACCATACGTTTGTCAAAGGATTCCATGCCGGCGGGCTTCCAGTTTTTCTGCTCGCATTCCTTCATGAAGCTGATGGATGTCTCGAACCGATGGTGTCCGTCGGCGATGAATAGGTTCTGCGGGGACATGGCATTGCGGATTTCCCTCAGGGCTTCGGGATCGGTGACCGCCCATAGGCGATGGATCGTTTCATATTCGTCCTTGACTTCGATCTCGGGCCGCCTCCCGGAAATGCTTTGCCCAAGGATGTCGTTCACTGTCAGTTTGCGGTCCGTGTAAAGCATGTGAATGAGATCGTCATTGGCTTCGAGACTGCGGATCAGCCGGAGCCGATCCTGTTTGGGTCCGGCGAGGGTATGCTCATGAGGGAGGATCCCCGCCTGTGAGTCCTTCAAATCGAGCAGCGCGATGAATCCTGTGGGCAAATAGGTTTGGCCTTCAATGGCATATTCCTGAAAATAGGCGTAGATTGCGGGCATGGGATCCCGGACCAGCACTCTTTGCTCAATCCATTGCCTTAAGGTAGCGCCGGCGGCCGGATAATCCGTATCGGGATTATACCTTTTCTCAAGGTTGAAAGTGATGCGCACCGCGTTATAGGGAGATTGCAGGTAGTATGCGTCCTGCATGGCAGGCGTAGTTTTGTCGTAGGGCTGGGTGACGACCCGATTGAGGTCGCCCACCGCTTCCTTGTTGTAGCGAAATCCCCGAAATGGATACACAAGAGCCATGCGTCCTCTATTGTCTCCACGCGGCCGGTTGGTGGATGCACCTGCAAAACCGGCGGTGTTGGATCTAAGGTCCTATTTTGATATCAGGTTGAGATCCGCGAGCACCGACGCCAGCTGGGCGCGGGCTGCCTCGGAAATCATGACCAGTGGAAGCCGGTAGGTCTCCTGAATTTTGCCCATCATGGCGAGAGCCGCCTTGACGGGGATCGGGTTCGATTCAATGAAGTTGACTTTCATGAGGGGGTAGAGCCTGCGGTTCCAATTGCGCGCCTCATCCCAGCGGCCATTAAGGCACGCTTCGGTGAACTGGGCCATCATCCGCGGCACTTCGTTGGAAGCGACGGAAATGACGCCGTGGCCTCCCAAGGCAATCGTCGGCAGCGTCAGGGAATCGTCGCCGGAAAAGATCCGGAAGCGGGCGGGAGCCCGCGTGCAGATTTCACCGATCTGTGAAATGTCTCCGCTGGCTTCCTTAACTCCGGCGATGTTGGGGATTTCGGCCAGCCGTATCAAGGTGTCGGGCAGGATATTTGATCCTGTTCGCCCCGGGACATTGTAGACGATGATCGGCAGATCGGTGGAATCGGCCAGGGCGCGGTAATGCTGGTAGATGCCTTCCTGGGTCGGCTTATTGTAATAAGGGGAAACGGAAAGGATTCCATCCACTCCAAGCTTTTCCAGTTCCGCGATGAATCGGATAATTCTTGGAGTGTCGTTACCGCCGGCTCCGGCCAGTACGGGCACCCTGTGCGCCGCCGTCCGCACGGTAATTTCTGCGGCCGCAAGATGCTCCTCATGCTTCAGGGTGGGACTTTCCCCGGTCGTGCCGCAAGGCACGAGAAAGTGAACCCCTTCCTGGATCTGCCAGGTGATCATCGACACGAGCGCTTTTTCGTCCAGGTCGCCCGTTGCGAGAAATGGAGTGACCAGCGCCGTGCCGCAGCCTTTAAGTCCGTCGAGATTGCCCATACAATGTCCTTTTTCAATTCACGGTTGATACCAGCCCGCATTGCTCAGAGAGTTTCTACTGCGGCGCATCCGGGCTGGTCCGGAGACCCGCCCGCACATGTCGCCTGCCTTGTACCATGCCCGTCTGCACCGCCTCGCGAAGAAACCTGGTGCGAAATGCGGGCTAAGGTTTATAATCCGACGATTTCCCGGAATACCTGGCGGAAATCGTAAAATCCTTTTCGGTCCGCAATCCATCGCGCGGCCAGAATGGCTCCTTCGGCAAAGCCCTGGCGGCTGCGCGCCCGATGTTCCAGGAGAACAGTGTCTGCCTCGCTGTCAAAGCCGATCACATGGGTCCCCGGAATCCATCCTGCACGTATGCTGGCGATGCTTAGGTTCGGGTCGGTCAGATGCGGCCGCATTGTATCCAGCAGGTTTAATGCCGTCCCTGAAGGGGCGTCCTTTTTGGCGCGATGATGCTCTTCGGATATATATGCGTCATAGTGGGGGACCATTCCTATAAGCCGCGCCGCATGGGCAACGATTTCGAAGAAGAGGTTCATCCCCAAGGAAAAATTGGCGCCATAAATCAGGCCGATTCCAGACTTCAAAACGATTTGCTCGGCCTGGCTGCGCTGATCCGCCCATCCGGTGGTTCCGACAACCATATTGATGCCTGTTTGGGCAGCGGCCTCGATGTTCGGCAGCACGGCGCTGGGCTGGCTGAATTCAATGGCCACATCCACTCCGGCCATGGAAGCGGGTGTAATTCCGCTGCCGTCAGGGTTGTCCTGGATATCCAGTTTCGGGCCCACTTCCCAACCTTCGCGCAGGGCGAGGGCCTCTACTAGCTTGCCCATTTTGCCGTAGCCGAGAAGGGCGATTTTCATAGGCAGGTCTCCTTGCCGGCAAGATCCTCAGGAATCAAATGGCCGCCTCCGATCCGGTCATTCGAAGATGCGCCGGTCAACCTTTCGGAAGAAAACGTCGTGCAGTCCTCGAACGGCTTCCGGCAGCCGATCTTCATCAATCACAAAGGTAATGTTGATGGCGGAGGCTCCCTGAGAAATCATATGGATATTTATATCCTGAAGGGCGCTGAATGCAAGGTGCGGCACTCCCGGAAT
>JBBISO010000235.1:0-4851 GCA_037441325.1 Acidobacteriota bacterium | reverse complement strand
GGATTTGCTGGGATCCGACTTCAGATAAACCATCGTGTCCTTCGTATCCAGGTCTTCAGGCCGGGCCTTGAACTTAGGCGCGGCCAGTTCCAGAAGCAGTTTTTTGCAGGCCACGGCCGCCTCTTTTATCACCCAGGCGGATGCGGAAGTGCCGTCGCTTCCTCCTCCCACCGGAGTGAAGATAGCTTTGGGATCATAGAGAAGAATCACATCTTCCACTTTTGCGCCCAACTCCTCGGCCACAACCAGGGCGCAGGCGTCGGCACCATAATATCCAGCCCAGGGACCCTTGAGTGGTATGTACACTTTGTTGTCTCCCTGAATCGTCACCGTCGCGGTGTAGGGTTGCATGGCGTGCCGGGGCGACTGGGCGTACCGGAAACTCAAGCCGTGCATTCTGCCGTCCGGGAGCTTTTTGGTTCCGGCGGGGTGCCACCTCCAATTCATGGCTTTTTTACCCTTTTCCACGCATAGCTGCAAACTAGGGGGGATTCCAGGATCGGTCTGGGATGCAGGTCCGTGAACATTCTTGAGCGCGACATCTATTACATCCATGCCAAGTTTTTCCGCTATGATCTGCTCGGCTATGGTCATGGAGTCCCAGTTAAAAGGAGAGGTTTGGCTAAGGGTATTGCGGCCCGAATTAGTATATACTGGCTGGAAATGGCTTTTCTGATTGACGCATCGGGTGGTATTGAAAGGACTGAATCTGGCTTCGAAATTCCCAGCGGATGCCGTTTCGTCCGGGGCTCCTTGATCGCCGATGGTGCTTTCCTCGACCGCCGTAATCGTTCCATCCTTTTTAAATCCGATCTTTGTATGTGAGTATCGCTGCGGATTTGCAGGATAGTAATCGTTTTGCCTGTCGTTTACGCATCGGACAGGTCCTCCCGTTCTCCTGGCCAGTAAAGGCGTAATGAGCTGGGAGCGGCGGATGATCCAGTCGCAGTATTTACCCCCCTGAAACAAGGTGTGGCGATAGAGCTTGTCGAAGGTGAGTTTGTACAGGGGAAGCAGTTGAAATGCGCCCCAGGTAGGGCACACACCCTCAATATACAGGGTGGGGCCTTCGACTCCCCACGGATCTTGCGCCCACCAAGCCACGCTCCCGTTCGGATTCGGTATGTGAGAGGCCGTCCGGGAGTGAGCCCAATCGAATTCGATGATGTGGTCCGCCTCTTTGAAACCGGCTTCAACATCCCCCACTGAGTACGTTGATGCCAGACGCTTCGGGTCGTGCTTAATGATCGGCGCTCCGGGTTTTAAGCCGTCAAGGGCATCCACAAGGCTTGGCAGCACATCCCATTCCACTTTGATCAATTTCAGCGCCTCATCGCAAATTTCCGGAGTCACGGCGACAACAACGGCGCCTATTTCTTCGTCTTCCGTTTCCGCTTCGTTGGGAATCAGGAGCCCACGGATTCCGGCCATCGGCCTGACCTCCGGATTGGTCAGAGCCGGATTCATTGACTTGACCTCCGGATCATTCCAGGTAACGATATCCACCACCCCCTCAAGCGCCTTTGCTTTGCCGACATCGATGCTCTTTATTTTCGTGCGGCCATAAGGACTTCTGAGGAATTTGGCGTGGAGCATGTTGGGTACCACAACATCCGTGCCGAATTTGGCTCCGCCAGTGGCTATGATATACGACAGCCTGCCGGGTACATTTGCTCGACCGACTGCCCTGAATTCCGTTCTCTGTCCATTGCTGCCTTCAATATCTGCCATTTTGACGCCTCACGATTGGAATTTTTAGCCCTGATGATGAGAGGAATTGTACTATCAAATGCCGAATTTTAGGCTGAAATACTTTCGGGTTTTTTAGAGATAGACGAAAGATCCGCTTTCCATAAGGAGCCAGAAGCAATACCTGAACCGAGAAGGCCCATGATGCTGTAAGGGTCGGCCAGGATTCTTCCCGGCGTGAATCCTCCAACCGGGATTGAATCGGACGAGATTATCCTGGCCATATGGGGCGCTTCCATTTCGGCTATATTCGCAGCTTGCACTCAAGCTGGAAATATAGAAAATGCTAAATGATTCGTCGCCATTGAGCCGGGCCCTGACGGTGCATATTTCAACCGGTTCATTGATCACGGCTGGGTGAAAAATTAGGGTGAAAAAGAAAGCGCAAAAAAAGACTTCGGCTAAAATGCACGAGCGGAAAATCGTCAAGGCTGCTATTGAACTCGGAGCGAGAGGAGCGAAGATCGTGGCGCCCCGGAGAGTCGAGACGGGTCACTGGGTACGGTGGAAGTGCTGCTATGGGTGCAGCGGGTACCAGTCCAATCTGATGTGTCCTCCCTTTACTCCCTCGCCGGCTCAAACTCGCGAAATGCTGGATCAATACAAACGTGCCGTTCTGTTTGAAGCGGGACGCGGCGAACCGAAAAAAATTGCGGTTGCTCTTGAAAACGAGCTTTTTCTGCGGGGGTTCTATAAAGCTTTCGGCATGGGAGCCGGCCCCTGCAATCTCTGCGAGTCCTGCGCCTTTGAGGACGGTTGCCGCAACCCGGAGCTCGCGCGTCCTTCACTGGAAAGCTGCGGCATCGATGTATTTGCCACTGCCAGAAAACACGGTTTCACCATCAATGTCGTCCGCGACCGCAAGGACCCCCAGCATTACTTCGGGCTCGTGCTGATCGATTAAGAAGAATATTTTATGGCATGGGGGAACGCGGATGGCGATTGCCGATTGACATCCCGGTCGCGGTCACAGGCAACTTTGGGGGCCGGTTGAGCGAACGCCGCCGGCAACCATGCCATAAAAACCGCTGCGATAAAAAATCTCATCCGCATTGAGCTCCTCCTTTGAGGCGGTACGTCTCTATAAACGCAAATCAATTTCGGGATTTTCGTAGAATCATCATACTCAGGGTGAAGGGATTGATCAACCACGAAGGTTCAAGCGACTGCATTCCGAAGGAAACGACCTGGAGCCTGCGGGATGCTTCGGAGCGAGTGGTTGTTATGTGCCGCACCTCCGGTGCTCGACTGTGAAATTGCGCTTGCGCCCAATGCGGATTAAAGAGCCCGCTGCGAATTGCTATAGTCCGTATTTCTCACAAGGTTTCTACCGGGGCGGCACATCCGGGCATGACTGCTGCATTTCGCTGCTCGTGAGGACGGCTCTCCAGAGCCGTCCTGGGCGGGTCTGGAGACCCGCCCCACATGTCGCGCGCCTTGTATCCACACCTGTCTGCGACGCCTCGCTAGGAAACCTTGTGAGAAATGCGGGATAGCGCTTTCTTTGAATGGCGTCCCGCTGTGGATGGGTGGGAATTAGGAAACATACCGATAATCCGACAGGCGCAAGCTGGTTGGAGAAGGAGAGGCCTGCAGAATTCATCGTTTCTTTATTCCAACCTGCTGTAAAACCGCATTCGAAAATCCAAGAAAGCCAACAAGAAAGTTAATATAATCCCTTTGATCGGAAGCCGAGAGCGGCTCGATAGGAAAAGCGTTTCGAAAAACCGCGGCTTGTTTTTCCTATTGGTACGGACGAAGATTGCGGCTGGGATCGGTTCAGTATAATGGCGCATGGTTTTCTTATGAAATGCTCGTTCCGGCGAAAAATCGGGCGTCCGTTGTGCTGAATCTCTGGACAGGAGAGGAAAACAGTCCGCACGGGTATGTTTTATCGATTGACGCTGTTGAAGTGGCGAGGGGAAACCTGAAGGCGCATGCCGGAAGGTATATGGAGAAAAGACACCGCTGCCGGATGCGCTGACGGCGGGAAAGAAATCCGCCCGGGTGAAGCTGGAGGCGGTCGACGGTCTGAGAATGACCGCGATGGATACGGTTTGTATAGTGAGGCGATAAGATTTCCGGATTCCATCCGGAAACGGCCCCGGCGGTTCGTCCTGTACGGCAACCTTGTTTGGAATGCGCTTTTATGGCTCCCATCGGCAACATAGTTTTCAGCCGGATCCGGCTCCGGTGGCTGCTATGGGGGTTCTGGTTTGCTTCCGCCGCCAGCCTTTTGTATGTCCAGGCGGCCGGCGTCATCGGCCTCTACCGCAACGGCGGGCGAGCCGCGCATCCGGAAATTCCGGGCGCGAATCCGGAAGCGGTACTTGCCGTTATCGCAGTGTGCAGTGCTGAAGCCTCTCCCGACGATATACTCGGCGTCGCATTCTCCGGCGGGGATGCCGTGCAGCTTTTTATAGCCTATCGTCTCGCTTACGACCTCTACCCTCGCACCGTTGTTTCACAGAATTATCCCGGAGACGATGTTCAGCGTGCGATCGATCTGGTGAATTCCTATACTAAACCCACGCTCTGGCTGGTCTTTTCGAAGTCCGGCTTCACCCCCCCGCCCGGAGCCAGGATTATAGACCGTTTGGACTCCCTGCTGTACCGGATTCCCGGCCCGGGAGAGCTTTAATGGGAATTATTCTTTGCATTGTCGCCATCCTCGTGCCTTCCGTTATGGGCTTCCTGCTCTGGCGGACCATCCAGGGGAGCGCGGAACGCAATTTCCGGGAAAGCGTTTCATTTGCGTATCCCCTGGGCGTCGGAACGGTCGCGGTGCTGATGCTGTTGTCGGCAAACCTCGGCGTCCCGTTTACACGCACCACGCTGCTTGCGCTCCTTGCATCATCCTTTCTCACGCTATCGATATTCAGCCGGCGGATTACGGGCAGGGCCGTTTCCGGAGGATTACCCCGGCCGGCCGGTATCCGGACCGGACGAACCTGGGTATGGTGGGCATTTCTCGGATTGATCGGCCTCGAGATTTTGCTGATTGCGGCCCCGCTCTTGAAATACCCTCAACTGACCGATTGGGACAGCTGGGCGATCTGGGGTTTCAAGGCCAAGACTTTCTTCCATGACGGAGGCGTTGAC
>JBBISO010000234.1:0-4885 GCA_037441325.1 Acidobacteriota bacterium | reverse complement strand
TCTGGTCTATAATCGACGTCCCGACCATCAACTGCACTCCTGCGCGCATATCTGTGAATTTACCGACAAGGTCCCGATCTCTAATGTCCTGGCGCTCGAGCCGGAGCAATTCCGCTTTAGGTTCGACAAAGAAGCAGGACGCGGCGGAAGGGACGAGCCTTAACGAGGCCGAATGGTTGTCCAAGCCGCCGAACTCACTTGAAATTGTCGCTCGCGAGGGACTGTTGAACATGTGGCGGGCGGTAAATTCGGCCAGCGCTACAAAATTGTAATCGCTGTCGTAGCGGAGGCCGGCTCCGAGGGTGCGCAGCGGAGCCTCCGTGACGATGTAAACCAAACGATAGCGGTTTTCGGCGAGATGCTCCAGATTATAGCCAACGCTGTCGAACAGGCGGGTTGCGTAAAGCCGTTCCACATCGGTGCTGATCGCGGCCGCATCCACGGCGTCGCCCGGGCGGACACGCAGGTTGGCTTCGAGCTGGGCCGCCCTGACTTTTTCCAGGCCCCGGAACGACAAGGAATCGATGACCGGCGTACCGGTTTTTTGGAGTGCGCCAGGGGGGCGGTAAGGAATTCCGGCCAACAGAGCCTTCAATTCCTCCGATCGGCGGTTTGCCTCCTCCTCGCCGCGAAAGAGAATCTCGGGAATCCTTCCGTAATCGTTGAAGGTGAACGGCTCCAGCTTGGGCTTCAAGACGATGCTCGCGAGTCTGCGGTTTTTCTCCGTGTTCTCTTCCATCCGCAGGCTGAGCGATTGATCCATGACATTGATGAGAGTGCGGATTTCATCCTTCCTCAGCAGAGGAGATGTCGTGTCCACGGCGATGATGATATCCGCGCCCATGGCTTGAGCGATGTCTGTGGGCAAATTGTCCGAAAATCCGCCGTCCACCAGGAGAGCGTCCTCTTTGGCGAGAGGAGTGAAAAGCATGGGAATTGCCATGGAAGCTTGGAGAGCTTCGGCCATGGAGCCATTCTCAAAAACATGGATCTTTCCGTCGGTCAGATTGGTGGCGACCGCCCGAAATTGAATAGGAAGGTTGTCGAAATCGTATTTTGCCTGAAGCATTGAATCGGCCGTGAGGGTGTCCAGCAATTCTCGAAGGCGCTGGCCCCCAAGAAGTCCGCTCGGGAGTTCCGGATTCCATTCATTGAAGGAAAGTTGTACCTGGTACCGGGAGTCGCCGCGCTCGACCAGCGGGGTGAGGCGTCTTTGCGGCGCGTCGCTGAAAAGGTTGTTCCAGTCCTGATCCGTAATGATCCGCTCGATTTCTGCGGCGGAGTAACCGATGGAAAAAAGTCCCCCTACCAGAGCCCCGAAGCTCGTGCCTGCGATGCAGTCGATCGGATATTGTTCCCGTTCAAATACCTTAAGAACGCCGATATGGGCGGAGCCCCTGGCGCCTCCTCCGCTCAATGCCAGGCAAACTTTGGGCGCCCGCCGCTGCTCCCCGGCTTCCAGGCTGCCGCAAGCCGCGAGGAGGGCGGCCAGGAACAGCAGCTTGATCGGTTTTCCTGAGGATAGATTCGTTTTCAAATTAAATCACCGTTTTTGCAGCATGAAATATCAACGCCATTATTCCACGAACTTTATACATTAACACCCTTTGTGCTTAAGCTTTAATCCCGTTTCGCTTATTACTCATGGAGGTAACATAACGCGAATGCCAGCGTAATATATGCAACTTGACTGGATCGAAAGAGGATAACAGGGTTATATTAGATAAACAAAGGAGGGAAGTTCACATCATGAAAAACAAAATCCTGTTAATTGGGGCAGTCGTGGTCCTGGTTGCGGCGGCATCCGCCATGGCGGCCGACGTAACCGGAAAGTGGGTTGCGGAGGTCCCGGGGAGGCAAGGGACAGTCGAAAACACCTTCAATTTTAAAGCGGAGGGGACAAAATTGACTGGAACCGTGAGCACCGCCCAGGGCGAAACCGAGATCAGTGAAGGCAAGGTCAGCGGCGACGAAATTTCTTTTGCCATTGTGCGCAGATTCGGCGAAAACGAAAGGAAGATAGTGTGGAAAGGAAAAGTCGCCGGAGATGAGATCAAGTTCACGCGCGAAATGCAGGGCGGCATGATGGGTGGTCCCGGCGGAGCCGGGCCGGGCGCGGGAGCCGGGCCGGGCGCGGGAGCTGGTGCCGGAGCGGGCGCGCCGCCGGAAATCATCGCTAAGAGAGTGAAATAGCCAAACCGGATGAGCGGGCAACCGGCGGCAAGAGGATTTCCACGGCTGTCCGCGCAATCTTGATCCCTGAGGAAGGCGGCTATAGGCCGCCTTTTTCAGTCTGATCCGGGTACCTAGTCCGCATTTCTCACAAGGTTTTTACTGGGGCGGCACATCCGGGCATGACCGTTGCATTTCGCTGCCCGTGAGGACGGCTCTCCAGGGCCGTCCTGGACGGGTCGGGAGAGCCGCCCCACATATCGCGCGCCTTGTATCCATACCCGTCGGCGACGCCTCGCTACGAAACCTTGTGAGAAATGCGGACTGGGCACGTCATTTCCCAAATACGGTGATGCATTTAGGCCGCGGATGAACGCGGATGGCCGCAGATAAGGGCAAAAGCACGCGGCGCTATTCCGCGTCCCCTCTCAATTGGGCACGGATTGACGCCAATGGACGCGGTATTACTTTGGCGTCTCCCTGCCCATCCGCGTTTATCCGTGTCGCAGCCGCAAAAACAACCGCTTAAATAATGCAACTTCGGAATTCGAGTTAAAAAACCGGAAAATTCTCTAACCGGGTCTGCGTATCTAATTAAAAGAACGTAAGGAGGATCATGTATAAAATTTTTCTGATAGCCATCATTTCATGGGCCATCGCAGCATCGGGCGTTTCGCTAAGCAATCCCGCTGAACAAAAAGACGCAGATGCCGCTGATACTGACGCCCGCGTCCGCAAATTCCTGCAAAGCCCCGGCAGGTCATGGTACAGGATGAGCGTTCCCGACGTGGATGGGCGGGCTCTCCACGACATTGTTATTAAGCATGGATACAAGAACGCTTTGGAGATCGGAACGGGTAGCGGACGTTCCGCAATATGGATAGCTTGGGCGCTTTCGAAAACGGGCGGCAAGCTTATAACGATTGAAATCGATCCCGGCGCGCATCAAGAGGCGCTGGCCAATTTTCGCATAACAGGACTCGAGAAATACATTGATGCCCGGCTCGGAAATGCCCACAAGCTTGTGCCCGAGCTTCCCGGGCCTTTTGATTTTGTTTTTTGCGATGCGGATAAAGAGTGGTATTCCAACTATCTGGATGCGGTCCTGCCGAAATTGACGGTGGGCGGCTGTTTTGCCGCCCATAATGTATCGGAACGTTCCTTTTGGGGCTTTGGCGGCCGCGGGAGGCGGGGTTATGGAAGAGGCGGCGGAGACAGCTTCCTTGAACATGCCCTCAGCATTCCTTATCTTGAAACAAAAGTATTGGACCTGCGGGGCTCCGCAGGATTGTCGGTAAGCTACAAGAAGGCGGCAAAGTAGCGGCCCTGTCCGCTCGGGAGAAGCTTTAGGGCCTTCGGTCTCCAAAAATGCCGAAGGCCTTTTTTATGGCCCCCAAATCCCGCGCGTGATCACTCGGCGCGGCGGCGTCTGAATGCGGGCTCGTCCAGATTATCTTTGATGGAAGCAAGCTGATAATCGATGGAGTTGCTCGATCCGGACGGGGTCAGCGGAATTACATTGCCCAGGGAGCGGATGTGATCGCCCGCGCCCTTTCCCCGTTCGTTGCTGTTTTGGTTGAAGCCGGTCGCGATGACCGTGATCTTGATACGGTCTCCCATTTTCTCATCGTAAACGGCACCGAAAATCGTATCCTCGGCGCCGGCGATCTCTTCGATGATTTTGGCGGCGGCATCGACCTCGTGAAGCCTGAGGCTCTCGCGGGTGGCGGTGATGTTGATTAAAACGCCCCTGGCTCCGCGGATGGAAGTCTCCTCAAGCAGCGGGCTGGAGATAGCCCGCTGAGCGGCTTCCACGGCACGGTTATCGCCTTCCGCCAGTCCCGTTCCCATCAATGCCATGCCTCTGCCCGACATGATGGTGCGGACGTCGGCAAAGTCGACGTTCACGATTCCGGGCATCGTGATAATGTCAGAAATGCCCTGCACGGCCTGGCAGAGAACATCATCCGCGTAGCGGAAGGAATCCTCCAGCAAAGCCTCCGGCCCCATGGCACAGAGAAGCCTTTCATTAGGGATCGTGATTAGGGTATCGACCACTTCTTTCAGCTCGTGAATCCCTTCATCGGCTTGCATCTGGCGCTTCTTGCCCTCAAAGTTGAAGGGTTTTGTGACGACGCCGACCGTGAGGGCGCCCAGTTCCGTAGCCAGGCTGGCGACAATGGGCGCACCTCCGGTGCCGGTTCCGCCGCCCATTCCCGCGGTGACAAAAACCATATCCGCCCCATCCAGCAGCTCGATGATTCGCTCGGTGTCCTCGAGCGCCGCCTGTCTCCCTTTTTCGGGAACGCCTCCGCACCCGAGGCCGTTAGTGAGTTTGGCCCCGATTTGCAGCTTGACGGAGGCCACTGAATTGTGAAGCGCCTGGATATCGGTGTTGGCCGCGATAAACTCCACTCCTCCGATCTTTGCCTGAATCATGCGATTGACGGCGTTGCCGCCCGCGCCGCCGATCCCAATGACCTTGATTTTCGCCGGGGGCTGGCGATCTTCATCAAACCGGAACCGCATTGTTTGTTCTTCGAACCGCAGTTTCTCTGTTTGCATCAATTCCTCCTCTCGAATCGCAGACCCTAATTGTCGGCCCAGGACAAAATTCTAGTGAACAACCAGGGAATGCTGCTGGTTTTGCCTGAGCTTTTCTTGCGATAGCCGGCTTCCTCCGCTCCGAACAGAGCCAGCCCGATGGCAGTGG
>JBBISO010000233.1:2161-4888 GCA_037441325.1 Acidobacteriota bacterium | reverse complement strand
AGCCTGACCAATCTGCTCGTTTGATTTCATTGCCTCGCATCGGCGGATTACATCATCGATATGATTGGCCGCAGGCTGGCGGAGGAGAGATCGAGCTTCCCGGATTGAAAGGATCGCCTTGGTACTGCGGCGGCGGCCGCAAAATCTTGCTTGACCGCCAGTACTCTCGATACCCAGCGGTTTTATATCCCAAAGATTTTCTATTCGAGGCATGCCAATCCCGGGCTGACAGACTTTTGGCGACAGACGGGACTATTTTCCGGCAGCGGTCTTTTTTCCGTTCCGCAGGTAATCGATCATAGGCTGCGTGACCAGCGGCACAATGTCCTCGATCATGTGAGGCATCAGCCTGTCCATGACCTTCGGCATCAGCTCCGGCATCTGCTCGGCCATGTAGTCGGGCATCATCATCGGCAGCAGCCTGGGGAACAGCGCCGGGAACAGCGGTTTCATCAAATTGAGCGCGCCCGGAATTTTGCCCATCAGCTTCATCATCGGCCCCATCTTGAAGGGCATGGCGTCGATCAACTCCTGCCGCATCGTGCCCATCAGGTTGGCAAACCCCTGAGGCGGGCCATCCGCTCTTTTCCGAGTATCCTGTGCGCCTTCCGGGAAAAATAGAGGCCGGTGGCATAAGCCCGACCACCGTATTTTTCGGCTATTTTGGTAATTGTCAGCGTCAGGCCGAAGACGAAACTATAGCTGAATTTCCGCTGGTCGCTGGGGATGAAAGCCAGGATAACGACCTCCGGTTTGCCGTCTCTTCCTTCGCGGATGACCAGGCCTTCTTTGACCACCGGCTGGTCTACCTTTGCCTGTATCTCGTCCATTACATCGGCCGGGCTGGAAAGAGGCACGACCACCTCCGCCGGCACCAGGCTCGGGCCGAGCCTCTTGACGATCATTATCTTGAAGCGGTTTTCCCATTCATGCCGGGCGATTTCATCGCTTAAAAGCACCGCCCCGCACTCCTTGATCATTCCGGGCAGAACGCTCATTACCCTGTCCCGGTCTTTTTTTCGGAAGGAAAGCGTAACTATATAATATTTAGGCAGGACGACCCGTTTTTCAGCCGGATGTCCCAGGTGCTCGCGCAGCGGGGCCTCGTTTTTCAATTCCGCCATGCGCGGGTTGATAAACAGGAGCGACCATATCGGGAGCATTTTCTCGATGAGGGTCTTTATCCCTTCCTGGAGAGTATGAGCATCAGGGCAGCCAACGGCGATAGCTTCCATTTCTTCAAAAGGCTGGACTTTGAGCGTTGCCTCGCTGATGAGACCGGTCGTCCCTTCGGCGTCGGAGAGCAAACCCAGGTCGCTGCCGCGAAACTCTTTTAATACACCGTCCGGCATGACTGCCCTGGCACTGACGACGTTGTCCCGGAACCAACCCGCCTCGAACGAACCGATGCCGGCGCCGCCCTGGGCCAGCCAGCCTCCCACCGTGGCAGCCGGATAGCTCGACGGGTACAGCTTCAGTGTCGGTCCCTGCTTCATCAGTTCCCGGTCCAGCCTTTCAAAGACCGCTCCGGCCTCCACCGTGGCGGTCATATTGGCCGGGTCGATATTCTTGATTTTCCTCATCCGGTAAAAGTCCACTACAACTCCCCCTCTTACCGGTATCGCCCCGCCGTAGCCGGTGGACGCCTTACCGCGCGGGGTCAGTGGAATTTTGTTTTCCCGCGCCCATTTTGCCAGATCAACCAGCTCTCCCTCGTTCTCCGGCTGTACGACCGCATCGGGGATAGTGCTGCCGACTATCAGCTTGAAAATCGATGCAATTGCCGCAATGTCGTGCCCGTACAGCTTTCTCTCCGTCCGGCGGAAATTGGCGCGGTTCCCGAATATTTCCTCTAATTTCTTCGCCTGTATTTTGTGCATTTCGTTCCTTATATCATCGCGAAGTTGAAATTCTTATGTCAACTAATCAATCTCTCGGCCAGTTCTTGTTCCGGGCTACCTGGTCCATCAACACTTCCTGGACGATATCGCAGGCTTGGACTGTTCGACTGTTGGCCAGGCTGTGGCAGATATTCGCGCCTTCGAATTCCCTTCATAACGCCCATGTTAAAGGGATAACAATCACCTATGCCTATCATCCGCAGTGTGGCGGTCAGGGATTGTTCCCACCCTTGCGCAATGGGAGATAATCATTCGCGACCATCACCATTGGGGCGCCGGCTGCGCGTGAAGGACTTGGACCTGGAGCCCCGGGAAGTCACGGTTCGGGACGGTATGGGAGCGAAGGATCGAGTGACGATTCTGCCCGCCAAAGTCATCGGGCCATTAGCTACACATCTTGAGCGAATGCGTCTGCAGCATGAGAACGATCTTCGCCGCGGTATGGGCAGTGTCGAGCTGCCCACGGCACTTGAGAGGAAAGATCCCAAGGTTGCATGGGAGTGGGGCTGGCAATGGGTTTTTCCAGCCACCCGTTTTTATCCGGACCCGGTCTCGGGGCGGCGGCGCAGGCATCATCTTCACGAGTTGGTGCTGCAAAAAGCTGTCAGGCGGGCAGCTCTTCAGGCACGCATTGCCAAGCCGGCGACATGCCATTCCTTGAGGCATTCATTTGCCGCGCATTTGCTCGAGGATGGCTACCATATTCGGACTATCCAGGCGCTCTTGGGGCATAGCGACATCAGTACGACGATGATATACACGCACGTTTTGAATCGGGGAGGCCGAGGCGTTCGGAGTCCGCTGGACATTGTGTTGTGATGTTTGG
>JBBISO010000233.1:1149-2151 GCA_037441325.1 Acidobacteriota bacterium | reverse complement strand
CTCAGGAAGCCTGATTGGCTCAATGGGGATGCAGGCCGGGCCTGGCAGCTATTATTGGATAAGCGGGTTGCCATCGCGGCTTATCTGGATACACCGCCGGGTTCATCCCTAGGGATGTCGTTGCGATTTTTAATATTTGGCCGCTTGATGCATGACGGACATTCCCGATAAGTTGCCAAAACCTGGCAGTGTAACCATACAAGGAGTTCTGACTTTAGGTTAGCTGCTTTACAAGGCGTTAAAGCGTCTTGATGTTATAACATCATAGCGTTAATATAAGGGTTGGAGGATGCATCCCATGAAAAACGCAGCGACCCGTTCAACGATCTACTTTGAGCCTGAACTGCATCGCGCCCTGCGGATAAAGGCTGCACACACACGCTGCTCGCTCTCCAACCTGGTAAACGAAGCAGTGCGTCAGGCTCTCCAGGAGGATCAGGAGGATCTGGCCGCATTCGATGAGCGAGTGAATGAACCTATGATCAGCTATGAAGAACTCCTGAAGGACCTTAAGAAGCATGGGAAAATATAAGGTCATTTTCCGCCAATCCGTTGCCCTGGATATGCGTCGAATTCCAAATCGTGACCTTCGGAAAATTCTGGCTACCATAGAGTCATTGTCGGAAAAACCGCGGCCCTCCGGAATCGAGAAACTTTCGGAACAGGAGAAGTACCGGGTGCGACAAGGAAATTACCGGATCATTTACGAAATCAATGATGACGAAATAATCGGGGTAGGCGTGAAGATTGGTCATCGAAAAGATGGGTATCGTCGCAGCTAACTATTCGCTGCAGCGGCCGGCGTAAAAAACGCGCCGCCGCTGAACTCAAACGTTAACTTCTCAATTGCTTGGCCAACGAAGGAATCTTAGGGTATGATATATTATCATACCTGAGGTGATTCTATGAGTACCATAAAGATTGGCATAACCATTCAGGAGCATTTGCTCGATCGACTTGATCGATTGGTGAAAGCAGGTGTTTTCCCTAATCGCAGTAAGG
>JBBISO010000233.1:0-1099 GCA_037441325.1 Acidobacteriota bacterium | reverse complement strand
CGAGAGAATGTTCAAAGCTGGATAAGAAAATCGAGCGCTCAATGGCCGAGGAAGGCTTGTCCGGGGAGATGCTTGAATGGCCAGAATACTGAGGGGGGAAATATACTGGGCGGATTTGGATCCTGCAAAAGGCCGGGAGCAAGCTGGTCAACGTCCGGTATTGATTCTCAGTCAGGATATCTTCAACGATCGTTCAGGCACTGTCATAGCCATGGCTCTCACGAGCCAGCCACAGAAAGCTGGATTTCCCCTCACCCTGGAATTATCTGATCCCACCCTGCCCAAAAGATCATGGATAAAGATCAGCCAAATTCGCACATTATCGACTGAAAGGCTCGGCAAACGCATTACGAAGCTGCCTGAAAAAGAGCTGGATTTGGTGATAGAGGGTTTAAACGAAATAATCGGAAGCTAACTATTCGCTCCAGCGGACGGCGCCAAAAATGCGCCGCCGCTGAACTCAGGCGTTCGACATAAAGCACCATGCGCATCGCGGTCACTGGGGCATTTGGATACTCGGGGCGTTACATTGCGAAACGGTTGCTTGAATCCGGTCACGAGGTCATCACGCTGACCAATTCAGTGAATCGGCCAAATCCTTTTGGAAAGCAGCTTACGGCATTCCCATTCCACTTCGATGAGCCCAACAAGTTGCGCGATTCCTTGGGAGGGATGGTGGCCTTGATCAACATCTACTGGGTGAGGTTCGACCACCGGTTGTTTACGCATGGGCAGGCTGTGGCGAACACAAAGGTCCTGTTCTCAGCCGCCAAGGAAGCCGGGGTGAAGCGCATTGTTCATGTGAGCATCACCAACCCCGACAGCGCGTCGCACATCTGAATCGGAGGACCGAGCTCCGATGGCCGCTGCGCCAGAACATCCGACAAGTTTTCGCCGGCGTGCTTATGGCCTGTGAAAAAGAGCGCGATCTTGCGCCCGCCGCCAATCGAGATAATGCCCGAGGTAAAGATCCCTGTTCGTTCCGCTTCCTCCGAGTTTGCATTCGCTTCCTTCATCAGGGCGAGAATCTTCATGGTCGTATCGTGTAACGAGCCACGTTTTTCCCCAGTAGTTTTCTCTCGATATTTTCGGCCTGATT
>JBBISO010000232.1:0-4902 GCA_037441325.1 Acidobacteriota bacterium | reverse complement strand
CCGCCCTAACGCTGGTTTTAGTTCTTCCCAATTCAATTGATCGGGCATCCTTTTTATGCTAATTATGAATCATGAAAACAACAATTGATATTCCAGAAAATGAGCTAAAGGATGCCATAAAATATGCCGGCGCGAAGACCAAGCGCGACGCCGTCGTTCGAGCCGTCGTCGAATACAATCGCCGCCAACGCATGGCAGAGTTGATCAAATACTCCGGAGTTTCCGACACTTTCATGAGTAATCCGGAAATCGAAGCTTTGGACCGGCAAGACTATGCGCCGCCCATCAGGCAAACGCGGCGCCGGAGGCGCCGCCGATGAAACTGGTGGATACCTCCAGCTGGGTGCACCAGATCCGGCGTAGCGGTGACCGCTCAGTACGGGCGCGAGTCGAGCAATTACTCCGGACCGGGGAAGCGGCCTGGTGTCCCATTGTGCGGCTTGAACTATGGGCCGGTGTGGGGAGCGACAGGGACCGTGCACTGCTGCGCGATTACCAAAAACGCCTGCCGGAACTGGACATAAGCAGCGAAGTCTGGCAGCTGGCGTGCGAACTCGCAGACCGCTGCCGCCGCGCCGGCAAGACCGCGCCCCCTCATGACATCGCAATCGCAGCCTGCGCAGGCTACCACGGCGTGGAAATCGAGCACGACGACGCTCATTTCGATTTGCTGGCAGCCTTATGAGCGGCATGCAATGTCTTTTGTCTGCCGCGAGCGAATTCGATCCGGGCTTTGGAGTGCGGGGGGCTCCAGACCCGCCCAGGAAGGGCTCCGGAGAGCCGTCTCACGAAAGGCAACAAAAATGCATTAGATGCCGCCCTAACGCTGGTTTTAGTTCTTCCCAATTCAATTGATCGGGCATCCTTTTTTTGCTAATTAGTTTCTGTCGCGAAACCGGTTTTTTAAGCAAGCCCCGGAGGGGCGTTTAGAGAATAGCCAGGGGTGAGCGCAGCGAACCCCTGGTAATAATTGGAAAAGAAAGAGCCCTGAAGGGGCGAAAGAAAGCCCTGCAATGCAAAGCCTTTCGCCCCTGCCGGGGCTCCATCAAATGCAATATACCAGCCAGGGGCGCAAGCCCCTGGCTATTCTCCGGCACCCCTTCGGGGTTGGACTGGCCGCCAATTTGAACGGTTTCGCGACCGAAACTAGCTCGCCTCCATGCCGAAGGCGAAGTTCAAGACGTTGTTCTCGAATACCATCGACCAGGAAAGGCGGCCGGCTAGAAGCATCTCAATGGCTGCGGATTCCATGGGTTTGGCGAAGTAGTACCCCTGGCCGTATTCGCATTTCAGCGCCTGCAGCATGCGCAGTTGCACGAGGTTTTCAATCCCTTCGGCAATCAGCTCCATCTCCAGATTGTGGCCCAGGCTCACAATCGCTTGAACAATCTTCCACGTTTCTTCGCTCAATCCCAGGTTGCCCACAAACGACCGGTCGATCTTCAAACTGTCGATCGGGAACTGATGCAGGTAACTCAGCGAAGAATAGCCCGTGCCGAAGTCGTCCATATGAAGCTGGACGTTCATTTCGTGAATTTGTTTTAGCGTCCCGGAGATGGTTTCGCTTCCATTCATCAAAGCGCTTTCGGTAATCTCCAGGCAAAGGCTGCCGGGTTTCAATCCGGAACGCTCCAGAATCTTTCGCAAGTCCCTGATCAGTTCGGGGCTCGCATAATGCTGCGGGCAGAGATTTACGTTCAGCGTCAACGATTCCCCGCTTTTTTCCTGCCATTTGGCCATTTGCAAACAGGCCTCCAGCAAAACCCAGCGCTCCAGAGTAATCAGCAGGTTCGTTGATTCGGCAACGTTCAGGAAATCCTTTGGATACACCATACCGCCTTGCCGCTGCCAGCGCAGCAAAGCTTCGAATCCCCCCAGCTTTCCACTCTTCAGGTCGACAATCGGCTGATAGAAAATTTTAAATTCTTTCTGGTCCAGAGCCCGGCGGAAATCCGCCTCAAGCTTCAGGCGCGCCACGGCGGAATCCCGCATTTTATAGTCGAAGATTTCGAATCTGCTTTTGCCGTCATCCTTCGCGCGGTGCATGGCCGCATAGGCGTCGCGGACCATATCGTCCGCGGATAAATAATCCGCGTTGTTGAGCGTTATCCCCACATAGGCCGTAACATAAACGGTGTGGTCTTCCAGCTGGAAGGGTTGCTGCAATGCGTGCAAAATACGGGCCGCCGCAATGGCGGCCTGCTTTCCGTCCGCAGCCTTTTCCAGCAGGAGCACGAAGTCGTCATTTCCAAAATGAGCCACCGTGTCACGCTTCGAGACTGATTCCTGGATATTGCGGGCCACCTGGCAAAGGAGCCGGTCCGCCTGAATGTGGCCCAGGCCGGAAGAGACTTCCCTTATGCCCTCAATGCCGACGGCGGCGACCACGAAAGGCGCTCCATGCGGCTTCACCAGTTTCATTGCGCGCTCAATCCGGTCCATCAGAAGTATGCGGTTAGGCAGGCTAGTCAGCGGGTTGTACACCTTGCGGTCGGTAATGTCCGTCTGCGATCCGGCGATCCGGAGCGCTTTGCCCGTTTTGTCGCGCTGTGCCAGGCCCCGGCACAAAACCCACCGATAGACGCCTTCACTGTCCATTATCCGGTATTCGCACTCAAAGTGGGTGCTCATTCCGGCGATATGCCGGTCCAATATTTTTTCGACCTGCTCTTTGTCGGCCGGATGGATCCTGGCGAACCAATCCGCCGGGAGGTTGCCGATTTGGCCTTCGCTGTACCCGAGCATCGATTCCCAGCGGGGCGAGAAATACACTTTTCCCCGCTCCACATCCCAGTCCCAGAGCCCGTCGTTGGATCCCTGGGTCGCAAGCGAATAGCGCTCCTCGCTCTCGCGCAACCGCTTTTCCATGCGATGCTTATAGAGTGCGATTTCTATGTGGCTGCGCAGCTCCCGTTCCTCGAACGGTTTGATCATGTATCCGAAGGGCTCGGTGACCTTGGCCCTCTGCAGAGTGTTTTCGTCCGCGAAGGCGGTAAGAAAAATCACCGGGATATTCAGCTGCGAGCGGATCAGTTCCGCCGCCTGAACACCGTCCATCCTCCCTTTCAGAATGATGTCCATCAATACAAGATCGGGATGCGACTCCTTGGCCTTGGCGACCGCATCTTCTCCGCTGGCCGCGGTTCCGGCGACATCGTAACCAAGGATTTTCAAGCTGTTTTGGAGGTCCAGGGCGACAATGGTCTCATCTTCAACGATAAGAATACGAATCGGCTTGTCTTTTATCGGTTGGCTCATTGGAGTTCTCAGGTTCTCGCGCCGGGAATGCTGATTTCACATATAAACCCGTTCTGATTCCGATAGCGGACTGTTCCGCCTAGCTGTTCCGTCAGGCTGTGCACGAGTTTCAGGCCGAGCGAATCGCTTTCTTCCGGATCCGAACCTTCGCGGAATCCGACGCCGCTGTCCCGGACCATGAGCTTCAGCGAATGATCGCTTTCTTCGGCTAAGCGGACCAAAACCTCGCCGCTCTCTCCGTTGGGAAACGCATACTTGAACGCGTTGGAAACCAGTTCATTGATGATCAGTCCGCAGGGGATAGCCACATCAAGATTCATCGGAACCGGATCGACTTCCGGGTTAAGCCGGACGACGTTGGCATCGACCCGATAGGAGCGCGACAGGTGTCCCGTCAAGTTGCGGACGTACCCGGCAAAATCGATCTTGGCCAGGTCGCTGGATTGGTATAACCGCTCATGGATCAGGGCCATGGCTTTGACCCGGTCCTGGCTTTCCCTGAATTTCTGGCTCGCCGTAGGATCTTCGATTTCCGCGCTCTGCAGGCTCAACAGGCTTGATATGATTTGAAGGTTGTTTTTGACGCGGTGATGAATTTCCTTCAGCAGGACTTCTTTCTCTTTCAATGACGTCTTGATCTGTTCCTGAGCCTGTCTTTCATTGGTGATATCATGATACTGCCACAGGTGATAGCGCTTGTTGTCCGCCATGGAGAGCGGCACATAATTTCTCCGCAATACCCTTCCTTGCCACTCAATCTCCTCCCCCAATACCGGTGTCCCGTCCAGAATGATCTGTTCAAAACGTTCGGCGAAACGCGGATTTTGCGCGAAGAGCAACCGGGAATCGACGCCGAAAATGGACTGCGGCGTCACGGGAATATTAAAGATGTTGTTGAAAGCCTGATTTACATGGATGATCCTGCGGCCTTCATCCTCGACAACGACCCCCGACTGAAGGCTATTGATCAGGGTGGAAAGCATCGCCGTAGCGGCTCGAAATTCTTCCTCAGCCTTCTTCTGTTTGGTGATATCTTCCGCGATTCCAACGATCCGGTACACCGCCCCGGCCTGGTCGCGGACGGGAAAAGCGCGGTCCCGCACCCAGCGCACGGACCCATCGGACCGCCTTACGCGATATTCTTCGTCGTATTCGCCCCAACTCTGCTTGACAAGAGCTTCGGTGACCCGCGGCCGGTCTTCCGGGTGAACGCCCAGCAGCCACGATCCTGGGTCGCGTTGAAGGCTGGCGCAACTGGCGCCCCAGATTTCTTCGTACCCGGGGCTCACGTAATGTTTGCTGCGGCCGTCGGCCGAGGAAATCCAGAAGACAGCCTGAATATTGCCCGTAAGCTGCCGGAACTGTTGCTCGACTCTGACGCTTGCGATGAGAGTTCCCAGGATCTGGCAGGCCATTTTCAGGCCGTCAACTTCATAATCCGGCCAGTCCCGGTCAACATAGCACTGTTCAAGTCCGAGACACCCCCACCATTGCCGGTCCACAAACAAAGGGATGACGAGGCCGGAGCGGATGCCCAGCGTGCGGAGCATTTCCTGCTGCTTGCGCGGAAGGCTCCGCGTGCGGAAAAGATGGGGATGGCCGGTCGATAGTCCGCCTGAGCCCTCTTCGATGATCTGCTGGCGC
>JBBISO010000231.1:4216-4926 GCA_037441325.1 Acidobacteriota bacterium | reverse complement strand
GGGGCGGGTCTCCAGAGCCGTCCTCACGGGCAGCGAAATGCAGCAGTCATGCCCGGATGTGCCGCCCCGGTAAAAACCTTGTGAGAAATGCGGACTATGACCATCAGAGCCGGATCCAAGGTTTCCGCTTCAAATCTGCCGCTCCCTCGACAAAGGCAGATTACATCCTTCCGGCGCGCAAAGGCCAAGGATTCGACCTGCTGCATCATCACAGCCCGATTGGCCATTCGGGAATCATTTCTAAATCAGAGTGCATTGCATATAATGAGGCGGTGATTCACCGAGCCGTGCCTGCGTCATCCGTTTGACGGGATGGGTCTGCAGCGTCAATGCTTAGATTTTTTGGCTTGCTTGGTTGACTTTCAATAATTGGGGGGGGTGCCATGTCTATCGCCATCGAAGGGCTGAAACCGGAATTGCCGTGGAAGTATTTCGCCGAAATATCTCGTATTCCCCGCGGCTCAAAAAACGAAGCCGCCATATCGAAGTATGTCTCAGATACCGCGAAAAAGCTGGGATTGCAGGCGAAAGCCGACAGCCTCGGCAACGTCGTGGTTCGAAAGCCTGCGTCCGCCGGCCGCCAACACGCCCGCCGCGTTGCGCTCCAGGGGCATCTGGATATGGTGTGCGAGAAGAACAAAGACAAGATCCACGATTTTCTCAAAGATCCTATCGAGCTTGTCCGCCAAGGAAATCTGATGACGGCAAAC
>JBBISO010000231.1:0-4206 GCA_037441325.1 Acidobacteriota bacterium | reverse complement strand
GCGGACAACGGTATTGCCGTGGCGGCAAATCTCGCCATTATGGAAGACTCATCCCTCGAGCACGGGCCTTTGGAGCTGCTATTCACCGTAGACGAGGAAACCGGCCTGACCGGAGCGCGCAATATAGCAGGCGACTTTTTGGAAAGCCGGACGCTTTTGAACATGGATTCCGAAGAAGAGGGTGCGCTCTATGTCGGCTGCGCCGGCGGGAGGGAAACGCTGGGGACATGGAAGGTTTATTTAGAGGAAGCGCCGAGCTCCCTGCAGGCCGCACGCGTCGTTGTTTCCGGCCTCAGAGGAGGACATTCCGGCTTGGAAATCGACAAGAACCGGGGCAACGCCATAAAGATCATGGGGCGCGCGCTTGCCGCCCTCAACACCGCAGGCGCACGTCTATCGTTTATCCAAGGCGGCAACAAGCACAACGCGATCCCGCGTGAATGCGAGGCCGTGATTCTGATCTCACCCAAAAAACTGGAGGCCGCCGAAAAAATCATCGGTGATCTGCACGAAACCATTAAGGCCGAATTTGCCGCCACGGAGCCCGACTTTCTTATCCGCCTCGATGCCGCCAAGGCCAAGAAAAAGGCAAAAGCGCTAAGAAAAGGGGAACAGCGAAAGATAGTGCAGACCATCTCGGCGCTGCCTCACGGTGTGATCAAAATGAGCTCTGATATTCCGGGCCTTGTGGAAACATCGACAAATCTCGCCATCATCCGAACAACGAGGAACTCCGTAATGATCGCGACCAGCCAGCGCAGTTCCGTAGCTTCCGAACTCACCGAGATCGCGCAGACGGTTTCCGCCGTATTTGAATTGGGCGGGGCTTCGATTGAGACCACGGAGGGATATCCGGGATGGAAGCCCAATATGGAGTCGCCGCTGCTAAACCTCGCCAAGTCGGTTTACCGTTCGCTTTACGGAAAGGATCCGGAAGTGAAAGCCGTTCACGCAGGGCTGGAGTGCGGAATTATCGGCGAACGGTTCCCCGGGATGGACATGATATCCCTTGGGCCGACTCTCGAAGGCGTGCATTCGCCCGCTGAAAAAATACACATCGATACGGTTGAACGGTTCTGGAATTTTCTGCTGGAACTCCTGAAAAGGATCGATTGACCTTTAAACCGTTAAATCCCGGTTTCGCTGTATTCCTTAGAGAGATTTGATGCCGGGAAGCGCGGCGGAAGCCCTGCGGGAAATGCGGGCCGGTTTTCCAAAAAAGGGAGGCAAAAGCATATGCGACCGAAATCCTTGATAAATAGGCGCGCCGCGAGAAGGCTGGAGACAGCGCTTGCGCTGTCGGGCATAGCCTTGCTGATGACGATTTTATCCTTCAAAGCAGCAATGGCCGGCGAACCGGAACCGGAGTGGAATCCGGCCAATTTCAAGGAGTGCGACCGCGCCTGCCTGATCGGCATCATGGACGACTACATGAATGCCATATTCAAGCGCGATCCCAAGGCGGTGCCCCCCCTTTCCATCGACGTGAGGATGACGGAAAACACAGGCGAAATGAGTGTCGGTGAAGGCGTTCTCTGGCGATTCAAGACGGAACCTACCAGTTTCAAGTTCTACGTTGCAGATCCGGTCAGCGGCCAGGTCGCGCAGCAAGCCCGCCTGAAAATCGGCGGCCGGGATGCACTGGTGGCCGTCCGCCTCAAAGCCGACCGGGGAAAGATTGCGGAAATCGAGCATCTTTACGACCGCAATGTCGATGCCGCCGCCATTCCGCTGCTCACCACGCCTGTTCAACTCCTGACAGCCGATGTTCCGCCGGAACAACGGGCTCCCCGCGACCTCCTTTTCCGCGCGGCAAACTCCTATTTTGACGCTTTGGAAGGCGATAGCGGCAAAATCGGCGCGTTCGCCGGCGACTGTGTACGCCATGAAAACGGCTACCAGACAGTAAACAATCCGCCGCCCGGCGGCCGCATGATGCCGGCACCCATGATGCCGACGGCCGACACCCCCCAGGGGCGCGAAATGCTCAAATTCAGCATGATGACATGCGCGCAGCAGATCGATACCAAGATTTTTTCCTATATGAAACACATCAGGCCGCGGCGCGTGCTGATAATCGACGAGCAAAAGGGATTGGTGGGCACCTTCCCGTTGTTTGTCCATGACGGCACCCGGCGCGGTGCCGCGCCGGACGCGCCTCCGGGAATGCTGCAAAACCTCGTGACCATGGAAACCTTTGCGATCCGCGGAGGCCTGATTCGCCACGTCGAGGTGTTTCCCTTCTTAACCTTGCCATATGGCCTCGGCAACGGCTGGACCATCGGCTCCGGCCGTTAACTCTCATTTTGGGCGCGGCATGTGCAGGCGGGTCTCCGGACCCGCCGGAAACTCCAGGGACGGCTTCTGGAGAACCGTCCTGAAGGAGCGCAACGCAGTTGCCTGAAAGATTGATCCACCGGAGCACACCGGGTATGATGGTCCGCAACCAAATAACCGGCTTTTCGGGAATGCCCGAGCTTTTAAATCGAAGAGGAGAATACCAATGCAAGAGAAGTTTTTAATTACCGCCGCTTCAATCGCGCTGTTCTTCGCATCAGCCTGCCGGGATCAGGCTCCCAGGAGTGCCGATGCCCCACCCCCCTGTGACCGCGCCTGCCTGGAGAATTACGTAGATCGCTATATGGACGCGATGCTTTCGCACGAGCCTTCGGAATCTCTTTTCGCCAAAAACTGCAGGTTTACGGAAAACGGCGTCCAGCTGCAGTTGGGGGAAGGCCTCTGGTCCAGCATGGTAGGCAAGGGCACATACAAATTCTATGTCCCCGATATCGAAACCCAACAGGTGGCATTTATCGGCACTGCGCGGGAAGAGAGCATGAATCCCGGTGAGGGAACGCCGGTAGCCATCGCACTGCGCCTGAAAACAAGAAACGGCCTGATCACTGAAGCGGAACAGCTCGTAATACGGCCCGAGAGCAATTTACTTCGGCGCGACAGCGCGCCCTCCTTTCCTGCGGCCGCCGAGAATATCGAAAAGATGGGTTCACCCCACCCGATTTATCTCGAAGTCATCCCTCCGGAAGAACGCCCTTCGCGAGAGGAGTTGATCAAGACGGCCAATATGTATTTCTCCGGCCTGCAGCTAAACGACGGAAAGGGCGTATATCCCTTTACTGATGATTGCGACCGCTACGAAAACGGCATGCGGGCGACCAATGTCCCGCTGAAGCCCGGCGAGAAAAGGCCTGATCCGCGCACGCAATCGGTTTATTCAAGCGCGTGGGGCTGCAAGGAGCAGTTTGAGTCCGGCTTGATGCATTTTGTGACGCGCATCCGCGACCGCCGCTATGTGGCTGTCGACCGGGAGCGAGGGATCGTGTTCAGCTTCTGCTTCTTCGATCACGCGGCCGGCAAAACACGCCGCTACCAAACGCCCGACGGCCGCGAGGTTGTGGCGGGGCCAACTGAACCCTGGACATGGCACATTGCCGAGCTTTTCAAAGTGGAAAAGGGCTTGATCCGACGGATCGAAGCGGTTCTGTACCGGTGCCCGTATGGGATGAATTCCGGATGGAGCACCTACGAACAGGGGATGTCCGATCAAATACAGATTATCAACTGATCGCCGCGCCGGAGCGCCTCCGGCACGGGGCGAGCTGACATATTGCAGCCCGTCCGATTACATCATGATAGAGCACAACGCGTATACTTATGACTGAACCGAGTGCGAGCTCTCCGGCATCATGACCATATACGTCATGGACCTGTTCAGCGTAAGGCAGATAGGCATGTCCCTTGGCTCTGATGAAAACGACAAGCTCCAATATTGCATGTTCAGAGGAACCGGCAATATCGTCGTCCAACTGGCCATACGGGAGCTCTTGCCGACATGGACACAGCGGCCTTCAGCTACCCGCATTTCGTGACGGCGGAGTTGTGGAAAGCTTAGGGGCTGGCCAGAAATTACCTGTGCATTTTGGCGCTTGCGCCGATCGGCGCCAGCGCCATCTTTAATCGCGGATACCAGTATTCGCCCGAAAACAGCGTCCCGATTAGCCCCATTTCTCACAAGGTTTCGTAGCTAGGCGGCGCAGACCTGCGTGGATACAAGGCGCGCAACACGTGGGGCGGGTCTCCAGACCCGCCCAGGACGGCTCTGGGGAGCCGTCCTCACGGGCAGCAAAATGCAACAGTCATGCCCGGATGTGCCGCCCCAGTAAAAACCTTGTGAGAAATGCGGATTAG
>JBBISO010000230.1:0-4954 GCA_037441325.1 Acidobacteriota bacterium | reverse complement strand
CGGCGCGTCTCCGAGGAACACCGTATGAAACCAGCTCAAAAGAAAAATCCATCATACAAGCCGCTACTGGACCTGCGTCAGACCGAACGAGCCATCCGTCTTATCAAGGAATACTTTCAGGTCAACTTGGGCAAGAATCTCAATCTTTTGAGGGTGAGCGCGCCTTTGTTCGTGCTGGGCGGAACGGGCATAAACGACGATTTGACCGGTGTCGAGAAGCCGGTTTCATTCCAGGTTAAGTCAATGGACGGCAGCCGGGCTGAAATCGTGCAGTCCCTTGCCAAGTGGAAAAGGATAGCGCTGGCAGACTATGGCTTTAAACCGGGGGAAGGCTTGTATACCGACATGAACGCCATTCGCCCCGACGAAATTCTCGATGACATCCACTCCGTTTACGTCGATCAATGGGATTGGGAAAGGGTGATGAAGGACGGAGAGCGGAACCTCAAATTCCTGCGCTCAATCGTCAAAAAGATTTACGCTGTGATCCGGCGCACGGAAATGTATGTATGCGAAAAATTTCCGGTCATAAAGCCTTTCCTTCCGCCCCACATTGAGTTCATACACAGCGAGGAGCTTGAGCGCAAGTGGCCCGAAATCGATCCCCGGGAACGAGAGGAGCGCATCTGCCGCGAAGCGGGAGCTGTCTTTATTGTCGGCATTGGCGCTCCACTGGCCGGGGGCAAGCCGCATGATGGCCGGGCTCCCGATTATGACGACTGGTCCTCGCCGACGGAGAACGGCAGAGGACTCAACGGAGACATCTTGGTTTGGAATCCGATGATTAACCGCGCATTCGAATTGTCGTCCATGGGAATACGCGTCAATCCGGAGGCCTTGAAGCGACAACTTGAACTGACAGGATTTGCGGAAAGAGCTCATCTGCTTTTCCATAAACGGCTTTTGGCAGGAGAACTTCCTCAAACGATTGGCGGAGGAATTGGGCAATCGCGCCTCTGCATGCTGTTTTTACACAAGATTCATATCGGCGAGGTGCAGTGCGGCGTATGGCCGCACGGGATGAAAGATGGATTGAAGCGGGAAAATGTCATGCTGCTATGATCCCATCGGGAATCCGCGCGGGGAACCAGTTAAACCCGCATTGCCGTCTGGAAGATTTTCACCGGGACGGACACCCGCGATTCAACAACCGCAGCAATCCGCGCTAATTCTTCGTTTGAGAGCGGAGAAGCGAAGGCCTCCGCCGGCGGCCGGGCGATGGTATACAGCTGCAAAGCTTTGAATCGGCCGCCGGCCGCAATCATGCGGCTCAGGCGTTCGCAATAGGCCTCGATCTCTCCGGGGGAAGGCATCCGGCCGTTGATCCGGAACCAGAGGGACTGAATCACCAGCGGCCGGACACGGGATGCGTCCAGAATATTGGCAAGGATTTTAGCCAGAGATATTCGGGGCCGGTTGACCATGCGGAAATATTCCCTCGTGCCCGCATCAAGTTTTGCCCATATTTCGCCGTTGTTGCCATCCAGCACATTCAAACCCGCGCGCACAGCGGACCTATGCAGAAGGGCGGCATTGGTGAGAAGCACCAGTTTGGCCGATTCCAGTCCGAAGCGGATCCGCGCCTGCGCAGCGATACGGACTGCCGACTCAAATGGAGGAAATAGCGTCGGCTCCCCATCGCCCGAAAAAGCGATATCCCGCACTCCCCGCTCCGCGGCCTTCAGGACATTGAAGGGCGCGACTTCGTAAAGCAATCCGGCTTTTTCCGATTGAAGAATGTCATCGAGCTCGTCGGCAAGCCTTTTCAGATTAACTTTTTGCGCCGACCCCGGCCGGCGGCGGTCAACCTGGCAATAGACGCAGTCAAAATTGCAGGTTTTATCCGGATTGAGATTGATCCCAATAGAAACGCCGCCGCTCCTCCGCGAAACGACAGCATAAACATAGAGGTTACCTTTCCAGCGCCGGTCGTGGCGGCTCCACGCCGACTCTATTGTTGCGGGCAAACCTTTTTCCTTTCCGTACATTCGCTGGGATTATAGCACGTGCGGATTGGAGCCGGTCGGCGGCCGCTGCAAACTCCATTCAACCACATCGGCCAAGGCCGTTGGCCGGAAGCGGCCAACGCGCCGCTGCCTTCGGGCGCTTTCTAATTTCTGTTGACATCAATAAATGCCCCCTGTTAGGCTTAAGGCCAATTTCCGCGCAGAGAAGGCCGGAAAACGCGGAATGGTTACGAGTATGCACTCAACGGGATGGCAATCAAGAATATCGCCTCTTCGACTCATTCCTCTGCCCGTCATCGTAGTAATCGTACTCATGGTAAATATCAGCATCCTTACCGGAACTTCACGGTTCGGATGACGGCAATGAAACTGGGTATTCCAGGGCCGTCACCCGAACCGGGTGACGGCCCTTTTTTTATGGGACAACAGACTAATTCCGCATGCGGGAGACAGGTTTATGCCAGACGCCAAATCACAGGACTCACGGGGTAATCAGCAAAGCTTGCGAACTCTCTCCATTTTGGTTGAAAATCGTTTCGGCGTACTTTCGCGGGTGGCGGGGCTTTTCAGCGCGCGCGGCTACAATATTGAAAGCCTCACCGTGGCCGGCAGCTCGGACCCCGGTCTTTCAAGAATCACCATGGTGGTGCGCTGTGAACCGCTCATGGTTCAACAGATCCTGCGACAAGTCGAAAAGATTCCCGATACGGTAGAGGCGGTCGATTTAACCGAGGCCAATTGCGTGGAGCGCGAATTGATACTGGTGCGGGTTCACGCGCCGGAAGGAAAGAGAACTACTCTTTTAACGGAAGCGGAAATTTTTCGGGCTCGGGTAGTAACCGCTACACCCGAAAACTATGTTTTTGAAGTTACCGGAGATACCGGCAAAGTTGAAGCTTTTCTTGAGGTTGTTCGCCCTTATGGAATTGACGAAATGGTGCGAACCGGCAAGGTTGCGCTGCATCGATATTTAGCCGCCAGGATCAACGGCGGCGAATCGCCCTCGTCCGCAACAGGCAAATAAACAGAATCGAGAGGAACAGGGAAATGAACGCACAACTCAATGATAAACGTCATCTGCTGGCAGGCAAGCGGATGACGGGCGCAGAAATGATTATACAGGTTCTGGCACAAGAGGGGGTCGATACCATTTTCGGTTATACCGGCGGAGCGATTCTCCCCACATACGACGCGCTTTTCCGCTACAACGCCGAGCGTGAGTCCCGCAGAAGCGATCAGCTCCAGTTGATCGTACCCGCCAACGAACAGGGGGCTGGATTTATGGCCTCCGGATACGCAAGAGCCAGCGGCAGGGTTGGGGTTTTTATTGTTACCTCCGGGCCGGGTTCCACAAATAGCCTCACACCCATCCGGGACAGCATGGCCGACTCAATCCCGGTGGTTTTAATCTGCGGCCAGGTCGCCCGCAATTCTATTGGTACCGATGCTTTCCAGGAAGCGCCGGTGTTCAATTTTATGAGCTCGTGCGCCAAGCATGTGTTTCTGGTGGAGGAACCGGAAGACCTCGAAAGCACGGTGCGCACGGCGTTCGAAATCGCGCTCAGCGGCCGGCCCGGGCCCGTAGTCATCGATGTTCCAAAAGACGTCCAGAATTGGGAAGGCGTTTTCAAGGGGGAGGGACTGCTTCGTTTTCGAGGCTACGAAAATCGAATGAAGATCCTGTCCCAAGCCCGCGTTTCTCCGGAGGAATGCGCGGATTTCTTCGAGCTGCTGCAGAAAAGCGAGCGTCCGCTCATTTATGCCGGCGGGGGAGCCATCAGCGGCAATGCCGCCGGACAACTGCGCGAATTCTCACGCATGTTTCAGATTCCAGTGGTGACAACCTTAATGGGAATCGGAACCGTGGACACAACCGACAGGCTGTCCCTGCACATGCTGGGAATGCACGGCATGGCGTACGCAAATTACGCCGTGATCGACTGCGATTTCCTAATTACCATAGGCGCGCGCTTCGATGATCGCGTCGCCGGGAAGGTTCAGGAATTTGCACCCAAAGCCCGCTTTCTCGCACATATTGATATCGATGCTGCGGAGATAGGCAAAGTTAGGAGCGCAACCTGGTCCCACGTGGGTCCCGCTCGTGAAGCTGTAATCGATCTCATGCATTGTGGGAGGAGCTTCCAAAAAGACTTCTCAAAGTGGCTCGCTCACATTGATAACCTCAAGAAAGAGCATTCCCGCAATTACAACCGCGAATCAGACGCCATCCAACCTCCGTACGTGCTTGAATGCCTGAATGACATCACGCGCGGAGAAGCTATCGTATGTACCGGTGTGGGACAACACCAAATGTGGACGGCTCAATATCTTGATTTCAAATACCCGCGTTCACTGCTGACTTCCGGCTCGATGGGGACCATGGGCTTTGGCCTCCCCGCTTCCATTGGCGCCCAAGTTGCTTTTCCTGACCGCCTGGTAATCGACGTCGACGGAGACGGCAGCATGCGCATGAACCTGGGCGAACTGGAAACCGCAACCACATACAACCTTCCCATCAAGGTGCTTGTGCTCAATAACCGCGGGGATGGCATGGTGCGCCAGTGGCAGAGGCTGTATTTCGGGAAGCGCTTCTCCGGATCCGACAAATCCCTGCGACAGAAGGATTTTGTAAAAACCGCCGAAGCGGACGGATTCGGCTTCGCTAAGCGTGTGAGTAAAAAAACTGCGGTGAAGCAAACCTTGAAGAAATTTGTCGAATTCAGCGGGCCTGCTTTCCTCGAAGTCATGATCGATCCGGAAGCTTGCGTCTACCCGATGATAGGACCGGGCATGGGCTATGAGGAAATGGTAACGGGGGATTTTATAGTAGGACGCAATCCCACGCAGGACGCCTTGGGACACACGCCTAAGCCGACAGGCAATTTCTAAAACGGGTCCCGCCGGTAAACATCCCAATAATAAAGATTCGAAGATTCGCCGGCTGGAGTGTTATGATAAATGTTATATTCAGAGCCATCGGATCCAAA
>JBBISO010000229.1:0-4984 GCA_037441325.1 Acidobacteriota bacterium | reverse complement strand
ATACGGGACTCCTTGCAATTAGATACAGCCAAGCCTGTTTACCACCTATCAATACGATGAATGGAGGAGAACTGTTTCAACAAGCTCGCGATTGATCACGCCCGCAAAACCGCCACCGGCTCACCCTCCGGCCTGTGATCAGCGCACAAAAAAATCGAATTGCGGCGGCCGCAGGGTTTTAGATAAATACCTGTGAGATTAGTTTAAATCAACCCCAATTCAGGCGGGAATTGGATCAGGCTCTGAGTCATGCAAGAAGCCGCGACTCAGAGCCTTTTGGAGAATGCTACTGGTCCTTGGGTTATGGATCCGTATCCGCGGGGCGTTTCAAAGTGGGGCGGCTTTTTTTCGGCGCGGATTGGCCGTCATCATCGGTTTCTCCGGGTCCCTGATCGCCGCCCTCCGTAGTCCGTCGCTTCAGAGTCGGCCTTTTCTGGTCCGGAGCTTCGCCGGTGTCCTCCGATTTCTGAGCGTTATCGATGGCCTGAAGGCGCCCTTTTACGCGATCAAATTCCGAAGTATTGACGATGTAATTGTCTTTCTCGGGCAAATAGCGCTGCTCGTCCAGTGCTGCAACGATACGGTCATCCGTGGATGGATGTGTGCGGAACCAGCCTGCCAGGCGTCCCGGTTTACTTTTATCCTCCTGCTGCATTTTTTCGAAAAATGATACAAACGCATTCGGGTCATATCCTGTGTTCCATAGATATTGGATTCCGAGTTGATCGGCTTCCCTTTCGGATTCCCTGGTAATTCCCAGCAGCTCCAAGTTTATTCCCAGACCCAACGCGTTTTGAATGCCCATCTGCGCCCAGTAACCGCCCACGAATAGGGCAGGGATGGCAGCCAGCTGCAGGTATTGTGCCTTGGACATGCGTGAAGTGGCGTGCCGCGCCGTGATATGGGAGATTTCGTGCGCCATGACCCCGGCCAATTCCGATTCGTTTTCCGCTGCAAGTATCAGGCCTTTGTTGATATAAAAGTAACCCCCAGGGAAGGCAAACGCATTCACTTCATCGGTGTCAACAACCTTAATGTGAAAAGGGACTTTGGCATCAGAATGCTTGACGATATTTTGGCCGATCCGATCCACATACTCGGTGATGACAGGATCTTCAACCAAGCGGGCAGTCTGTTCAAACTCCGCCGCAATCTGGGCGCCTATGGTAACCTCCTTTTCCAAAGATACCCAGTTGGGAAGGATGCCGAAGATCCGGCCGGTGACATTGCGGTTGCCAATGTTTTGGACATCGCCGTGTTTCCTGCCGGCGTTGCCCGGCATGCAAAAGAGAATCGCCGCCAGACCGGCGGTGAGCAGTTTTATGTTTAATCCCTTCATAACCCCCCCCTGGGAGCAGTTGTCTTCTCCGCTAAGGCCGGCTATGCTATGCGTCGTCATGATAAACGGCTTGCCGTGCCATTTGTTTGCACATAGATTTAGATGCCTGCAACTTCCGGATGTTTCACTTACCATATTAAGTTCTTTCGGCGCGGGTGTCAACCAGCGGGCAGAGGTTAGCGGGAAGTTGATGGCTTACGTCATGTTTTTAATGGTTTTTTGGGCTTAATCCGGTTTATCGATTATTTTTAATATCTTGCCCTTAATCATAGCAACTAACCGTTGAAGGAGCTTGCCATGAAAATACTGACGGCAAAGCAGATGGCGGAAGTGGACAGATTAACCACGGAACGGTATCTTTTGCCGTCCATTATATTAATGGAGAATGCCGGTCGCTCTGTTGCCGACGAAATTGAGAAGGCATGCCCTGGCCTGTACGGGAAACGCATCATTATATTTTGCGGCAGAGGAAATAATGGCGGAGATGGTTTTGTAGTGGCGCGCTATTTGGCGCAGCGAGGCGCGAATCCATTGATCGTTTTATTTGCGGATCCCGGCGGCCTCAAAGGGGATGCGCTCAGCAACTGGGACATTGTACGCGCCATGGGGCTGCCGGTACAGGTTTTGGCGACGCCGGCCGACGCCAGGCCGTTTTTGAAAAAACAATCCGCCCCCGATGTAATCGTAGATGCTCTTTTCGGTACCGGACTTTCCAAACCGATTGGGTCCGACTTCCGCACTATTGTGGATTGGATTAACCGGGCCGCACCCAATGCGTTCATCGCTTCGGTGGATATACCTTCGGGTCTTTTTGCAGATTCTCATAATATACCCGGACCGGCCGTGAAAGCCAATCTTACAGTTACATTTACGGCACTGAAGCTTGCCCATGTATTGCCGCCTGCTTCCGATTATTCGGGAAAAGTCGTGCTGGCCCCCATTGGTTCCCCGCCCGTTTTGCTGGAGAATCCGCAACATTGCTTGAACTTGATTGATGCCGCACAGGTCAATAGAGTATTGCCGGGGAGAGCCAGGGACAGCCATAAGGGCACATTTGGCCATGTCTATGTTGTGGCGGGATCTCGAGGAAAGAGCGGAGCCGCCTTAATGACGGGACTTGCGGCGCTTCGCTCCGGAGCGGGATTGGTAACGCTCTGGCTCCCCAAAAGCGTCCGGAGAGATGTCGCCGGAAAATATCCAGAGCTTATGACGGAGTTTCTTCCTGAGACGGTAGAAGAGACATCTGATCGCGCCGGCGCCGCCAAAGTCCTCGCTCAGCTTCCCCAAGTCGACGCTTTGGTTGTCGGGCCGGGAATTACCACTCAACCGTCAACCAAGCGGCTTGTATGGGAGCTGGTCCGATATTCTCCTGTTCCTGTGGTTTTGGATGCGGATGGGATCAATGCCTTTGCGCCTCCTGCCGAACCGCTTCTGAATGAGCAAGGCCAGCCCGTGGTGATCACGCCCCATCCGGGGGAAATTGCGCGACTGATCGGCCGGAAGATAGCGCATGTCCAAAAGAACCGTTTGGAAACGGCGCGTGATTGCGCGGCACAACATCATTGCTATGTGGTCTTGAAGGGTTTTCAAACGGTGATCGCCACACCGAGGGGAGAGAATTACATCAATTGCACGGGAAATCCGGGCATGGCGACCGGCGGCACCGGAGATATTCTGGCCGGCATGGCGGGTAGATTTATCGCCTATTGGAATCGCCAATGGAAGGAAGATAAAAGCCGCAACCTGGCGGACTACCTCTCCGCAACTGTCTATCTGCATGGATTAGCCGGAGATCTGGCTGCCGCTGAAAAAGGCATGGAGTCTTTGATTGCCACAGACCTCCTTAAATATTTGCCCCAGGCATTTAAAAGCGTATCGGCCGCATGAATTTTCGAAACATCGGACCAAATCTGAAGGTTACACAAGTCCTCAGCCGATCCCCTAAGGAAACGCAGAGGATCGGAGCCGAACTTGCTCGATCTTTGCCGGTTCCCGGCGTGGTATTGCTACGCGGTGCGCTCGGAACCGGCAAGACTACTTTGGCGCGCGGCATCGCCCAGGGATTGGGTGTTGATGATCACAGCCGGGTGAACAGCCCGTCATTCACTCTGGTCAATGTCTATTATGGAATCTGCCCTATCTACCATGTGGACCTTTACCGGCTTAAAGGAGACAAGGACCTGTATTCGATCGGACTTGATGATTTTCTCGGTACGGATGGCATCACGATAATAGAATGGAGCGAAAAACTGCGTTCTTACTCAGGGCCGGCCATGGAAGTTGAGCTTGAAGATGCCGGCGATGATTTGCGGACGCTGCGCATTGCATTCTCCGGGTTCGGCGAGATGTGCGGGCGAAAACCCGCAGTGGGCGGCCGCATTAGAAACTAGGGTAGTGCGGCAAAAGTCCCTTGCCATATGATTTGCTGAATTGATAAGGGCTTTAGTCGCTTTCATGTTCTTTATGAGTAAATATCTGTTGGACGCAATACACTAGCGCGAGGATTCCTGTGAATTACGCTGGATTGCCGGGTATCCCTGGAATTTGGATTGATTTTGCCGAGGGTTTGCTTGCGGGATCAACATCGCAGCCTGCTCCGCCGAATATGCGCTCAGTGAAGGCGCAGGCACAAATTCTAAAAAGCCGCCAATACCCGCGCGCAAAAATTTCCTGCCTTCTGGCCGAAGACATAAATCCGAATCTTGAGCCCATCCGGGAGAGTATTTTTGGCCTCACGCAACCTGAAACGGTTGTTATTCTCGCGGAGATTCAAGCAAGCCTATTTGGCGGGCCTATGTTCCAGCTGCTGAAGTGTCTGGCCGCGGTCAAGCTATGCCGGGAACTAGCGAATGAGAATGTGCGGGCATTGCCTGTATGCTGGATCGGTGAAGCCTCCGCAGCAAATCTCACTGAATTGTCAGTCAACCTGTTGGATTCCAGGGGGGAAATCCGCCGGCTAAGGTTGCAACATGAAGGCACTGATTCGCTCGCGGGTGATCTTTTGCCGGCGAAGGAGATTGCCGAGCTTCTGAAAAAAATTGAACAGTTCGGAAACGGAGTGTTTAACTCTGAGGTAATTGAAATCCTAAGGTCGGCATACGGCTCGGAAGAGACATTCGCTTCGGCGACGGCGCGTCTTATCACAGCATTGATGCAAGAGTGGGGACTGATCGTTCTGAATCCTCAAGCCCCGCCCCTCCAGCTTTTTGGGGCTGAAATTCTGAATTCCTTGCGCGGTCGGGCTCGCGAGGCCAACATGCCGCTCTGGAACCGGGCATCATCAGGCGCCGGCGCGGACCTTGGCGAGCGGCGGAGCGGCGGCTGCGGCTCCGCCTTCCTGGAACATAGTTGCCTCCTCCCTGTGGCTGTGACTATTATTAACCCCTGTGAGCTCGATCCTTTCATAAATGCGCTCCCGGGATTTAAAGCGCTGGCCGTGCCGCCGCCCGTTGCTTGGCCGCAATCGGGCGCGACAATCTTGGACGCGCGGACCAGCCGAATCCTTGGGAAATATCAGCTTGCGATCGATGAGCTTTTTTCCGGCGAACGCGAAGTGGCCGGGAAGATCAAACTCAGAATGCCGAATTCGGCCGCAGGGAAGCTACATGAACTCATGCTGGAAGTCGGCTGCAGGATGGCGGAATT
>JBBISO010000228.1:0-5010 GCA_037441325.1 Acidobacteriota bacterium | reverse complement strand
TCGGGGTTGGACTGGCCGCCAATTTGAATGGTTTCGCGACAGAAACTAATTAACCGCTTACCACCCGCAACTTCGCGCGCTGCACGGCATCTTCAACCCGTGAACGGATGGCGTTCAAATCTTCCTGGGAATCAGCTTCAAACCGCAAGACCAGCACATCCTGAGTGTTGGAAGCTCGCACCAGTCCCCACCCGGACGGAAAAACGATACGAGCGCCGTCCACTTCGATCACTTCATGATCCCGTTTGAATTCCGTTTTCACCATTTCCACGACCTTAAATTTCTTATCATCATCGCATTGAATCCTGATTTCCGGGGTTACAAAAGTCGGGGGAATATCCGAGAGCATTTCCGAAAGCCCGATTGGAGAATCGGCCAGGAGCTCCAGGAGGCGGCAGGCGGCATAAATGGCGTCGTCGTAACCGAAATATCTGTCGGCGAAAAACATATGGCCGCTCATTTCTCCCGCGAGTACCGCTTCCTCCTCCTTCATTTTGGCCTTGATCAGCGAGTGTCCTGTCTTCCACATGATTGCCCGGCCTCCATGCATCTCGATATCGCGAAACAGGTTCATCGAGCACTTGACGTCCGAAATAAATGTCGCCGCAGGCCGGTGTTTGAGGATCTCGCGGGCATAGAGGACCAGCAGCATGTCTCCCCAAATGATGCTTCCGTCATTGGAGATCACTCCGATGCGGTCGGCGTCGCCATCGAAAGCGATTCCGAGGTCCAGACCTTCAGTTTTTACCGCTTGTTGAAGATCCGCAAGGTTTTCCACCACCGTGGGGTCCGGATGATGATTTGGAAATGTGCCGTCCATTTCGCAATAGAGTCTGGTCACCTCGCAGCCCAGAGCCGCAACAATTTCAGGCGCAAGCAAACAAGCTGTGCCGTTGCCGCAATCCATGGCCACCCGGATCCGGCGAGATAAGCGGAACTGGCCAAGAACATATTTCCGATAGGGTGTCGCCACATCCGCCTCGGAAATCCTGCCTTTACCGCGCATGAAATCTCCGGACGCTATAATCCCGAATATCTCCTGGATCTGTTCGCCGTAAGCCGAGTCATGGCCGATACAAGTCTTAAAACCGTTATATTCGGGCGGATTGTGACTGCCGGTGATCATCACGCCTCCCTCGCTTTCCAGTTGATGGATTGAGTAATACAGCAGCGGGGTGGGGACGACGCCGATATCGATCACGGAAACACCGGCTGCGGTCAGGCCCGCGACCAGAGCGTCTCTTAATGCATCCGAGCTTGGACGGCAGTCGCGCCCCAGCGTGATTCTTTCCCGCCCGCCGCGCCGCATCAGAGTTCCGATACCGAGGCCAATTTGCTCCACGGTATCTTGTGTGAGATCCTTTCCGGCGATGCCGCGTATATCGTATTCGCGAAATATATCTCGTCGCACAATCGTTCTCCTTAAGGCATTTTTTGCGGACTCCCGGCTCCGGTCCGCCTTTGGCGCGGAAGCGGATCTGGTAGTGGCCGCGGCCGGCCGCGCCCTGATCCTCCTACCCCGCTCCACCCAGTTTTCTTTTTAAATAATCGATAACCTGCACCGGCACGGGGTCAACTTTGTTAAGATAAGCAAGGTAAAGGCTGACGAAATCCCCCAGGTAAACAACCGACAATACCCTTGCCAGAAGAGAATTCCCTTGGCTCCAGACCTCGTCCAGGCTGCCGGCTTTGCCCGCGATCAACTCACGAGTCAAATCGAACCGCCGATGAACCTGGGGATGATCACCCTGGTCGCGAATCAGCACCACACCAACACGCTTCAAGACATCCTCCGGGAACATCCAGCCGACAAGCTCATTGTGGTTCATCTCCGGCAATACGTGATGGAATGCCAGATTTTTTGAATTCTCGGCAATCTGGGAACGCCACCGAATTGCAGCGCTTTCCATGATTCCGTTTGACGCATAAATTGCAGCAATCTTGCCATGCAAGGAGCCGGCCAGAGCCATCGCCGGATTGGAAGGCCTGGGATGGGCCGAACCATAACTGCCGCGTAGCCGCTTCAGCAGTCCAACGGCTTCATCAATGGAAGATCCCATGTCTGGGATGAATTGCAGTGCCCGCATCGCCGACAGCAGGCTTACAAGCGAATACCCGAGCGCAGCGCGAGGAGGCAGGCCGGAAGGAAGCAACAGAACCGGAAATCCATCCGATTGCGCCATCGCTCCCAACTGTCCCCCCGCCGTGATGCAGACCAGCGGGCATTTGGCTTTACGGGCCTGTCTATAGGCGCTGAGTGTCTCCTCGGTATTGCCGGAATAACTGCAGGCAAAAACCAGCGAATGCGCATCCGCAAAGACAGGCAAATTATAATCGCGATTAACAAGAAGCGGCAGGCGCAGCTGCGGCGCCGCAATCGATCGCGCCAAATCACCGCTGATCGCGGACCCGCCCAGGCCGGTCACGATCAGCAGCTTGATATCGTCCGTATTTTCCCTGGACAGGCCCCGGGCGGCACCCGCGGCCGCCCGGAGCTGCTCCGGAAAAGCCTCCAACAAAGAATGCATCGACTTGGGATCTATTGATATCCATTGGTCGGGATGTTCAAGAATAGACATTGAATTCACCATGATTCAGCGTTTACGCGCAGCGAAAAACCAGCCAGATGGCTTCGCCCTTGAAATTACCGCGCGCATGATGGATCGCTCGAACTCGAGACCTTCTCGGGCGCGCGGGGATTCGAGAAGTCGGGAGTTGAAAGAAAAATCCTTCGTGCCGCCGCTATATCGGTCAAGTAGTTGAGCTCCTTAATGCGATATGACTATGCCCTCTTTCCGTAATTTGTCCGAATATGAATGCTTAAGCAATTTTGGCAACGATTAGCGTCATATCATCGTCTCTTTCTTCGGCAAACGTCCAGGAAAGCACCCTCTTGACGACCGCCTCTTTGATTCCGTCGGCACTAAGATATCGATTTTCTTGCACCAGCTGGATCAAGCGGTCTTCGCCAAACTCCTCGCCGTATTCGTTTACGCTTTCGACAATTCCGTCCGTATAGGCCAGAAAAAGACTGCCGGAATCCATTTGAATCGTTTCCTGGTCGTATTCCGAGTCCTCAAAAATACCAACCACGGTCCCTCCGGCTTTCAGGCGGCGGACTCCGTTTTCATCGAAATACAACGGCGGATTATGGCCTGCGTTGCAGTAGGTCAGGGTCTGACGGGTATCGTCATAAACCGCGTAGAAAAAGGTCGCGTACTTATTGGCGGAGGTAAAGCTATAGATCTGGCTATTGAGCTTCTGGACTACCTCGGCGACGGCCTTTTCGCCGTCCAATTGATAATGCCGCCATAAATTCATGACATTGCTTCGGAGCGTTGCCTGCAGATTCGACATCAGCAGCGCAGCGGAAATGCCCTTGCCGCAAATGTCCCCGACGGCGAGCCCGAGTTCCCTATCCCCCAGCGGCATGAAGTCATAATAGTCCCCGCTGACAATCCGCGCCGGCAGGCAGGTGCCGGTGATATCCATACGGCTCATTTGCGGCACGCTATTGGGGAACAGACACTGCTGCACTTCTTTAGCAATTTCAAGCTCGCGTTCCAATCTCTCTTTCTCCACGCGCTCCTTCACAAGCTGCTGCACATATTGCGTCATTTGATTAAAGGAAGCTGCGAGCGCTCCCAGTTGATCGTCCGATTTGACCACGATCCGGCGGCTGAAGTCGCCTCGCTTCACGAATTCCGTGCCGCGATCGAGGCTGTAAACCGCGTCCGTTATTGATTTCGTTAGTATGATGCCGATAACGATGGAAATGATCTCGACCACCAGGAAAAACACGACGATGGTCTTCAAAATGCTCAAAATGATCTGACCGAGCGGGCTTTCGGAACGGAAAACATTTTGCATGAGCTTTGAGGTCGACAATTCAACCAGGAGCACTTCCGAATCGGAGCTTGTTTCCATCCCGGTGGTCCAGGAAATGGGAAAGAGCAATATCGACCACACGGGGCTGGCGAATAATTTTTTGGCTTCGGGCTCCAAGGTCGAATCGAGGATGTTTTCGCGAAGCGTTTCGGCGCTCTGGCGAAGCTCTTTCATTCCGCGATCCGCCACATGGCTGGCCAAAAGAAAGTCTTGGCCCAAAGCGGCCTTCAGACGTCCGAGGAGATAGTTGTCAAACGGAACGGAAACCTCCAGGCTGAAAGGGATGTCAGTTCGGAAGTCGCTGGAAACGAGGCTTCTGAGATAAAGCTTTCCCGCATAAATATGCGGTTGCATATCTTCCTGCACAAGCCCGCTGAATTCTTTCTCTCCAAGCCACCGCGGGACCTGGTATTCCTCGAGCCGCTCGGGTGCTACGTTCCGATTGGTATAAGTCAACACGCGATTGGTTGCCGGATCGGTAAAACGAAGCATTATTGACGCCGACGGATAGGAGCCCAAAAGGTAGCGAGAATCGGCATCGAATTCATTCCTGATTGCCGCCGGGCTGCGGAAGGACGAGGTGGTCATCAAATCCTGCAGCTCACCCCGAAGGGACAGGTTGAAAGCATGAATTTGCGCTATGTGCATCCATATCTGGTTGGTAATCAAGTAATAGCTCAGCTGATAGTAGAACAGAAACGCGGAAGCATAAAAAATTCCGATCACCAACAACACGGGAATCGCGCCGATAAAGATATGCGCCACAATCAGGCGCCGCCGGATTTTCCAGAACAGTTTTTTCCGCAAAAACTTGGATAGTTTCCATAGGTAATAAACTGCCGGAACGGCGAGAAGCAGAGTGAGCAGATCCAGAGAAAAACTCAGCAATGGGGAGGAATAGCGCATCCTCGGCGTATAGAAAATCCACTTGAGGATCCACAAAACCGCCACCATCAGGGCAAATTTGCCCATCCGCGATCTTGGGATAAAACTTCTCACTCATTCCTCCGCTTCAAGGGAGCACGGCGTCCGTTCGTGCACCCGTTCCTTCCGGTGTAAAATCCAATTTCGGGCAACGGGCGTGCCAATCATAGCTCATTCCCTGGGTCTCACGTCTGACTG
>JBBISO010000227.1:0-5027 GCA_037441325.1 Acidobacteriota bacterium | reverse complement strand
CCCTATTCGCACGTTCGCAGCTGCCGCGGGCGCAGGGTTTCATGATAGCCACTTCGGCCTTGTTCCCTTCAGCTTTTCCAGGGCGCCGCTGGACCGGCTGGAACTGGTTCAAGTCAGCCCGTTCGTGAGCAAGCTGCCGCAAGTCGTCCCGGCGGATTTTTCTTCGGTCCCGGTATGGTCTCCCGAGGGAGTCCTCCTGAAGCAGATCCAGCCCGAAATGAAGTTCCATATCCGGATGCCCAGGGATGCAAGAGTGGAGTACGAATTGGAAGGAGAGGGTTACGTCGAATTATCCGCTGAATATATTACCTTAAGAAAGAAAAATGCGGGTCCGGCCATTTGGAAGAACTTTCGCATCGTGCCAAAGACATGGAAAGTGACCGGCCCATAGATGGTTTCTGTCGCGAAACGGGCAAGCATTGCCGATTTTTTGCGAATATGCAAATGGGTGGCGAAGCCGTTGGAGTACGCAAGCTTGCTTGCGCCTTCGGCGAAAGGCCATGCATAATGGGTGTTTGAGTGATCGTTTAAGGCGGCAGCAAGCTGCCGCCTTAAAGGAGTTTTGCGGCAGAAACTAAGATAGCATGGTTGCATACTCAATCTTGCATCGCGGCCGGCCGGCTAGCGCCTCTATTCGTGCGCTCGCTGGCCAAAACCGTTTATAAATTCTGTTAAGATGGAAGCTCAACAGCACCGGGCAATAGAGAATGGGCGCTTGAAACCGACGGGAGAGCGCTGTTTGCCATGGGCGAACGATCCTGTAATTGCCTATGAACATCTGCATCGCTATGCCTATGCATGCCGGCATGCCGCCGGCAAAAGCGCATTGGACCTGGCTTGCGGCGAAGGCTATGGCAGCTCGCTGCTTGCGCGAACGGCCCGTTTGACTATCGGAATCGACATTGACGAAAAAACCGTGCATCACGCGCATGCGAAGTACGCCGCCGACAGTTTGCATTTTGCCGTTGGTTCTGCGACCGAGATTCCGCTTGCAGAGCGCTTTGATATTATCGCCTGTTTCGAGCTCATCGAACACATTCGCGATCACGACAAATTGCTTTCTGAAATCAAGCGGGTTCTTGCTCCCGAAGGTCTGTTGGTGATTTCTACTCCCAATAAGCCGGTATACCGGCTATTGGAGCCCTCCAATCCCTTCCATGTGAATGAGCTCGATTTCGAAGAGTTCCGGGCACTGCTTGCGCGCTTTTTTAGACAAGTTAAGTTCCTGGGACAACGCGTATACTGCAACTCCAATCTCTGGCCTTTCCCTCCCAAATCATCCGGCATGGGATCTGTGCTTTTTATGGATCGCAACGCCGAGGAGTTTTTTGTTTTGGAGACGGATCGTCGATCTCCCTTGTACTTCATAGCCATCGCATCGGACGCCGAGGAATTGCCGGTGCTTGATGGCGAAGTTATGGTGGATATTTCCAATGCTCTTCTTGAGGAGAAGGACCGGATCCGGCGCGAGCTGGAGGAAACAATCGGCTCGCAACGGGAGGCCCTGGCCTGGAGAGAAGGACAAGTCCGCCAATTTCAAAGCACCATTGGCTCCCACGAGCAGGCTCTCGCTTGGCGGGCGTCGCAAATCAATGACCTGCAGGATAAGATTCGCTATCAGCAACTAGAGAGCGATAGTCAAAAGAAGCAATTAGATAATCAAGGGAAGCAGCTAGCGTCTCAAAGGAGGCAAATTGAAGAGCTGGAAAAGCAGATGTATCTCCTCCGCTCCAGCAGGGCATGGAAACTAATTCAGAGATTCTATCGAATTCGGGACCGGGCTTTGCCTCCGCGCAGCGCCAGAAGAAGATTCTACGATCGCCTCATCGGCAAGATCAAACTGTAGGCTGGAGCTCCAATCTCCCTCGGGTATAGAATGCACCCGCGTTACAGGAGCCCGGCGGAGGTACAGATAGAGGGCAATCTTGGAATGGGAACAGCTTCATAAACCGGGCAATCCAAAAGAGGATTTACTTCAATCCCTGATTGGGCCTATGCAAGATGAATGGTCGCCAGCCCGCGTTTCGCACACGCTTTCGGAGCGAGGCGGCGCAGACGGACGTGAATACAAAGCGCGCGCCTCGTGCGGGCGGGTCTCCAGACCCGGCCGAGGACGGCTCCGGAGAGCCGTCCAGTGAGAAGTGCGGGCTCTGGGCCTGGAAAACCCAGCCACGAACGAAATAGCATGCTTGTTTTTCTGAACCGACTAATCCGGATTTTCATCGCTCTTCTGGTCTCACCTTTTATAATTGCGCTGGCCTTATTCCTCCTGCTTTTAAAACTCGTATATTTTTTTCGGCGGCCGCCGTTGCACAAGGATCGCGGCCACAAGAAAAACGGTGACCTCCGGGGAAGAATCGCGCAGCGTAAAGTCCTCATACTTCAGTCGGCCGAACCTGCCTTTGTACTTAAGGCCTTGGACCGCCTGAACAGCCTGCCGCTGATGCACAATTCACGTTGCACATTTTTTTGCCGGAACCGATCCGAAGTCCTGAAGCATTTTGTGGGCCATCCAATGTTGCATCAGATTCTGCCTCACGTAGACATACGGCGTTGGTGGGAGCACTTCGATCGCCTCCGGCGAGAACATTTTGATGTGGTTGCCGTTTTTTTTACCGGGGATCCGAGCTACTGGAAAATCAAATATTTCTCCTTTTTACTTGGCGGCCGCCGCAGGTTGGTTTTCGATGAGAATGGCGATCTGATCTCGTCCCGGAAAGCGCTGTTTGCGCTCTTTGAGCGCGACCTGATTCTTGCAGGTATTTTCCAATCCATCTTCTGGAAGATGCGTCCCGGACTGCGTTGGCTGGCTGAGCACTACCAGTTGATTCGCGCCCGGTCACATTCTTTCAACGCCCGCAAGATCTCAAAACAAATCCTTTCCACTGCGGGCTTCCCGGCTAAGGAAGCCGGGACGGGAACAGCCTCGAGCGAAGCTGCGCATAATGATCAAAAAGCGGATCCGCAACAAGCGGTGCGTGATTCCAGGCAGATGCTTACCCGGCTTTCAAAAACGGCCCTTGACTATCTCCTATCGTCACCGGCCAGATACCGGCTGCCGCGCAATCCGGAACCCGAAGTAAGCGTAATCCTTGTGCTCTTCAATCGCGCGGAACTCACGTTCCAGTGCCTCCGCTCTCTGGTCGAAACCGGATACGAATCCATGGAGATCATCATCGTCGACAATAATTCTTCCGATGATACGGCCTTCCTCCTCGACCGACTGGAGGGGGCAACGATCCTGCGCAATTCCGAAAATATTCACTTCCTCAAAGCGGCCAACGCCGCATCCTGCAAAGCCCGGGGACGCTATCTCCTCTTTTTAAACAACGATACGCAAGTCCTTCCCGGATCAATCCAGGCAGCCGTCAACACACTAGAAAGGGCCGACGATATCGGCGCGGTGGGAGGCAGACTCATTCTGCCGGATGGAACGCTGCAGGAAGCTGGAAACATCGTCTGGCGTGACGGTTCTTGCCTCGGGTATGGACGCGGAGATGATCCCTTTGCATCCGAGTACATGTTCCGCAGGGATGTCGATTACTGTTCCGGAGCATTTCTTTTGACGCGGCGCGAGACTTTCATGAAGCTGGGAGGATTCGACGAGGCGTACCAACCCTTTTACTATGAGGAAACCGATTTCTGTCTCAGGCTCTGGGATCAGGGCCTTCGAGTAGTTTACGAACCCGAGGCGGCGATCCTTCACTATGAGTTTGCCAGTTCGTCATCCTCCGAAGAGGCGCAAGAGTGGCACGCGCGCCATCAGGGATTATTTCGCCTTCGCCATCGGGATCGGTTGCAGCACCATTATGATCCCGATGACAATAATGTTCTGCCGGCTCTCGACGCGAGCCGGAAACGCCGCCGGGTGCTTTTCATCGAGGACAGAGTTCCCCACCCCGCGCTTGGTTCAGGCTTCCCGCGTGCGAACACGGTTTTATCTTCGCTTGCGAAATTGGACTGCTTCATTACCCTCTACCCGACGGCCGTCATCGACGAGAAGTGGAGCGACGTATATGCCGACATTTCGCGCGAAGTCGAAGTCATTCGGGGATACGGCCCGGACAGGCTCCATGAATTCCTGGCAAGCAGGATAGGCTACTATGATTATATGCTTGTCAGCCGGCCGCACAATATGCAGTATGCCCGACCCATTCTGCAGGCGCACCGCGACTGGTTTCAAGAAACCAGAATCATATATGACGCGGAGGCGCTGTTCGCAGCCAGAGAGCTTGCCAATCTGAGGCTAATGGGCAAAGGACTGGATACCAAGAGCATTGAGCAATTGATGCTGAATGAAGTTGAATTGGCCGCCGAGGCAAATCTCGTTGTTGCTGTTTCCAGATCAGAGGCTGAGGAGTTTGCCCGCTATGGAATCCAAAATATTCGTGTCCTTGGACATGCCTTGGCTGTGGCACCCACGCCTCGAGCATTCGAAGACAGAACCGGCTTTCTCTTCGTAGGACCGATTCTGGAAGAAAACAGCCCCAACGGAGATGCCGTGTTATGGTTCCTGAGAGAAATACTGCCCGCTATCCGCAATAGATTGGGATGCGTGCCCTTTACCGTGGCCGGCGTTAATAGGATCGATCTCGGTTCGAGTTACGCCGACAGCCAGTTGAGGGTGCTGGGCAGAGTTGAAGATCTTTCCGCCACTTACAACGAAGCTCGAGTTTTTGTCACGCCCACCCGCTTCGCAGCCGGGATACCTCACAAGATTCACGAGGCCGCAGCCCACGGGGTTCCGGTGGTCGCGACCTCGCTTCTGATGCATCAGCTGGGATGGATTGACGGCACTCACTTGCTGGTCGCCGACCAGACCCAGGCGTTTGCGGAGCAATGCATCCGTTTATATAGCGATGCCCCGGTCTGGGAGCGAATCCGCCGTGGCGCCTTGCATCAGGTTCGGGTTGACTGCTCCCCGGAATCGTTTGAAGCCACGCTGAAATCGATTTTTCAGGGCGCAGCCTAGCCCGCATTTCTCACAAGGTTTCGTAGCGAGGCGGCGCAGACGGGCGTGGATACAA
>JBBISO010000226.1:0-5054 GCA_037441325.1 Acidobacteriota bacterium | reverse complement strand
GGCACATCCGGGCATGACTGCTGCATTTCGCTGCCCGTGAGGACGGCTCTCCAGCGCCGTCCTGGGCGGGTCTGGAGACCCGCCCCACATGTCGCGCGCCTCGTGTCCGCGCCTTTTCGGGCTGCCTCGCCACGGAATCCTGTGACGAATGCAAGGCTATTTGCTTCCCCAGATTTTGGCCGGATCGCGGGCGTCGGCTTCGGGCTGGCCTACTATGAAGCGCACGCTGTCTCCGCGATGTCGGACTGAATGGAATTCACCGTCCTGAACGAGCGAAAATCCGCCCGGCGGCTCGTCTGTTTTGATCGCTCTGGGATAACCCTTCTGAAACCAATCCTGGATGGCCAGATAGAATTTTTCCGCGTCTTCCGGCGTATCCCAAACGGTATTCACGAAAACCGCGTTTTTCCCCTCGGCGTTTTCCAGCAGCGAGACCTGATCTCCTCCCCAACCGGAAACCGATCTCCGGGCTCGCTCCTCCGTGAGATGCAGATCCAACAGAAGGCTTAATGAAAATTCGCCCAGAACATTCCGGTAGGTGATTTTCCACCCTTTCCCGATCCTGGCTGCGGGATCGTCATGCGGTACCGATTTGGGATTATCGCGCTCGTTAAGGTATTTTTCCGGATGAATGATCTGTTCCGTAGATGCGGGCAGGTCCGAGTATATTTTGTTCACCGCCTCCCATGAGGGATTCTTCAACCAAGCTTTCTGCAAAAAGGCTGCGCCGTATCCGTAGGGGAAGAGCAGGCTCTCCCGCAAATAAGGCGGAGCGTTTTTGAAAACCGCATATTGGGATTGCATGCTCGCCATCTGGGCTTGCATGATAAACGCCAGGTCGGGCAACTGGGAGAAATGCCGCTTGATTGGTTCCAGAAGATATTGAAGCATCACGACCATTCCATCCCCCTCAAGCACCGCCTGATGGGCTAAAGTCCGGTCGTCATTGCGCAGCTTGCGATTTTCTTTAAGGATCCTGCCGACATCGAAGTGCTGGTCCTGGAGCGCATGGGTCAGTTCATGAACCAAAACCGGTTTCTGTTCGTCGGCCGTCAGCCAGGCGGCGATATACAGCGTCTTTTTATCGGGGTCATAATAGCCTCCGACCTGTTCGGTGAGCAGTTTGAGAACGAACTCCTTGTAATTGATCGAAGCAGGAATAAGCCCAAGCTTGCGGAGCACTTTCTCTTCAGCCTGCAGATCGTTCTCGCTGTAATCCTCGTGAACACGTTCGTTCAAATACTGCGAAATCTCCGCTCTGCTCCTGATACCTTTCAGGATGGAGGATTTAGGTTCGAGACCGCGCAGTTTGGTCACGGTCTGAAGCAGCTCGTCGGCGGTCTTTAATAGTTCAGTAGTATCGGCGACCTGGATAACCGCCGGAACGCCTTGGCTCACGCAAAGAACCAGCAAAAGCGACAAAATCCGTCGAATCAGCATTGCATCTCCCATTTTCGGATCTCCGCAGATAATAGTGGTTGCCCATGGGCCAGTCAATGTCGAGGACTCAACCTTGGCGGCTTTTGAGGTCTTAGGGCCAGCGTCCATCCCCCGAAACCTCAGATAATCAGAGGCCAAAGATACCTCAATCAATTTGATTTTTTGGGGTTCGCGATGCTACAGTAGGCGCCCAGCGGAGGATTCCTGAAGCTTATGAGCTCGCTCATTCCTTTGTGCGTAATGGCTGTTCTCGTCGCCGGCATCGCCGCCAGCTTTATTTTGGCGTCGGTATTTCTCGGCCCCAGGAAGAGACATCCGATTAAAGATACGCCGTTTGAATGCGGCCTTCCATCGCAGGGCTATGCCGCCGGAGCCATGCCCGTGCGCTTCTATGTAACGGCGATGCTGTTCATCATTTTCGACGTGGAATTGGCATTTCTCTTTCCTTGGGCAGTGGTGTTTCGCAGTCTTGGACTGTTCGGGTTCGTTGCAATGTTGGTTTTCTTTGTCATTGTCGGCTTAGGTTTTTTGTACGCTTGGAAGATCGGCGCACTGGAATGGGATTAGAAAAGGCTCCGGATGAGACTTCCGGCATAGCGTTCACGCTTCTGAAAGAAAACTTCCCCGGTGGGATTGTAGATACAATGCTTCCGCAAGGGGATGCTACGGCTGTCATTCGGCCCGATTATCTGCCGCTGGTGATTGATTTTCTCAAGCATGATCCCCGCCTTCAATTCGATGTTCTGATCGATATCACCGCGGTTGATTACCGGGAGAGAAGGCCCCGCTTTGATGTCGTTTATCACCTTTTATCGCTCCCTTTCAACCGCCGCCTGCGTCTCAAAGTACCGGTCGAAGATGGGGAAGAGAGCTTGCGCTCTCTGACACCATGGTGGAGATCCGCGAACTGGCTGGAGCGCGAGGTCTGGGATATGTTTGGAATCCGATTTGTCGGGCATCCGGACCTGAAGCGAATTCTGATGTATGAAGGATTCGAGGGGCATCCTTTGCGCAAAGATTATCCCATTCATAGGCGGCAGCCCCGGATCGGACCCAAGATTTGAGGATAGCGTGCCGGAGAACGTAACGCTCACCATTGACGGACGGATGGTTCAGGTGCCTGAAGGGACGCTGATCATCGAAGCGGCCAGGCGCACGGGCATCCGGATTCCCCAGTATTGCTATCGTCCCGGGCTTTCGGTAGTCGGCAGTTGCCGCATGTGTCTGGTGGAAATTGAAAAAAACCCGAAGCTTCAGCCATCCTGCGCCACCCCGGTCTCCGAAGGCATGGTTGTGAAAACCCAAACTTCGGAGACGCTGAAGAACCGCCGTTCGGTCCTTGAATTCCTGTTGCTCAATCACCCGTTGGACTGCCCGGTGTGCGACCAGGCCGGTGAATGCGAGCTCCAGAACTATTACATGGAGCATGGGCTCTACGACCCGCGCTTCAATGAGAACAAGACCAAGCGAAGGAAAGCTTTCCCGATCGGGCGCTACATCATTTTGGATCAGGAGCGATGTATCCTCTGCACGCGCTGCGTTCGCTTTACCCGGGAAATCTGCAAAACGTCCGAGCTGGGAGTTATCGATCGCGGGCATCGCAGTGAAATTGACGTGCTGCCCGGCTTTGAACTAAATAGTCCTTATTCCGGCAATCTGGCCGATATCTGCCCGGTGGGCGCTTTAACCGACCGCGATTTCCGCTTCAAGTGCCGGGTATGGTTTTTGGGAAGCGCGCCTTCGATTTGCCCCGGCTGCAGCCGCGGATGCAACATCGAAATCCACTTCAATGAACGCTTCAATCCGTGCTACCACGAACAGCGGGTCCACCGCCTGAAACCCCGCTACAACGAGGAAGTCAACGGCCACTGGATCTGCGACGAGGGCCGCTACTCATACCATTCCATTGACGCCGCGGACCGGCTCAAAGCTCCCCGGATCAGGCGAGGCGGCAAATACGAAGAAACTTCGTGGGAGGAAGCCATCAGCGAAGTTGCCACTTCGCTGAAACGTATTCTCGAGGCGCATGGGCCGCAGGCGGCGGCGGTATTGGCTTCGCCTCAGATGACCAATGAGGAGTTATTCAGCGTTCGCCGGCTCTTCAAGGACCGGCTGGGAATTCAAAGTATCGAATGGAATATTCCGTCCAACGCAGACGTCCTTTCCGATGATTTCCTGATTACAGCCGATAAGAATCCGAACCGCCGGGGCGCGCAGCTGATCCTCCCGCCCGGTCCCGGAAGCGAAAGCCTGCTGCGCGATTGCGCCGAGGGCCGCATTCATTGGATGTACATATTCCGGCACGATCTGGCGCGCGGATTCAATCCCGGCTATGTCCGGGGCGCCCTAAGCAAAGTGGATTGCATGGTTTTTCAGGGATCATGGGACCAGCCGACGGCAGCGATGGCTCATGTTCAGCTTCCTGCCGCTGTCTATGCGGAGACGGAGGGAACCTATACCAATATCCGGGGAAGGGTCCAGCGGTTCCGGGCGGCTGTCCCGTCAATCGGCCGCTCGCTGGCAGACCTGGAGATCCTGGCGCGGCTGGGCGCAAAGCTTGATATCCCCATATCCGGCGCGTCCGCCGCCGTGTTTGCTGAGATCGGCCAAAGCGTCGGGGCTTTTGCCGGGATGACTTATCAAAGCGTGGGAAACAATGGACAGTCGTTGAAGCCGTAATTCGGAAAATAATATGTGGTTCGACGTCCTGATCGCATTCATTAAAGCGCTGTTCTTCCTGGCCTGCGTGCTCACCCTCACTTCATTGCTGACCTGGATGGAACGGAAGCAGTCCGCCGTCATGCAGGACCGGCTGGGCGCCAATCGCGCGCCTATCCTGGGCGTGAGGGCTTTCGGCCTTTGCCATATCCTATCCGACGCCCTGAAGATGTTTTTCAAGGAAGATTACGTTCCGCCCGGTGGAAATAAGTTGCTGCATACCGCCGCTCCTTTCGCCGCACTTTTCTTCGCCCTGATGAGTTTCGCGGCGATTCCGTTCGGCGATGCGATCCGGGTTGGGGGGCGTGCCATCGAATTGCAGGTGCTCCCGCTGAATGTCGGCCTGCTTTTTATCTTTGCCATGATGTCGTTGGGCATCTACGGAACGTTTCTTGCCGGTTTTTCCTCAAACAACAAATACGCGTTCCTCGGAGGACTGCGGGCTTCCAGCCAGATGATCAGCTATGAAATCACCATGGGCGCAACCCTTATCGGGGTGCTCATGATATTCGGAAGTCTGGACCTTGCCGAGCTCAACCGAGCGCAGGGCGGCCTCCTCTGGGGCTGGCTGCCCAAGTGGGGCATTATTTTTCAGCCCCTCGGATTTCTGTTGTTTGTGACCGCGGGAATGGCCGCGACCAAGCGCATTCCTTTCGATCTTCCGGAAGGGGAATCCGAGATCATCGGTTACTTTGTCGAATACAGCAGCATGAAATTCGGCGCCTTTTTCATGACGGACTTCGTGGAGACGATCCTGATCGCCGCCCTCATCGCCACGCTGTTTTTCGGCGGCTGGCAGATCCCTTATCTCCAGGCGGACGGCTTTCATCTTCCGGGAGGATTTTCCTTTGCGCTGCCGCATCTCGTTGTCGTCCTTCTCCAGATGGCAGCCTTTG
>JBBISO010000225.1:0-5055 GCA_037441325.1 Acidobacteriota bacterium | reverse complement strand
CTCTGATCGCCCCTTGCGGGGCCTGGTCAAAAAACCGGTTTTGCGACAGAAACTAGTTAAATGCGGGTTAAGCCTTTTTGCCTATGTCATCTGGTGCTATTATGTTTCACCATCGAGAGCAATAAGGAGACTTATGCCGGAGCTTCCCGCGGATCTCAAGGAACTGCTGACACGGACCAGTTTGGTCCTGTTTCCTGAAGATTATTTCATCATTTATCTGCCTGTTGGAATAAAGACCATTCCGGGCGAATGGTTCCGTCCGGCGACGACGCGATTTGCCGTCTTTATTCAGGAGCCGAAATTGATTACGATGGTCGTTCCGCGCCGCAAATGGCTCAGAATGCAAAGCATGTTCGAGCGTTACGATGTCGACGGCCCCATGAAAGTGATCAGCTTTGATGTAAAGCTTTCGCTCGTGTCAAGCGGGTATCTTTCGGCTATCGGATCCGTTCTGGCCGATTCGAATATACGCTTCATACCCATATCCTCATTGAGGAATGACCATATCATTGTTCCCAAAGCCGACCTTCCCCGCACGATCAGGATTTTGCGGAATTTCTTTGCCGGCGGAAAGAAGAAAGTTCCCGGCGGCTCCAAAAAGTTGCCGAAATAAGCGTCTATCGCTCATTCCTTCACAAGGTTTCGCAGCGAGGCGGCGCCGACGGACGTGGATGCAAGGCGCCGCGACGCAGGCAATGCCGTGTCATCGTCACGGAGCGGCAACGCCGCAGATGCCCGCCCGCCGCCGCGCCCCTTCGGGCTGCGGCCCGGAGGCCAGCGGCAAAATGTAAACATTATTCATTGACCGGCCCTTACTCCGTTTCCGGTTTCCATCTCTGGAGGAAATCCACCAGAAAATTTTCCGATCCTCCGTTGTTGGCACGCTGCGTCAAGTCTTGCCTTGCGGCCGTAATGGCGGCCCGGTAAGCGGCGCTGTCGAGCTTGCCTCTCAACAGTTCGACACGCAGGAAGAGAAGGTATGTCTGAAGGACGTCCGTCATGCAGTATTGGTTTATTTCTTTTTGGCGGCCCTGGCGGAATAGATATTCCACGTCTTCGCCGGCGATGGTGTACTTGCCGGGAAGCCCGATGAGCTTGGTAAAAAGGTTAATCGAGTTCCTATGGGAAGCGCCGTAATTGGAGAGAAAATCGCATAGATCGATATGAAAACTGTCGCTGTACCGGCTGCCGCGGTAAGTGCCTCTACCTTCGCCCGTCCCGAAATAGCGGGGCAGGGACAAACCGTATTTCAAGGCCTGGGTCTCAAGCACGGGCAAGTCGAATCCTCTCCCGTTGAAGGTCACAAGGGTGCGGGTGTTTTCAAACTCCTCCCAAAATTTGCTGACCAGTTCTTTTTCGGAATATCGGTCGATGCCGATTCCTTTGAGCGATCGCATTCGATAGTTTTCATCCGCCTGCAAAGTGGAAATTGCTATCGGGATGTGGTAGGGAACAGGGAAAAAGTCGCTCTGCTGCTTGCTCCGCTCCAAGAGCCTGTCCCGCGCCGTGTCATATGCCTGATCGAGCGTGAGACAGTCTTCGGGATCGTGGATCTGCTTGACGAGTTCCTTGTCAACCCGCGTTTCAATATCAAAGACCAGATAGTGGATCATGGCGCCTTTCCATTCAGCAGCTGTCTTTCATTTTGGATGAGTCCGGAACTGTTGTCAAACGCCCGGTAAGAGGGGTGCAATTAGAAGTGCGAGTCAGCCGGCCCATGTTTTGAGAAGGCGAAGCCTTTGGAGTGCTCGAGCTTGCTTGCGCCTTAGGACGAAGCTTATGACCAGCAGCAAAGCCGCAAGGCGGCAGCAAGCTGCTGCACTCCATGGCGCCCTGCGGGCGCGGCGTTACCGGGAACGGCCATTTTACTTGACCCGCACTTCTAATTGCACCCGCAAGAGCCGCCGTTTCTGAATTTTTTGGGCCTTCTTATTGGTTCCGGGAAGGACTCCAAAGCGATAAGATTCAAGGAGTTGGACGCAACATGTTGTGGCGAGCCGAGATAAGGAGTACCATATATAGTGATATTTTAATTGACAGTCGGATCGGAATTCGTGTAAAAACCCGACACATTCCGAAGTGGAGCGCTGAAGCCCCGTTTAGGATTCTTTAATAATCGATTATTGTCTCATGCACGGAGGATTTCTCTCATGAGCAGTAATAGTACGGTGCCAATGGAAAATGTTGCCTCTTTGGCTCTGGCTGCCGAACAACAAAAGACCGGCGGCGGGCTGGAATTCTCTCGACATTTCACGCGGGAAGGATCAAGTCCGTACGATGATATCGAATGGGAGATTCGCACCGCCTCGATCGCCAACGAAAAGGGGGAAATTCTCTTTCAGCAGGAGGGAGTCGAGATTCCCCAAAGCTGGTCCCAGACGGCGGCGAACATCGTGGTATCGAAATATTTTCACGGAAGGCCGGGCGCTCCCGAAAGAGAGAAGAGCGTGCGGCAGCTGGTGGAACGCGTGGTGCGGACGCTCACGGAATGGGGTGTTCAAGGAGGATACTTTTCCTTGTCGGCGGATGCGCAAGCTTTCAGGAATGAACTCGCGTTCCTGCTTCTGAACCAGTATGCCGCATTTAATTCGCCGGTATGGTTCAACTGCGGAATCGAGCCGCATCCGCAGTGTTCGGCATGTTTCATCAACTCCGTGGAAGACACCATGGATTCCATCCTTAATCTGGCGTGCACCGAGGGCCTGCTTTTCAAGTACGGTTCCGGCACGGGGACCAATTTCTCTCCGCTGAGATCTTCGAAAGCGGCGCTTTCGGGCGGCGGCATCGCCTCCGGCCCGGTGAGCTTCATGAAGGGATTTGACGCTTTTGCGGGCGTCATCAAGAGCGGCGGAAAAACGCGTCGCGCTGCGAAAATGGTCATACTCAATATCGATCATCCGGATATTGTGGAATTCATCGAATGCAAGGCGAAGGAAGAAAAAAAGGCATGGACGCTGATCGAAGCGGGCTATGACGGATCCGTGGACGGCGAGGCCTACGCGAGTATCTTTTTTCAGAATGCGAACAACAGCGTGCGGGTTACGGACGAGTTCATGGCGCTGGTGGAGCAGGACGGAATCTGGGCGACGCGGGAGCGCCCGGCAGGACAGATCGCCGATACCTATCCGGCGCGCGAATTGATGAAAAAAATCGCCGAATCCTGCCATATTTGCGGCGATCCGGGAATGCAGTATGACACAACGATCAACCGCTGGAATACCTGCAAAAGCAGCGGATCCATCAACGCCTCCAATCCCTGCTCCGAATATATGTTCCTGGATGATTCGGCCTGTAATCTAGCCTCGCTCAATTTGCTCAAGTTCGTGGACCCGCAGGGCTGCTTCGACGTCAATGGCTTTCGCAGGGCTGTGGATGTGATGATCACCGCCCAGGAAATTATCGTCGACAACGCGAGCTATCCGACTGAAAAAATCGCCCAAAACAGCCGCGAGTATCGTCCTCTGGGCCTTGGTTACGCCAATCTGGGAGCTTTGCTGATGTATAGCGGTTTGGCTTACGACAGCAATGAAGGCAGGGACTACGCTGCGGCGATCACGGCGGTCATGACGGGGGAAGCCTATCTGCAGTCGGTGCGAATGGCGGCCAAGTTGGGGCCTTTCTCCGGGTATCCCAGGAATCGCGACCCGTTCTTGGAAGTGATGCGCATGCACCGGGCGGCTTTGCAGAACATTAATCCGAACCGCGTGCCCGCAAATCTTATGCATGCGGCGCAGGAGTGCTGGGATTTGGTGGTGCTTGAGGGAACCGTGCACGGTTTCAGGAATGCGCAAGCCACCGCGCTGGCCCCGACGGGAACCATCGGTTTCATGATGGATTGCGACACGACCGGAGTGGAACCCGATCTTGCGCTGGTCAAATTAAAAAAATTGGTGGGCGGCGGAATGATGAAGATCGTGAATAATACGGTTCCCGCCGCGCTTGCGAAACTGGGCTATACTGAGCCGGAGATACAAGCAATCACAAAATACATCGATGAAAACGGAACTATCGAGGGCGCTCCCAAGGTAAAACCGGAACACCTGCCCGTTTTCGATTGCGCGTTCAAACCTCAACGGGGGACACGGTCGATTCACTACGTGGGCCATATAGAAATGATGAGCGCGGTCCAGCCGTTCATTTCCGGCGCCATCTCGAAAACCGTAAATGTGCCCGAAGACATCGGCGTCGGCCAGATCGCCGATCTTTATATGCAGGCCTGGAAAATGGGGGTAAAAGCGATCGCCATCTATCGCGACAATTCCAAAAAAACGCAGCCGTTGTATGCCGTTCGCGGGGTGAAATCTAAGGACGCGGCCGCGCCGCAACTGAAACCGGTCCGGCGCAAGCTGCCGACCGAACGAAAAGCCATTACCCATAAATTCAGCATCGGGGGCCATGAAGGGTATATCACCGTGGGGATGTACGATGACGGAAAACCAGGGGAAATTTTCCTGGTTATGGCCAAAGAGGGAAGCGCAATATCAGGCATGATGGACTCTTTCGCCACGGCGATCTCGCTCGCGCTTCAGTACGGCGTTCCTCTGAAAGTTCTGATCGATAAATTTTCCCATGTTCGATTCGAACCTTCAGGGCACACCGGAAATCCCGAAATTCATTATGCCAAATCCATCGTCGACTATATTTTCCGCTGGCTGGCTTCCAAATTCCTAACGACGGAAGAGCAGCTTCAAATCGGCGTTCATGTGATCAGCAAAGCAAGCCTGTCAGGAGCGGATGAAGCCGCAATTCCGAAAGCCGGCGCGGAACCTCTCCGCGATTTCAAGTCTATGTATGCGCTGGACGACGCCCCGACATGCGCCGCCTGCGGCAGCATCATGGTGCGCAACGGGTCCTGCTACAAGTGCATGAACTGCGGAGAGACCAGCGGCTGTTCGTAATTGCGCAGCACCAAACCAGCCGCGGATTTGCTTGGCGCGGCATAGCCGCATCCGAAATCACAAGCGCATCGCAGAGACGCAAAGTGCGCCGAGGGTACAGCCATAATTAGTTTCTGTCGCGAAACCATTCAAATTGGCGGCCAGTCCAACCCCGAAG
>JBBISO010000224.1:0-5068 GCA_037441325.1 Acidobacteriota bacterium | reverse complement strand
AGCACAGTGAAGCACTTACGCTCTCAAAAGCATAGCCAAATGCAAAATTCGGGTTTAACACTGACCCATATAATCAAGGGCCAAATTCCTTCGTGTACACCGAAACCTTGGATCCACCATAGCAAACAACATTCCCAGGCTTATTCAATTCATGCCTATGGGTGTGATCTGAGTGTTACGGGCCATCCTGTCATCGGCAGCGTCGCGCTCATGTTGGCTGCGGGCTTAAATCGGGAACGAACACACATCTGTTCTCGATCAGGAAAATAAAATGGCTCACCTTTTAATCCGCATTTCTCACAAGGTTTCGTAACGATGCGTCGCAGATGGGTGTGGATACAAGGCGCGCGACATGTGGGGCGGGTCTACGGACCCGCCCAGGACGGCTCTGGAGAGCCGTCCTCACGGGCAGCGAAATGCAACCGTCATGCCCGGATGCGCCGCCCCAGCAAAAACTTTGTGAGAAATGCGGATTAACCCTAAGTCCAATAAAAAAGCCACCTTCGCGGTGGCTATTTATGAATGCTTTGGTTGCGGGGGACGGATTTGAACCGCCGACCTTTGGGTTATGAGCCCAACGAGCTACCAGACTGCTCCACCCCGCGATGATGCTCAGATTATAGATTTCCAATCTTTGCGAGTCAAGCGCATGCGTGAACCGCTTGCCCGGCACGGTTCTATTGTAATGAACACAAAGGAGGAGCTTTTTGCCGCCTTTGAAAGGTAAATCGACGAAGAAGAATAAAGAGAGATCCATATAAATTAGGCCGATAAGGGATTATAGTGAAGGGCCCGGGCTGGGTTGAACGGTTTTTCCGGAGCATTGCCTTATCGCCGGAACCGGCTTAAAATTATGCTCAGCGCGCACCCGGGGTAAAATGGCAATTACTAGATTGGTTCTTAAGAATCTTCCCGCGGATCGCCCAAACAAGCCCGAGGCCCCTTTGCTCGCGGTCTCGAATCTGAGCCGTCCATATTTTCCCGCCCGGACGCTTCCTTTTTCCCTCCTGATTCATTTGGTCATCTTCATCGGAATCTTATCGATTCAGATATTGCGCTACCCAATCGGAGAGCCTCTCCTTCCCGAACAAATCAGAAGGATTGAACGCAGGATGCCGAGGGTTGTGGTATTTCTTCCACTTATTGGAGGCGGGAGTTCAAGCATGGTCCTGCCGTTGAGCAAACCAAAACCACCGGAGATACGGCAGACCGTTGCGCGCGCTCCCAGAAAAAAGGGCTTAGCCTACCCCGGTCCCCAGCCGATGGTGTCGAATGTGCCGAATCCGACTAATCCTATTCAAACCATTCTCCAGCCGGCACTTGAAAAGCCGCCTGTCCTGCAGCCTCTCCTGCCCTTGCCTAATCTCGTCCAAATTGCCGGGGCCAGCCATAATCAGCGGCTCGATTTACCGGAACCTCCTCTCCGGCCGCCGGAACCGGCCAAACCCGCAGAGCCAAAACTGCCTGCGCCGCCAAACGAACAGCCTGATGTAAAAGCCTACATGCCGCCGCTGCCGCCTTTGAACCTCGCGCCCCCCACAATTGAAGTGCCCAAGCTGGTGCTTCCGCCGCTTAAGCCTCCGGCGCCGGATCCGCTTCCCGCTCCGGAAGAAGCAATCAAATCCGCGGGTCCCGCTCCAAAGCCGATCGAAAAGGTGAAGCAACCTGCGACTCCGGAACCTCCGATACCGGCCGCGCGCGGAACCGATCTGCAAGATCTTCTTGTTTTATCGCCCATGCCCTCGCCGCCTGCGGAGGCGGTAAATATTCCCGCGGGCGAGGCGCGCGGGCAATTCATCATTTCCCAGGAACCGAATCTTGGATCCCCTGAATCCGAACCCGGCACGAAGTTTGAGTCAGCTTTTTCATCTGAGACGGCGAATGCTAAAGCCGCTCCCGCCATAGCCGCCGCAGAGGCAGCCCCGGCAGCAACAAGCACTTTCGGGACTAATATCGGCAGCGTAAAGGGAAAAAACGCTCCGGAACTTGGTCCGAGCGCAACCCAAAGTTCCCGCCCGGGATCGCCATCGGGAGCAGGCATGGGCTCCGGAGCAGGGCCGGGAACCGGCGCCGGCGTCGGGCCCGGTAAAGGGCCTTTTCCCGGGATTACGATTGTCGGCGGAATAACGGATACAGGAACGCCGGAAGGACCCGCTTTGGTTAAGCCGGCCCCGCGCCCTCTGCAGACGTCATATGGCCTGACGATTGTGTCGACGGAGACCAGCGGCGGCGGACTTCCCTTCTTCGACGTGTTTTCCAACGAGCAGGTGTACACCGTCTATCTTGACATGCGGCAGACTGAAACAGACACGGCTCCCGCATGGACCTTTGAGTTTGCCTTGATTCCAGGGACGGCATATAAAGTCAGTGCTGCCAGGATTCCCAGTCAAAGCCAGCAAGGGCTGGTACTCCCTTTTCCCGCCTTTAAAGAGCAGCCGATCCTGCCTGCCGAGCTTGTTCGCAAATACCGGGGACAAATGGTTATTGTTTATGGCATCGTCAATGTTGAAGGCAAATTTGAGCAGAGTTCCATAAAGCAGAGCCCCGATATGCGGTTAAATGAGCAGATTCTTGCGGTGTTGGGTAAATGGGTATTTCGGCCTGCGAGGCTCAACGGAGAGCCAGTTCCGGTTAAAGCTCTTATGGGAATTCCCCTTTGGTTGCCGGAAACCAGATTTTGAGGTTTTGGAACTCCGGCGGCTGATAGATACAGACCAGGATCGCGGAAACTCGAAAGCCAATCGATCGCCAACCCGCATCACACGGATATGAAAATGTTGTTTCAGCGTTCATCCTTTCCCAGCATGTAGAAGGCGCGCAGACGGCCATCCTGTTCCGCCACCCAGAAATCGGTTGCTGCATAACCTTTCCTAAAATAATGACGGAAAACCTGACGCATCTTTCCCTGCCATTCCAGCGAAATGCCCAGATTGCGATTTTTGATTTCCGGGAGGTTATAGGGTACCTCAAATAGAAACTGGGCGGCGGTGCAGTTCAGCTTTACCGGGGATGAATTCATCATGCCCGGTGCCACCTCCGTCATATGATTGACAACCGGACGCTGCTTCAATTCCTTGCGCACATCGCGGCGAGGAGGTCCGTTTTCCAGCCTATGGACAACCGGTTCGGCTTCAAGGTCCCAGCGTGCCATAAGCCGGTCCGCGGGAAGTCCGCGTTCGGATAAGTCGGCGGCTTCTCCGGCGTAATTTTCCTCATAGGCATTTGCCCGGGCGCCCAGTTTGCCCAAAGTAAAATATGCGTTCAGCGGCTGCATAGGATCAAAGAACCACGTAACGCGAGATATTTTGCGCCTCAGCGCCTCTTTTCGCTGGGCCATCTTGAGCTTGAAACCAACGTCAAAGTTTCTATACGCGACGCGCACTGCCAGCATAAATGAATGCTGGATTGGCTTGCCGTCCGCTTCTCCAAGCACGCTCAGAGCGAATCCGACCAATTCTCCAAGGCTGTTATAGGCACCCAGGAGCATGCCGCCGGCGCGGCCGACGGTCAACAGCATAGGCACGGGGATAATATCAACATCCCGGTAATGCCATACTTCCCGCTGGATTTCTTCGCAGGCTTTATAATCCCCTAGGCCGCGAAACGGAGCAATCGTGACCTTTATTTCGTCTTTCCTTTTTTTTCGTCCAGCAGCCGGAGCCATGCTTATCTCCCTTCCAAGCGTTGAGGGGCCTTTTTGGCCCGCATTCTTCACATATTTTCCCCGCTGCGCCGGCCCATGCAGGCTAATCATAAATCAGCACATTCTTTCGTTTGGCAAGAAACTCGCGCATCTGTGCCTGGCCGTGCCGAAGCACTTCAGCGGGTGCTTGGCCTGCCTTCAAACAGTTCAGAGCTTCCGCATTGCCCAGCAGCCCGATGACGCTTTCGATTTCAAATTCTTCCGGGTACAACCGGCGCATTGCCGAAATGACAGTGAAACCCAGCAGCACGGAGTTGAGCCTTTCAGGATCGGTAACCAGCAAGCTTACGCCGCCGCACTTTGTTCCCTGGTATTAGCCGGCGTTGGGCGTAAAGGTCACGGGGACAAAGCGGACCCCGGCGATCCGCTCCGCCCGCAGCACGGCGGCAAACCGCCGCGGCTCGATCCAGGGAGCTCCCAATATTTCAAAGGGCCGATCCGTGCCTCGTCCCACCGAGACATTCGCGCCTTCAAGCAGGCATATGCCGGGATATAATATTGCTCCCGCCACGCTGCGCATATTCGGCGAGGGATTCACCCATAGCTGCCCGGTATCCCAAAAATAATGAGAACGGCGCCAGCCCCTCATGGCGACCACCTGCAAGCGCGCTCCGATCCTGTTTTCCGCATTGAAATATCGCGCCAGCTCGCCTACCGTCATCCCGTGCCGCACGGGAAGCGGCATGTATCCTACAAATGAGGTCTTATCCCCATCCAGCATCGGCCCCTCGACCTGAATCCCCCCGATAGGGTTAGGACGATCCAGAACATAAAAAGGGATGCCGGCTCTGGCCGCTTCCTCCATGCAGTAAGCCATCGTGGTGATATATGTGTAAAACCGCGCTCCCACATCCTGAACATCTAAAACCAAGGCATCGATCCCCGCGAGCATTTCCGCCGTCGGCCGCCTGGTGTCGCCATACAGGCTGTATACCGGCAGGCCCGTTGATTCATCCACAGACGCGCCGACTTTTCCGTCCGCCATTCCGCGGATGCCGTGCTCCGGGCTGAAAAGCGCAACCAGCTTGCAGGTCTTGGTAGTGAACAATAATTCGACGGTCGTTGTCCCGTCTTCCGACAAACCGGTTTGATTTGTAATCAGGCCGACACGCTTGCCCGCAAGCAGCTCGAAATTCTGTTCCCGCAGAATGTCGATACCGTTGAGGACTTTCGGAACGTGCTCACCTTGCGCCAGAAGCAAAACTGTCCCGAACATCAGCATGAAGCAAACCAGCGGTTTATATGGTTTTTTCATAAGACTTGGCATTTCAACCTCGCGCGGAGATTATACATCAATTGACCGTCGCAGCTTGACGATTGGTCAACCTTGGGTAGAAATGCGGTTTAATCATTTCAATACTGCTT
>JBBISO010000223.1:2922-5087 GCA_037441325.1 Acidobacteriota bacterium | reverse complement strand
TATAAAAATAATATGAATTTCACGCTTTACACCCGGCGCGAGAGTCTGGTACATTTTTCCCTGGACTATCCCGCAGCATTATCCGAATCATTGGTTTAAGGCGTGTGACACCAGACGTGAGCGACTTATGAACCTACGCGGTTCGATAACGGATCATCAGATAAGATTATCTCAACTATATCTCAAATTAAAACAGCGGTTTAGCGAAAACAGCTTGTTTCGTGAATTATGGAGCGCAATGGCGCATGATATATTCCAACACGTCAGCAGCCTGAACGCGCTTCCCAGGTCTTTTTGGAATCAGCTGAAAGACAGTCAGGGCAGTTTGTTTAAGGCGATTAATTCTGCCAGGAAAAACCAACTTGCTGATTTTAAAGATGATCTATCCCTCAAAGGTTGCTTTGAAAGAACCCTTCAAGCCGAAGAGCCAACGATTTTATATATTTACGTCCCACTGATCCGCAGACTAAGGGAAAACTGGACAGATCAGGCTCTTGACTTCTATATAACTGTAAAGGCACATCTTGCGCGAATTACACGCACTATTGAGGCCTTTTCAGGGGATCCGCTTATAATCAGCCGGTCTAATTCATTATCAAGCAGATTCGAAAAAGAAGTTCAAGAACCACAGGCCCAGGTTCTCCCGTGGATTATGAAAAAGCAAATTGCCGCCAGCAAACCTGCAAAGAAAAAGCGATTAAAGCGGCGTCAAAGCATTTCAAAGCCAGCACTTCCGCTTATTAAGCATGCTAAAATCCGCCCTGGCCGGCCCAAAAACAACATAATAGAAAAGGTCGCACTGCGCAGAAGACGCGCGCGTTGATGATTTCAATAGGCGCTAATCTAGTGTCTGCCGCGAAATGCAACTTAAATCTTAACCATGCTATTTATTAGGCGAAGCACAGGGAGCGCGCAAGCTTGCTTGCGCCTTTTGCAATGTGAAGATTATCAAGCACTTGAAGGCGGCAGCAAGCTGCCGCACTTAAGCGCCCCGCGGGTTCCAATTATTTATCTGCACCCTAATAAAGCTATCATCTCCTACTTGGGTATCCGGGTTATTTGTCGAGGCTCAGGTTGATTTTTGAGATATCCGCCCACATACTTTTAATTGGCAGATCGTTTTGGCCCGCATTGCTCGGAAAGTTTTTGCAGTGAGGCGGCGCAGACAGGAGAGGATACAAAGCGCGCGCCTTGTGAGAACGGCTCCGCTGAGACGTCGGCATATAAATGTGCCGCAGCATCTGAAGTTCGGGAGAGGTTCCGGCTGAAGATTCCCTGCGATTCGAGGAGGTAATTACATTGACTTGCTATTCTGGTCCAAAATGGCCTAATCCGGATGAGTTACGGAAGGACATGGAAGAATTTTTTTCAAAAAAATACGGCAACACCATAAAGCTCGGCATTTTGAGCACGGAACCGGATCAGGCCCGCACTGCTGATGAAGGCACCGAAACCAAGGACGAGCCTTTAGACCTGCACTTCGATTATCTCCCCCGCGATATCAAGAAATATCTTGACCGCTTCGTCGTGAAACAGGACGCAGCCAAGAAAGTTCTGGCCACGACAATCTGCGATCACTATAACCACATCAAACGCTGTTCGGTAAAGGGCCCGTGCAAAGAATATTCCAAACAGAACATTATCATGCTCGGCCCGACGGGCGTGGGCAAAACCTATCTTATTCGAACCCTCGCGGACCTGATCGGAGTTCCCTTTGTCAAAGCGGACGCGACCAAGTTTTCGGAAACCGGATATGTCGGGGGAGATGTGGAAGATTTGGTGCGCGAATTGGTTCACAAGGCTGATGGCAACATCCGTCTGGCGGAGTATGGCATTGTTTATCTTGATGAAATAGACAAGATCGCCACCCCCAACAATATTTTGGGACGCGACGTAAGCGGCGGTGGGGTTCAGCGCGGCCTTCTCAAATTAATGGAAGAAACGGAGGTCAGCCTCCGAGCGCCCTTTGATCTGACTTCCCAACTTCAAGCGGCGATGGAATTTCAAACCAAGGGGAAAATCGCCCGTTCGGTAATCAACACTCGACACATCCTTTTCATTGTCAGCGGTGCCTTCAACGGGCTTGTTGACATCATACGCAGGCGATTGGGCGCCAAGGCTATCGGGTTTCATGCCGCCGGACGCGCGGCTCCCAAAGATGAGGA
>JBBISO010000223.1:0-2907 GCA_037441325.1 Acidobacteriota bacterium | reverse complement strand
GCCAAGAGCAATGATTTTATCGAATACGGCTTCGAATCGGAATTCGTAGGCCGCCTGCCGATTATCGTCAATTGTAAGGAGCTGGAGGTCGAGGATCTTTTTCAAATCCTGAAGAATTCCGAAGGATCGATCATGCACCAGTATGTGAATGCATTTGAAGCCTATGAAATCGAACTGATCCCGACGGATGCCGGACTCCATCGAATTGCCCAGAAAGCTTACGAAGAGCACACCGGCGCCCGAAGCCTCGTGGGCGTTTGCGAGCATATATTTCGCGAATATAAATACCAGCTTCCGCACTCAGCGGTAAAGCGCCTGGAACTTACCAAAAGGTTGGTGGATGAGCCGGATGCAGTCCTCGCAGAAATGCTGCAATCGGCAAAAGCCATCCGGCTTAAAGAAATGGATCAGGCCTTCAATGCGATCGCGGAGGAATGGTCCAAGCGGAACGGCATTCAGATTCATCTCGATCCCGAAGCCGCGCGCCTGCTGAGCCAAAAAGCTTTAGAAAGCGGAGCAGACCTGGAAGAGGTTTTCCTGGAAATCTTCAAGGATTACGAACACGGGCTGAACTTAATCCGCAGGGTTCACGGGTCCCAGCAGTTCGAGATTACGACTGAGGTAGTAAGGGATCCTCGCGCCGCTCTCGATCAATGGATTCGAACGTACTACGTCAAACGCCCGTGACCGACAGACAGCCGGCGGCCTGGGTATATTTGCTATTGCCCCCAAAAGCACATCAATGGCTATGTCTCGACCTTTCCTTTTCCCATCTCATTGAGGTGATTTAAGAACTGTATCTGCTTTAAAAGCAAATCTCAAAGACCGCAAAGACCTCCGAGAAAACAAGATGCTTTAAGGTCTTGAAGGTCTTCATGGTTGGAGGGAGAGTCCTAAAAAATGGTTTGAAACACCCTCTGGAGCGGCGTATCTGAAAGTATAAGCATCAGAATCAGATCTTAAATCACCTAATCCCATTGAAATATGCCGAATGCCGGATTTAATGCCCAGTATACGTTACTTGCTGCCCACTGAGCGATATAGCCGTCCTTGGTAAGTGTTGCGCTCAACAAGGCGCCGCCGGATACGGCGGTGGATTTCCGCCTTGCTCTTTCCCCAAATGGGGGCGATCAACTTATCCTCCGGCGCAAGTCCGAAGAGACGTTCGATGACAATATCCGGGCTGAGGCGCTCGAGAAAATCGACCGCCAAATCGGCATATTCTTCAAGGCCCGGCAGGGAGAAAGGATGCTTGCGATACTCCTCGGCCATCCGGCTGCCGCTCACCACGTGAAGGTGATGTAGCTTAAGAAAATTCAAACCCTTATCCGACAGCGCCGCGGCGGTTTCCAGGATTTCCTCGCGAGTTTCCCAGGGAAATCCCAGGATAACGTGTGCGCAAAGCCAGACGCCGCGGTTTCTGCTGCGAGCCATCGCATCCAGCCAGCACCCGAAATCATGGCCGCGGTTGATGCGCGCAAGCGTCTTGTCATGCATGGACTGAAGCCCATATTCCAGAGTTACAAAAGAATTTCGCGCCAAATTTTCAAGCCACGCGAGCTTTCTCTCGTCCACGCTATCCGGTCTGGTTCCCAGCGAGATCCCAACAACATCCGGCTGAGCGATGGCGGCTTCATAAAGCGGGATAAGGACTTCGAGCGGCGCATGCGTGTTGGTAAAAGGCTGAAAATAGACCACGAATTTCCCGGCTCCGTAACGTCTCCTCAGATAAGCAGTCCCCGCCCGAACCTGCTCGGAAATCGGTTTTAAGCTGACGGCGGTATTGGGACGGAACGACTCGTTGTTGCAATAGGTACAGCCCCCGGTTGCTATCGTGCCGTCTCGATTCGGGCAGGTAAATCCGGCGTCGACGCTTACCTTATAAACCCTGCAGCCGAACTTTTCTCGTAGGAAACGCCCGTACGCGTTATACCGCTCTTCGGCGCTTCGCGAATCCGCATTTGAAATCTGAGGTTGGGACTTCGGCATGATTAACAAAATATAGCAATCCGGGGTTGCCGGATCCACCATCTCGAATTTGCCATTCGGAATCACTACTGTTGAAGATTAGCTGCCTCTTTGCTTCCCGATCCTCTCCGGATGATGTCGTGAAAACTTCTGATTATTTATACTTATGTAAACTAACAGCTCCATCGTTTGCCAACCCGGGCATTCCACCTTAAAATGGTTTTCCGGACAGCGATTTTGAAGGATGCAGAATACACGTATAGTGCAACCTTCTTATTGCAAAAAATTAGTCTTCGGAGAAGCCAAAATTGTTGGCAGGCTGCCTGCGGCATCAGTCAGATAGAATAGCGGCCCAATCTTAGGAAACGCTCCACAAGGAGCCGTTGCATTCATTCCATATCCTTTTTTCATGCACCCGGGCGCACGCTTTATTTCGGGGTATGGTAAGAGTATGATATTGTTTTCAAGCGGTGGCTGCCGGCTAAACCTGAAGAGAAACCGGTTTATGATTTACCGCCTGAAGGATTATTGCCGCAGCGGACAACCAAGAGAGTCATCGATCCAGCTTGCGCCTGATGGAATGCCTGCGATTGCGAGTGCAAGACATTGATTTTTCCCGCAATGAGATAGTTGTTCGAGACGGGAAGGGGGGCAAGGATCGAGTCACGATGCTTCCCGAATCGCTCAAAATCCCTCTTCAGGAGCACCTCAAGAGGGTGAAAGCCATTCATGAAAGAGATCTGGCTGACGGTTGGGGTCGTGTTCTTTTGCCCGAAGCCCTCGCCCGGAAATATCCGAATGCTCCGGCTGAGTGGCGCTGGCAATGGGTATTTCCGCGAGACGATTCTGCAGCGCGCGGTCAAGGAGGTTACCGTCAAAGCGGATTTGGTCAAGCGTGTGGGGTGCCACACCTTCAGGCATTCCTTTGCCACACATCTG
>JBBISO010000222.1:0-5110 GCA_037441325.1 Acidobacteriota bacterium | reverse complement strand
CCCGGGCGTCCCGCCGGAAAACCAGGGACGCCTTCGGCTCGACCAGGGTGACGCCAAAGTGGACGAGGCCACATTGCGGCGCATTCACCTGCCGGGTTACGTCGCGGCGGTGCGTGCCGGCGTCGGGAGCATCATGCCCTCTTACAGCAGTTGGAACGGAGTCCGCTGTTCCGCGAGCCGGCGTTTGCTCACCGAAATCCTCAAGGAAGAGCTGGAATTCGAGGGCTTCCTGATCTCGGATTACAATGCCATCAGCCAGATCAATCCGGGCGACTACAAGGGCTCCATCGAAATATCCATCAACGCGGGCATGGATATGGCGATGGAACCGAATCGATACGGCGATTTTTTCGAAAAATTGAAAGAGCTGGTAAATGAGGGGAAGGTGCCGATATCGCGCATTGACGATGCGGTGACGCGCATCCTGCGCGTGAAATTCGCCATGGGATTGATGGACAAAAAACGGACGCAACTGGCGGATAGGAAATTGCACGCTTCCTTCGGCTCGCCGGAGCGCCGCGCCGTCGCAAGGGAGGCCGTGCGCAAATCCCTCGTGCTCCTGAAAAACCAAAGCAGGACCCTGCCGATATCCAAGAAAATCGCCCGGATCCATCTTGCCGGCAAGAGCGCCGACGATCTGGGAAACCAGTGCGGCGGATGGACTATCCTGTGGCAGGGGCGGAGCGGGAGAGTGACGCCGGGGGGGACCACCATTCTGGAGGCCGTCCAGGCTGCGGTATCCAATGAAACTCAGGTGACCCATTCGGCGAACGGGACCGGCGCGGAGGGCGCCTCCATCGGCATCGCGGTAATTGGAGAGAGGCCCTACGCCGAGGGAGTCGGCGACCGCGCCGACCTGTCGCTTGATGAAGAAGATATCATGACCGTAAATAATCTGAAAAAGGCGGGGATCCCGGTTGTGGTGATCCTGATTTCCGGCCGCCCGATGATCATTAACGCCGTGCTGGCTCAGGCGGACGCCATCATCGCGGCCTTCCTGCCGGGCACGGAAGGCCAAGGCGTGGCGGATGTGCTATTCGGTGATTACCGGCCTACGGGCAAACTTTCCTTTTCCTGGCCGAAGTCTATGGACCAGCTTCCGCTAAATATCCATAATCCTAAGGAGAAGTATGACCCGCTTTTCCCCTTGGGCTATGGATTGAGCTACTAATGCATGCTCATAGGTTGCTCCGATAATCCTTGGTCTTGAGCGCCTTCACAATCTGCGTACCGGTGGGGCCTGGCATTCCGTTGATCAAGCCCTCATGGCTATGTAGTTGTTGGAAAAATTTGTTTGCGGGAATTTGAGCCGCGTAATTTGCGGATTAGCACAGGTTCCGGCGGCGGAGGACGGTGGAAATCTGCATGCGGCGGACGGCCAAACATGCAAGCCACAGCACGAATGCCGTCACCGAAAGCAGGCCCAGGATGGCGCCGGCGCGGGAAGCCGGCGCTGCAGGGGCCAGCAGCAGCTGGAGTATCGCCGGCATGCTTTTATCGACGGGAGCCGGGACCGGACACAGCGATTGCAAATAATAAAGCACACTCAGCTTTTGCAGGATTTCAGGCAGAAAATTATTAATGCCTTCCCAAGCAAGCAGCACGGCAGCGGGGATGACAGGATTCCGGAGCAAGAGACCAGCCGCTAGAAAGATACTTCCGTATCCGATGCATCCGAGCACGGCCGCCGCTGCATACCAAAAGACATGCCCCATTCCGGAACTCCGCCAATAGGCCTGTACTTCCGCCGGATTGTGCGTCCAGAGAAGGACTCCGAAACATAACAGGGCCCCTCCCGCAAAAATCACCGCGGAGGCGATAAGGCCTGCGCCATATTTTCCCGCCAGCAAAACCTCGCGCCGGGCGGGCGCAAGGAGCCAGAAGTGCAGAGTCTTATCCAGCATTTCTCCGCGGAAGAGATTCATAAAAATGCCGAGACAGCCGAAAAAGACCGCCAGCCTGAGATAGAAATATTGAAATACTCCGGCAAATATCCTGCGGTCTTCCTCAAAACTCAGCAGCCGACGGATTTGACTGGAAATCAGCTTGCCGTCCGTGAAATTCAGAATCGCCTCGCGCTGTCCGTCGAAATAAGTGAGCCTGCGGTGGGAAATGATTTCATGCGCTGTAATGCCGGCAGCTTCTCCTTTTGGCCGAATCCTTCGGTATCTTTCCCATTGAAAATCCCGCGGCGGCTTACCGAGACGTTCCAACACGGCTTCGACCGCTTCCCCCGGCCGGATGCTGTCCATCACGGCCGGCCGGACAAGGCCCTTGGCCGAGAGGCGTTCCCGGCGGAACTTTACCGCTACGCTGTGGCCGAAAAAAATGATGGCAGGGAGCAAAGCAAGGCCGTAAACCCAAAAGGCGCGCTTTGAGATGAACGCTCGGCGCAACTCGATCCTTGCGATCGTCCATGCCTGTTTCAACCGCAAGCGGTTATTCATAATTCCCGCCTATTTCCCTTCGCCGATCAGGTACTCATACAAGGCGTCCACGCTTTCGTCGGCAGGGATCACGCTGTCGATCTCATGTCCATCAAGCGCTATGCGCCTGATGGATCGAGAGAAACGTTCCCGGTCTTTGGCCAATACAAGCAATCCTTGCCGGTCTTCGTTCAGCCGGATTTCCGTGATAAAATCTTCGCTGAAGAGTAACGCTGCTACCCGCGAGGCCTCGCGGCAGCGAACGATGAACTTGCTGGGGCGCTCCTGAATTTCCTCCCTCACATCGCGGATTTTTCCCTCGGCGACGATCATTCCGTTAGCGATGAGAATCACCCGGTCGCTGATTGCATCCACTTCCTGGAGGACATGGCTGGATAGGATCACGTGCTTCCCCTGAGCCGCCCAGAAGCGGAACAGCACAATCGTTTCGGCCCGGACCAGCGGATCCAGCCCGTTTAGAGGTTCATCGAGGACCAGCAGTTCAGGTTCGTGCGCGATTGCCTGCGCGAGCCCGACGCGCTGGCGCATTCCTTTAGAATAGGATGCCATCTTCCGGTGCGCGGCTTCGGCAAGCCCAAGGGTTTCGAGCGCTTTCCACGCCTTTTCTTCGGCCTCCGGGCGGCGGTATCCAAAAAGCAAAAGGCCGGTGGTGATGAAACTGAATCCGGTGGCCCAGCGCGGAGCCGCATCGTATTGGGTGGCATATCCGGTTATGTGCATCAGGCGTTCAGGATCGCGCGAGGATATGCCGCGCATGCTTATCGACCCGTGATCGGGGTGAATGAGCCCTGTCATCAGGTTCATCAGAGTAGTTTTGCCGGAGCCGTTGGGGCCGGCCAGACTTGTGATTCCCGGGGGAATGCGCAGGGTTATGCGGTTGACCCCCAGAACTTCGCCGTAAAACTTGGAAACCTCTTCGAAAATGACTGTCGGTTCGGTCACGATATCACCTCGACCGGGCGCACCTTGCGCTCGATGACGAGCGCCAGCAGGAACATTATTACAAAAAGCATGGAAATACATGCAGGAACACCGGGTCCCGCAGCCGGATCAACTCTGAGCATGGCGCACCAAATCCGATGCGAAGCCCATGCTGGATTGAGCGCGTGCCCCCAGGTCACGCGGAAAATGCCGTTTATGAGTTCCGACACGCCGCCCAGGATAAAAAAGAACCCAAGCACGAAACCGCCGGCCACAGCTTTCATCCTTGCGTAAGCGGAACCCGCCATTGCTGCCAGACTCAGCAAAAGAATCCATAGTATGAATCCGAGGACCATGCCCGCGCCCAATCTCCAGTTTGCCCAAAACCATTCCCTGCCGGCCATCGCGGCCTGCATGCCGAACAAAAACAATCCCGGAACCCAGGTGATCAATGAAAGCATCCCAAACAGCACGGCAAGCTTGCTGAGCGCATAATCGCTTCGGGTCAGGGGACGGCTAAAGTAAAGCGGCAGAGCGTTGTTCGCAAGGTCGGGCGCGATCAGCCCGGGGCCGGCCAGGGCCGCAAGGAAGACTGCGAAGACAGCCTGGACCTTCATGAAGGCCATGAAAAAATCGCCGTTCACTTCAACGAAGCTCTGAAATTGCTTGCCGAATCCCTTAAGCAACTCGGCGTTATTGGCCAGGTAAACGAACGCCGCGCACAGGAGCGGCCATATCAACGCGATGACGATCAGCAGGACGGTCAACCGCTGCTGGAAAAGGCGGCGCCAGGCAAAGCGTGGAATTACCTTGAGCCGCGCCCATCGGCCCGCAACGGGCCCTTGGTATCTCTGATAACCGAGCCTGTAAACCGCCATCAGATCTTCCTGCCCATTAACGGCCGTAATCGCCATCACAAAGCCGATTCCGGCTTTTTAATGGCAAGTTGAAGTTCATTGACTGCTGCCGAGTTCTCCCGGGGTAGGCGCGATATGGCCCATTGCCTTTAAAAAAATCTCTTCCAGCGTATCGCGGCGATGCGTGAGTTTCCTTACCAGGAGATTCTGCTGTCCGAGCAAATTCCATAATGCTTGGATCCCTACTGCAGGAGGGAGAACAATGCGCCAGCGCCCGCTCCCCTCCGTAACCGCGTCCGCGCCGATCCCCTGCAGTGCACCGCGCAGGTATCCGTCGTTGCCGGCGACCTCAAGCTCGACGAAGCATTTATTGGAGCGGCGTTCTTCCTCGAGGTTGCACTGCTGAACAATCATGCCGTCTTTCATAATCACAACCTCATCGCACACCTGCTCGACGTCGCGCAACAGGTGCGAGCAGAGGAGCACATTCATGCCGTGCTTGTCTTTCATCTCGCCGACCAGCTGCAGCATGCGCCGGCGGGCCAAGGGATCCAATCCGTTGGTCGGCTCATCGAGGATCAGCAGTTCGGGGCCGTGGATGATGGCCTGGGCCAGCTTGGCCATCTGCCTCATGCCCAGGGAATAGGTGCTCAGTTCGCGATAGCGCGCTTCGCCCAGGCCCACATGGAACAATGCCTCATGAGCCTTCTCAAGCGCGATTTTTCCCGGAAGGCCGGAAAGCTCGCCCATCAGGCGCAGAAACGAAACTGCGGTCATATTGGCGATGAAGGAATCGGTCTCCGGCATGAAACCGATGCGCGTCCGGACGCTTCGTGTCCGGCGCCGGCAGTCGAAACCCAACACACGGGCACTGCCCGCAATCGG
>JBBISO010000221.1:0-5146 GCA_037441325.1 Acidobacteriota bacterium | reverse complement strand
GTCCGCAACGCTGTGCCGATCGCATCTGCTATCAGCAAAGGATCGCGGCAATCTCCGATCGCATAAATTTCACCGGCTTTGCCCTCAATGCTCTTAATCAGTGGAGTGTTCGGCGCAAACGGAAGCGCGGACACGATGGTATCCGCCTCCAAAGTCCGTTTGGTGCCGTCTTTTTCAACGATGGTCAATCCTTTGCCGTTTATCCCCACATATTCCCGAACTCCGCTGAGCATAGCCACTCCCCTTTTCTTGAACCAGATGAAAAGGTGCGCCATCACAGCATCCACCATCCCCTCTCCCATGGCTTCCTTTGTTTCCACAATCGTCACTTCCCTGCCCCGCTTTGTGAGAAACTCGGCAAGCTCGCAACCCTGAATGCCTCCTCCAATCACCACGACCCGTTTCCCTATCGGCATATAGAATCCGGTGAGCCGTCGCAAGGTTTCAGGCTTGAAGAATTTCAGGAAAAACTTCAATTTGCGGTGCAAGGCGGAGCCGAGCACCACGTTGGGACCTTCTATTCCGGGGATCTTGGGGACCGAGGGAAGGCCGCCGGCCGCGAGGAAAACCACATCCGGCTTGATCTTTTCAACCGTGGAGCCATCCGCCTCCTGTCCGAGAACAATCTTTACTCCCAGTTTGGCAATTTGAGCTTCCAGATAACGAATGATGAGCGGCAGGTCTTCGGGATGGGAACCTTTGACCAGCGCCGCAAGCGGCAGCAGACCGCCGAGTTTGCCCGATTTTTCGTAGAGCGTTACGTCGTGGCCGCGCAAGGCGGATACCCTGGCGGCTTCCATTCCCGCCGGCCCGCCTCCGACGATCAACACTTTTTTATTCCTATCCGCCCTCTCGATCGTGTTGTAAGGAGTGCCCAGAAGGCCGTTGATTCTGCACCTGCGGCTGCCCAGGCAATTGTCACATCCGGTGCAGGGCGCAATGTCCTCGAATCTTCCGGCCGCGACCTTGTTGGGATACTCCGGATCGGCCAGGAGGCGCCTGGTCATGCCGATGAAATCCACTTTGCCCTCGCGCAGTATTTGCTCTCCAAGCTCGGCGTCGAGCCTGCCCACGACCGTCACCGGGATCAACACACTCGCTTTGATCCCCGCCGCCAGTTTTATATTAGCCCCCACTCCTTTGCGGCTGCTTTCGTATTCCTTTGGGAAAGCCTCAAGCGGAATGGGCGGCTCTGGGTAGAACAGCAGGTCCGGAAGGTAAGCGCCCACGTGGTAACCCAGCCAGTGGCTCCTGACCTGAATGGCGTCGGCTCCCGCTTCCTGCAGCAACCTGGCGATTCCGCGGCTGTCCTCCGGCGTAAGGCATTTGCGGTCGTCGATGCCGGCGACCTGGCCGATTTCGATGCCGTTCATGATGACGGAGACTGGAAAATCCCGCCCGGCGCGTTTCTTGATTTCCTGTATGACCTGCACCGCGAACCGAGCCCGGTTTTCAAGGCTTCCTCCATATTCGTCCTCGCGCCGGTTCCAGAAGGGAGAAAAAAAGTTGTGCAGGAGATGGCTGCTGGCGGCATTTACATCGACGCCGTCAAATCCCGCCTTCCGGGCCCGGACGGCCGCGGCGGCGAACTTGTCCACAATGTCTTCAATCTCTGCCGCGGTGAGCGCCCTCGGCATCTCGTTGTGAAAGTCGCTGTCTGAAAACTCACGGGAGAAGCGGCGATCGGTTTCCCGGAGAAAAAAGGCTCCGGCGCAAACGGGAGCTTGACCTGCCAGGGCCCATCATGGTTCATCTGCATGAACGTGGGGCAGCCGTGCTTGTGGATCACGCCGACCAGCTCGCTGAGCCCCTGGATATACTTGTCGCCGTCGATGCGATATCGCTCCTTCCAGCGCGCGCCCAGAGGATAATCGATGGTAGGCGATTCAACGATCAGGAGGCCCACACCGCCCCTCGCTAAGCCTTCATAGAAGGCTTTTACCTCCTCTCGCATCCGGAGGTCATCCTCATGCCACATGAGCATTCCGGCCCCTGTTTTGACGATCCGGTTCCTGGTTTTCACCGACCCTATGCGGCCGGGCTCAAAAAGCTTTTCAAATTTTGTATTGCCGATCATGCGGATTATCGCCTCCCAGGCTGATGAAAGCGAGGGTTTATGGTCTCAAATTCGTCAGATGACGCCGGCATCCTTGAGCACTGCGATTTGCGTGCCCGCCAATCCGATCTCGCCGTAAATTGCAACATTATGTTCGCCGATCCTGGGCGCCCTGGACCGGGTCGCCAGCTCATTTTCCGTGGACCGCGCAAACTGCTTTGGATAGGGAATGGTTATCCCCAGCTCCGGATAAACCATGCGCGACCAGAATCCTCTTACGGCCAGGTTGGGATCCCGGAGCAGGTCCCGCATCCCCATCAGCGGGCAGATGGAGATGTTCCGGGACACGGCCGCGTCCAGCACTTCCTTTTTGGTTTGCGTCATGAAGAACTTCCCAATAGGCTCCGATATTTTCTTTATCAACTCCTGCGTGGCGGTTGCCATATCAAAGCTCTCCCATTCGAAGCTCAGCAGGAAGTCGTCGGCCATGCCATGCTCATCCATCCATTTCACCAGTTGACGGCAGGTTTTGGCGCCCTGCTGTCTTCCCATCATGAGAAAGAAGATGTATCCGTCCCGGCACGGCCAGACCTGTCTTTGCACCGTGCCCCAGCTGCTTAAAGTTCGGAACGTACCCACGCGGCCGGGAATGATCTTGTTGATTTCCCAATAGGGTATGGTTGTGGACAAAAACCAGGCAGCGCTCTGCTGCATGGATATATCCACATGCTGCCCTTCGCCCGTTTTCCTCCTGTTGTGATGGGCGATCATGGAGCCCACGGCCGCATCCGCTCCAGCGTGGAGGCAGGCCTGCGGCATGCTCATATTGACCGGCGGCCGGTCGGAATCTCCCGTCAGGAAAAGCTCTCCGGCCATTCCCATGATCACCAGGTCCGAAGCCTGATAACGGCTGTAAGGTCCGGTCTGGCCAAACAGCGTAATGGAGGTCAGGATGATGCTCTTTTTTATGCGGCTCAAATCCGAATAGCCGAATCCAAGCCCGTCCAGGTATCCAGGACAAAAGGATTCAATGACAAAATCGGCCGTTCGAATCAGATCGCCGAAGATCCGCTTGCCTTCCTCTTTTTCTATATCGAGCGTGATGCTCCGTTTGCTGCTGTTATATGCAAACCAGTACAGGCTTTTTTCCGGGTCGGCTTCATCATGCCAGAAGGGACCGAGTTTTCTTGAAGGATCGCCTCCCGGCTTTTCAATTTTGATGACATCGACGCCCAGTTCAGCAAGGATTTTGCCGCATAAAAATCCTTTTTCATCCGTCAGATCCAGGGCGCGATATCCCTCCAGCATTCTCCGTTTGTGCATCTCTCCGATCCTACGCTTTCCCTTTGGCTCTTAGGTCGGCCCAAAGGTCCGCGATCGCTCCTTTCAGGTCCGCTTCAGGAGGATATACCCGGTCAAAGCCCATTCTTTTAAACTTATCCTCATCCTCTTTGAAGTCATGCCTGCCCACGCCGAGGATACCTCCAATGTAGAGAATCACGTCACCAAGGCCCGCCTGGACGCATTTTTCCTTGAATCCTTTCAGGTCCATCTCCGCCATCCCATAAAGCGAACTCATGAGGATGGCGTCGGCATTGGAATCCAAGGCGGCTTGAATAAATTCCTCCGGAGGAGTCATAATGCCCAGTTCCACGACATTGAAACCGGCATCGCGCAGCGCGCGTGATAATATCTTCGTGCCGATCACGTGCGCATCTTTGCCCACCGTTCCCGTAATCACTGTCGACGCGGTCACAATCGCAATCCTCCTTTTCGGTCAAGCCTGCATTTCTCGCGAGCTTTCCGGCGAGAAACGCCGATCAGACCTTTCCAATCAACTGGCCCTTGCTGAAGGCCCAAAAATCCTGAACCATAACCTCGTAATCCAATTTCCTGCCCGCCGCCTTTTCTCGCTCAGCCACCTTTTCCCGGTGAAATTTCTTGACCTCCTCGGGGAAGGGCAGGTTGCCGAAATCCTTATACCGGATGGCACCTTGGCGATCCTTTACGCCGATCACGAGATCACGAACCTGCTTATTCGGACTGAAACATGAATCAATGACTCCGGTTTCAACACCCTTCAGGCACCCGACAATGATGTCGCCATCCCCCAATTCGAACAGCTTATCCAGAATAGCGCGGATCTCGATTTCGGCAATTTTGCCTTCTTCATCTAATTCTTTAATTTCAAGCTTTATCTTCTGATCCCTAATCACATTAAAAAACCAGTTGGCTGCCTCATACGTAACCGCATGGGACTCTTCAGTAGGTATCCCCGCAGCTTCATCAATGGTCCTCAGGAACACCCCCTCCACTTTCCCTAAGGCCGCCACCACCGCAGTGTAACCAAGAAAAGCAAAAGCTCCGCCTTTTCCCTGGGGCATCGGGAAAAGAGGAGTATGCTGGGCGAAAGTGCCTGCCAGGATCACATCCTTGAATCCAGATTGGTCAAGGTATTCCCGCATTAACTTGGGAGCCACGCGAATCCATGCCAAGTCTTGAGCCATATTTCCCATAAGGTGGACCACCGCGCATACGCTTTTGACGCCTTGTTCGGCGGCCATCAAGGCTTCTGCAATAGTCGTCGCAAGGTTGACCGTCATCGGTTGAATGCCCGTAACGATCCATCCATGATTGTCGGTGGTAAGAATAACTCCCCGATCGGCGTAGTATCCCATCAGTCGATGAACATACTGGGTGGTTGCGATCGACTGCTCCAGCGCGGCATTTTTTTCGTAGGCAGCCCAGGATATAAAGGGGCCGGCGGCAATTCCGGTCATGCCGGATGCAAACGCGATTTCAGAGGCCAGAGGATAGGACTTTAGAGAAAGCCTCGGATCGAAAGCACCCCGATCGACGCTCTCAACTATGCGCCTAGTCTGTTTCACCCCATGGTTGATAAGCGGATAGCCGTTCAGCAGCTTCCTGCCGGTCTTTCTCATTTCCTCCAAAATGCCTTCCACCTTCTTGAATTCAAGCTGCCGCGTGTGGCTGTCGGTGGTCACGGGAAGATACGGCACTCCTGAATCAACCAGCTTCCTATAAAGGCTTATCTGATCTTCCACGAGCCCCGTTCCGGCCCTGGGGAAT
>JBBISO010000220.1:1339-5148 GCA_037441325.1 Acidobacteriota bacterium | reverse complement strand
ACCCGCGACTTCAACCTTGGCAAGGTTGCACTCTACCACTGAGTTATTCCCGCTCTTAAGCACTGCGGGAAAAGCATATTATCCAAACCGACCAAGAAACTCAACCAAAGATTACGGCGCTGGAATTCGGCGGTTCCTAAAAAGCGTTGCGGCGAAGCGAGACGTCATTTCCCACGACCGAGACGACGTCGAATCGATAAGCGTATTGGCCGAGATCGTGGTCGGCGATGAATTGCTCGGCCGTGCGCCGCAGGGCCTGCTGCTTTCTCCAATCGACAAATTCCCAAGGATCGCCGAAGGCGCGCGTACTGCGCGTTTTCACTTCAATGAATACCAGCGTGTCATTTTCGAGTGCAATCAAGTCGATTTCGCCGGAGCGGCCTTGATAACGGCGCGCGAGGATGTCGAAGCCCTGCCGCAGCAGATATCTCGCGGCCGTCCGTTCTCCTCGCCGCCCCTGGAGCAGATGCGGCGCAATCATGTATTGATTGTTTGCGCGCGCGCACTTCCATTTCAGTCAATCTCAGGAAATTCTTTTCCAGCGGACTCCTTTGCGCGTGTCTTCCAACTGGATTCCTTGGGACAGCAGCCGATTGCGGATCCGGTCCGCCTCCGCGAAATCCCTGCGCCGGCGGGCGTCCTGGCGCGCTTCTATTTGCCTGGCGATTTCCTCATCCAAAATTTCCGGCCGGGGCCGCAGGATGTTCAAAATCCCGTCAACCTCTGTGATGAACTCGAGCGCCGTTCGGGCATCGCCGCCTGAGATTTCGTTGCGGCTGTCCTTCTGGTAAGTGGAGCGCACAAAATCGAAAACCGCTGCCAGGGCTGCGGAGGTATTGAGGTCGCTATCCATCGCTTCCTTGAATTTCTCTCTCGCAAGCCGAACCTCCGCCTCGAATTCAGGAGAAGGCGCTTCCGGAGCCGCCTTTTCCTCGGCTCGCAGGATGAAATCTTCCAGGCGTTGGATCGATGCCTGCGCCTGATGGAGGCCGTCGGCGGTGAAATTGAGCTGTTTCCGGTAGTGCACCGAAAGCAACAGGTAGCGGATGGATTCCGGCGAATGCCCTCGGGCGAGAAGATCGCGCAGAGTGTAGTAATTGCCCAGGGACTTGGACATTTTTTCGCCTTCCACAATCAGGAATTCCGGATGCACCCAATAGCGCACGAAAGGCTTTCCGGTAGCGCACTCGCTCTGGGCGATTTCATTTTCGTGATGGGGGAACACGAGGTCCACGCCGCCGCAATGAATGTCGAAAGTTTCGCCCAGGTACTTCATGCTCATCGCCGAGCATTCGATGTGCCAGCCGGGCCGGCCCGGGCCGATCTCGGTTTCCCAAAAATCCTCTCCTTCTTTTTTTGCCTTCCAGAGCACGAAATCGCGCGCGTTTTCCTTGTCGTATTTGTCCGCGTCCACGCGCGCGCCCGGCTGAGCTCCGCTGAAGTCGGTTTTGCTCAGCTTGCCGTATCCGGGGAAGCGGGCGATGCTGAAATAAACTGACCCCTCCTTCCGATAGGTGCATCCCTTTTCCTCGAGGACGCGGATCAGGGCGACCATTTCGGGGATGTGGTCGGTCGCGCGGGGCATGAAATCGGCGGGTTCGATGCGCAGCGTTTTGCTGTCTTCGAAGAAGGCCTCCGTATATTTTGCGGTATAGTCTTTCAGCGTCATTCCCTGCCGGCGGGCGTTCAGGATGGTCTTGTCGTCCACGTCCGTGATATTCATGATGTGGATGACCCGGTAATTGCAGTAGCGCAGGTATTTGCGCAGAAGGTCCTGGAAAACAAAAGTCCGGAAGTTGCCGATGTGGGCGTAATCGTAGACCGTCGGCCCGCAGGTGTAAAATCGGACCACTCCTTGCTCCAGGGGCTGAAACTCTTCCACGGCATCGGTCAGCGTGTTGTGCAACTTCAGCATGGCTTTTCTCCCGAACAGAAATGGTGGATAGATCCCGGCAAAAAAGCAACCCGGAATTTTATAAATAAGGCCCTCATGTGCGGACGGCCCTTGGATGCGCAAGCTTGCTTGCGCCTTTCTATCTTCCGGCGAACCGGAGAAGACGGACGTTTCCCCGGCCTTCAAGAATGGATACTGAAAATCCCTGCAAGTTCAAAACCTCGGGCATTCGGCGCGTGTCGGTCACCAATAGGAAATGCGGATATTTCCGCCCGAAATTGATGGCCGCTTCCGGGTCGTCCAGTTTTTCGCCAACCCTGTAGTCGGTGTAGTAGTTGAGCGTGTGATGGAAGAACCCGTAAGTGATAATCGGCTCTGCCTCCCGGCGCAGTTCGAGCGCCAGGCGCGCGATATCCCGTGTCGAGTGATAATCGGCGAGAATAGGGAATGCGAACTGCGTGGCCGCAATGATTACGAGCAAAGCCTGCAGGACCGTTGCCTTAAAAGCCCGGCGGCAATGGCCCCCGATCCCGAATCCAAAGGCGAACAGTGCGGGAACCAGAATTGCGGCTGAAAGCATCAACCCGGCCTTCCAGTTGCCGCCATAGTCCCTGTGGAAGAAAACCGGCGCCGCCGCGGCCATGGCGGCCGAAAAAAGCAGTTGCAGAATCATGGCCGCGCGCAGGCCAGAAGATTCGACGGTTCCCTCCATCCATCGGGACAGGCGGCTTCCCAGGATCAGCGCCAGCGGAGGCAGGGAAGGGAGGATATAACCGGCAAGTTTGGAGTCGGAAAGCGAGAAGAAAAACAACGGGAAGAGAGTCCAGCAGGACAAAAAAACCATCTTCGGATCCCATTGGCGCCATCGGCGGAGTCCCTCAAGCGGAGATTTTGAGATTAAGGCCGGCAACCAGCCGCTCCAGGGAAACATCAGCGCCATCAAGGCCGGCAAATAGTAATAGAAAGGCTGGGAGTGGAGGTGAATATCCGTTACAAAACGAGCGATATTATGGTTGATAAAAAAGGTCGCGATGAAAGCGTAGCCGTTTTGCTGAAACGCCAGCCAGAACCATGGGACCGACAGAGCCGCTGCGATGGCAAACCCGGGAACGATGTGCCCCCGGTTTGGAACTATCCGGCGGTCGTCCAGAAACCAGAAAAACAGCATGATCCCGGCTGCCAGGACAAACGCAACGGGACCCTTTGCAAGAACCGCCAATCCGACAAAGACGTAAGCCCATAGGATCTTCCCTCGGCTGATTGTCCTTTCCGCCCCGGCGGCCATTATTGCCATCGCGGCGGTCATGCAGCACGTAAACGGCATATCGGTTGAAGCGCTCCGGCCAAAGCCGGCGAATCCCAGGCTTGTCAACAGAATCAGTGCTCCCAGCAAGCCCGCAAGCCGGGTCCAAAGCAGGGAGCCCAGCCGGAAGATTATCAGGCAGGATATCAAGGCACAGGCGGCGGGACCGGCCCTGGCAGCGGCCTCGGGGCTGAACAGGGGAATAAAGGGAATCGTTATCTAGTAATAAAGGGGTGGTTTTTCCAGCCACGGCTTTTCCTGGAGAGTCGGAGTAACCCATCGCCCGCTATCATGCATTTCCCGGGCGATGCGGGCGTAGCGAGGTTCGTCGGCGCCCGACAGAGGCAAGGATCCGAGGCGGAAGAACAGTGCGCCGGAGGAGATGGCAATCAGTAAAGCTAATGAGGGAAGAAGACGCAGCACAAGCCGGTATATAACCATAGGTTGCACGGATTGCACAAAAGTAATTTTTGTTTTGGAGTGAATCAAGGCCCGCGAGCCCCGGAGGGGCGGTGAGAGAATAGCCGGGGGTGAGCAAAGCGAACCCCTGGATGGTGCTTTTACCGTTGGCAGTCGGGAAATTGAATCGATCAAAAAATATATCCGAGAACA
>JBBISO010000220.1:0-1329 GCA_037441325.1 Acidobacteriota bacterium | reverse complement strand
GGCCCGCGAGCCCCGGAGGGGCGGTGAGAGAGTAGCCGGGGGTTCGCTTTGCTCACCCCTGGCTATTCTCTGTTCGCCCCTTGCGGGCGCAGCTCTTATTCTGTATTCAAGATTGTGGGGCGATTGATGTAGAGGGGAAAACACCGCGCGGCCTGCTTTGTGGGGCCGGCCGCGCGGTGCAATCCGTGGTCTTGCTGTTTAGTACATCCCGCCCATTCCGCCTCCACCGGGAGGCATGGCGGGAGTTTTTTCTTCTTCCTTGATTTCGCCGACCAGCGCTTCGGTCATCAGCAGCAGGGCGGCGATGGAAGCCGCGTTCTGCAGTGCCGTGCGCGCGACTTTGGTGGGATCGATAACACCTGCGGCGACCAGATCTTCATACTGCTCGGTCTCGGCGTTGAAACCATAGTTGACGTCTTCGCTCTGGCGCACCTTTTCGGCGACGACGGCGCCTTCATGGCCGGCGTTGACTGCGATCAGCCTCAGTGGTTCCTCAAGCGCCCTGCGGACGATGTTGAGGCCGACGCGCTCGTCGGCTTCGAGTTTGAGTTTCTCCAGGGCCGGTATGCACCGGAGCAGGGCCACGCCTCCGCCCGGGATGATGCCTTCCTCAACCGCGGCGCGAGTGGCATGCATGGCGTCTTCCACACGGGCTTTCTTTTCTTTCAGCTCGGTTTCGGTCGCGGCTCCGACCTTGATCACCGCCACGCCGCCGACCAGTTTGGCCAGCCGTTCCTGCAGCTTTTCGCGGTCGTAATCGGAAGTGGTCTCTTCGATCTGAACGCGGAGCTGCTTGACGCGGCCTTCAATATCGGAATGCTTCCCGGAACCTTCGATAATCGTTGTGTTGTCTTTATCGATGGTGACCTTCTTCGCGCGTCCCAGATCTTCCAGGCGTACGTTTTCGAGCTTGATTCCGAGGTCTTCAGAAATGACCTTGCCGCCGGTCAGGATCCCGATATCTTCGAGCATCGCTTTGCGCCTGTCGCCGAATCCGGGAGCTTTCACCGCCGCGGCTGAGAGGGTGCCGCGCAGTTTATTGACGACCAAGGTCGCAAGCGCTTCGCCTTCAACATCTTCAGCGACAATTAAGAGCGGGCGCCCGCTTTTCGCTACCTGCTCCAGAAGAGGCAGAAGATCCTTCATGGAACTGATCTTTTTCTCATATAAAAGTATCAGGCATTCATTCAGTTCGACTTCCATTCTTTCCGCGTCGGTCACGAAGTAAGGAGAGAGATACCCGCGGTCAAACTGCATTCCTTCAACTACTTCGAGTGAGGTCTCGATGGACTTGGCTTCTTCAACCGTGATGACTCCGTCTTTACCCAC
>JBBISO010000219.1:0-5209 GCA_037441325.1 Acidobacteriota bacterium | reverse complement strand
CCGTCCTCACGGGCAGCGAAATGCAGCAGTCATGCCCGGATGTGCCGCCCCAGCAGAAACCTGGTGAGAAATGCGGGCTATGGGACCTGAGCGGACCAGCGGGGATCTTCTAAAGCGGCATCAAGTTCCTTGCCCAAAAGGCGCGCGCGGCGCTGGCCCTCGGTAAGCGATCGCACATAGCGATCCACTTCCTGTACCAGCCCTTGATCCCATTCCGGATAGCCTCCGAGCTTATCCAGAACCTGCCGCAGGCGCTGCGCCCCGGCAAGGTCGCGGGATATCTGTTGATACAAACTCCCATTCAGGTCCGCAGCGTCGGGGTCGTAGCACCTGATATAACGTCCGAGTTCCCGAATCAGCCGTAACCTTGCCGCCTGCAATTGACGCTCCAGGCCGGTTCGTTCCCGTTCCCGTGACATGCGCTCCATTTCCATTGCCTGCTTTCGGGCTTGCTCTTTCGCCATCTCCTGCACGCGCAACCACTCCTCTGCATCAGGATACCGGCCGTCCCAGTGAACAATCCGAGCTTCAAGTTCAGCCATCGATTCCACTGCAATTGCGCCTTCACTTCCAAGCCAATATGCAACCGAGCGCCGGAATGCTCCGTTTTCAAACGAACCTATGACCAGCGGAAGATGTTCACCGGGCCGGGCAAGCAAGTCGGCAAGTTTCCTCAGGTCGGGATCCAGCAGCGATATCGGTCTGGCCGCCGCGTCCTTTTCCAGCGTTTCGATGGATGATGCATAGGCCGCTCTGGGGGAACCGCCTCCCGAAATAACATATTTGCCGGATTCCTTATCCGCCCGGCAACGCGGACCAAAATCGCCCTGAAGCAGTAGCAGAGCTTTTACGGTATCTTTTCGTTCGGCGGCCGCCGGGAGCTGTTGAATTTTTTGAGCAATGCTCTCCAGGTAGGTCTCGCCGGCCAGAAAATCGATTTCCACCTGCTTGGCAACCTTTTCTAATACAGCCAAATTTTCCCGTTCGCGGCCAAGCAGCATTTTTCGCGCCTCGGCCAGAACCGGCTGCATGGTCCCCACAAAGTGCTCGAATAAACCGCACCGGCGGCGCAGCAGCGTATAGACGCGGTCGTCCACGCTGTTCTTGAGGAAGAAGTTGACCACACGAACATCCGCATACTTCTGACCTATGCGGTCGATGCGGCCGATCCGCTGCTCGACTTTGCTTGGATTCCAGGGCAGGTCATAGTTGATGACAGCGCCGGCCGCCTGCAGGTTGAGGCCCTCGCTCGCGGCGTCCGTGCAGATCAAAACCCGTAGCTCCCCCCGATGCAGCATCGTGGTGATGACATCCTTGCTTACTTCTTGCCAGATTTCTCCGTCCCAGATCCGGCCGCCGTCTCCGCTGTAGCATGCAAGCGATTTTGCATAATGGGAGACAAGCGTCTCCCGCAGATAATCCATCGTGTCCGCATACTCCGTAAACACAAGCACCGGCCGGCCGTCTTCAGTAATCCGGCGCAACACGTCAAAAAACTGGTCGCGCTTGCTGTCTCTGGGACCAAGCGCCTGCAGGTCGGCAATCAAGATATTGACGTCTTCAAGCTCGCTTTTCGCGATCCGGGGATCTGTCGGCAAGGCAGCTGAAATCTTCTCCGGGAATTCTCCTTCGCCGAGGTCGTCCACATCCCGGCGGTCGATGCTCTCTTCGCGGCCCAAATCGGGATCATATGCCCTCCTTTCAATCACCCGAACCAGGCCGTCGCGGCGTCGTTCCAGACTGCATCGCAACGCAACGGGGGAGCTCGATGCCCTCCTGCGGTAAATAGTCATGACAAAGCCCTTGCCCGGCTTTTCCTCCTCAAGCTCAGCAAACCGTTTTTCAATATACGCCGTCACCGAATCGTAAACCTTCCGCTCCGCCCGGTCTTGATAATCAAAGCGGACATCCTGCACATTTCGCGTAGGCGGTTCCTCTTTAAGTAGTCCCATGGCGTAATACCGCCTGAGCGTCGCCCGAGTATTCCGGTGCATCCGCCGGCCGAGCGGGGAACCCCGGCGAAGCCACGAAGCGAGCTTGGGACGTTCCGTCGGAACGGCGAACGCAAGCATGCACGCAATCGCTTCGCTATCCTGGGAAGTGACGGAGGCCGATGATGGCGGGGGAAACTCCGGATCTCCGACGATCATCCTCGCAGCCTTTCGAGCCGTTTCAAGATCGCACCCTCCCCGTTCCGCGGCTGCCACCGCCGCGTAGTAATCCCGAACCCCGGAAAATTCCGAGATCCATTTCCCTCCTTCTCCAAGCACCGAGAGAAGATCCCACGGTTCCCATGGGTGAGTCTGCATCGGCGTTGCGCTCAATAGCAGAAATCCCCTTGCCTTTCTTTGAAGCTGCAACCGGCGCAGCGAATCCAGCAGCAAGGTTCCCTTGTTGAATTCTCCTTCCTGTTGCTCACGGCGCCTGGCAGCATGAGCCTCGTCCAATATCACAAGATCCCACGGCTTGGCTGCCAGCACCGCGGGAAAATTGTTCTCGGTTCGGGCTGTCTCCCGGCTCAAAAGCAGAACATCCTGCTCGAGCGCTTCCGCAAGGCTACCGATCCGCAATTCTTTCCCGTCCGGCCAGACCAGGGTATTGATTCCCTCGAGGCGCGGGAAGATCATTCCGCCTTTTTCCCGCAATTCATCCTGCCACTGCTTCAGCAGGCCTGCGGGCAAGAGCAAAAGGACGCGGCGGACTCCCCGTCCGGCCATAAGCCGCCGCAGGATGAGAATGGCTTCTATTGTCTTCCCCATCCCGACTTCATCGCACAGCAGCCGGCCTTCGGGCCAGGCAGCGGCGGCTTCATCGACGACTTTTTGCTGATGAGGCCAAAGATCGACCATCGCAGTCTTATCGCAGGCCGTTCCGCCGCCCGGGAGATAGGGTGCTTCGACCAGGAAACGCCAGATCATCGCGGCTTTTTGGCGAGCCATCGCTGCGGAGGGTTCAATAACAGGCGGATTTTTCGGCGCAAACCTGATGAGCTTGAGCCGCAGAGCTTCCGGGAGCGTCAGAGTGTGAACGTCGGGATGCGTATCGCTCCATAAGGATTCAAATTCCCTTGCATACTCATCGTATCGCTCCTGATCTTCCCAGGAAGTGGAAACCTCCAGGCGCTCGTAATTGGCCGCCACTCCCTGGGCCGATTCGTTTCCGCTTCCGCTGAAAACGACGGCGTCTCCTTGTGCATCGGTCACGATCCCGAACTTGGCATGGACAATCCCTTCGCCATGCCGCATGACGCCGACGCGAACTTCCAGAAGCCCTTTCTTGACCAGCCAGGCAAGCATCGCCAGACGTTTCTTTTCCAGAGCTTCTTTCGGTTGCCTGAACCTGCGGCCGAGGATTTCTTCCAGCTTGCGCGTATCTCCGGTTTCGGTCAGGGCGCGGATATCTTCGCGGGCGAGCTCTTCATTAACCACAAGGCGCACAGCAGGCCGGGGAGCCTTGTCGCCCATCGCCTCGAGGCGTTCGATCAAACGGCCGAATCCGCGCGCTGCTGCTGCCAGAACCGTGCTCGAAAAATAGGAGCAGCAGCGGTCATAGCGAATGCCCAAGGCAAGCGCCGGAATGTAAAGCTCTTCCAGAAGAGACGCGTCCGGCCCGCGCAGGAAGCGGCGCCATGATCTGTTGCCAAGACTGCATTGCGACTCAGATAATGATTGAGATTTGGGGCGAGCGCTCAATCCACTTCCTCCTCGTCCAATTCCTCTTCCTCATCCTCTGCAAAGTCTTGCTCTTCTTCGGCCACCAATTCAGCGAATAATTCGCGCTGAGGCGGCGCTTTCTCGGTCCAATCCGGAGCTTGCATCCCAAACAGCGGCTCCAACAAAGCTTGCCAGGCTCGAAATTCCGGGAATTTCGCCGCTGCGGATGTTTTTCCTTTGTCGATGCGCATTGCGGGCGGAGCGGCATGCACCAACGCCTCCATCAATTGGGCCACCGGAGAATCCTTGCTCCAGCGCTGCTGCCGCACCAGGGCTTTTGCCGAGCCGATGCCGGCAGCGCCTCCTCCCGCCTCGATATGCCGAAGCGCCAGGGCATGGCAACCGTCCAGTGCGGTCCGAAACTCGGGATCGTTGGGATGGACTTTGAGAGCGTCCTTTTTACGGCGCTTCTTTGCGGCGCTTACCGGGCCGAATAGCGTCTCGACTACTTCGTCCTGCTCGAGCGGGCGGCGGCGGCGGCGCTCTTTGGCAGGGAGCATCTGGACTTTATCTCCGGATTTGGCGACCAGGCCAACAGCCACGAGCTGATCCACGGGATTCAGCCCTTCCTTCTGGAGCCGCTCGGCCGTCGATTGAGCTTTGTCCCGGATTTCCCGGCGCATGGCGCTGTCGAAGTAACCAACACCAGCCTGCAACGGGCGCTTGCGCGCCACGAGAATGACCGTGCTCTGCGCCGCATTCTTTTTAGCCTGGTGCAGGCTGTGCTCGCTTTCGGTCTTGATCGGCCATGTCGCCGTGATGGTGAAACCGGCCCGGATCAGCGAAATGAACAGCTCTTCCCAGGCTTCCTGCTTCTTGTGGGTGAACATCACGGTCAGGACGCCGTCGTCGCGCAGGATGCGCCGGCATTCTTTAAAGGTGTCGGTCATCAGCCTCTGATAGAAGGCATGCGCTTCCTTGCGCGCCTCCGCCGTTGATTTCCTTCCGCCGTCTTTATGCCGGCTGATATTGACAACGGCCTCCTGATCGTGCTCGCACAGATAAGTCGAGAACCATTCCGGCCGGCGGTGCCCCTGCGTGCGTTTGAGCCAGACATAGAAGAAATCGGCGAGTTCGGAGTATTGGACGTTGTCGGCGTATGGAGGATCGACGACCACCGCCGTGATGCTTCCGCCGGCGATTTGCGGCAGGCTGGTGGCGGAACCGAGGGAGATTTCAACCGGCTTCGAATCGTTGCCCGAAGCCAGCTTGGCCAGTTCTTCGTAAGCTTCCAAAACATTATTGATCGCCCATTCCAGACCGCCGCCGGCGTTGCATGGTGCCATTTCCGCAAAGGTCGGCTTGAACGCGTAATCGTGACGGTCCATCTTTCCCTTCAAAACCCCTCTCGTGTTCTCCCATCTCGTGTGATTGCAGTTGTGATTGATGAATTTGTCTGCAACTACAGCCATAAGATGAATCAATGCTTCACCGAGTTGGGAACCTTCTGCCTGGATGATCGCGGAACGTAATTTGACCAGTTCCTCGATAATGAC